>PRDI01000129.1 GCA_003345595.1 Candidatus Thorarchaeota archaeon | reverse complement strand
AAGCGATGTAGTCGGAGCTTTCTACACAAGGGAAACATCTAACTCCCAATAGACGACGTCCAAGCACAGTCCCATTGATGGGGTGCTGGCTGAATTGACTGGCGAAGGCTACGAGGTCGAACTGAAGGTTCCCCTGAAGGACATCAAGCGTCTTGAGCGGACACTGATAGGGCTTGGAGCGGTGAAGCTCAATGCTGAAACACAACACGACGAATACTATGACCATCCGTGCAAGTCATTTCGAACAACAGATGAGGCGGTTCGTATTAGAAACCGTATTCCGACTGGGGAGTCTGAGAAACCGCGTGGCGGCGCTCATAGACCAATGTTGGAGTTGACTTACAAGGGACCTAAGGTTGACCCGAAGTCAAAGACACGGGTGGAAGTCACTCTGGGCGTGAGCGAGCTCGGCTCTACGAGGTCATTTCTAGAGCATGTCGGATTCAAGTACGTAGCCACAGTGACCAAGAACCGGGTGTTCTACAAGGTCGAAGGAGTCACCGTAAGTATTGATGAGGTCGAGGGAGTGGGGCTGTATGTTGAGTTCGAGCAGATCGTTGAGTCGAAGGACAGCGTGGAGCCTGTGCGCGACATGTTGCTCAGTCTGACCCAGAAGCTTGGCTTGGATTCGAAGCAGTCCACTCGTGAGTCATACCTTGAGTTGTTCCTGCGTAAACATCCGCCTTATTCTGTCTAGTATCGTGACTCTTCGCGAAGTCTGTTGACAAACTCTTGGAGAAAGGCATTCCGCCGCTTTGCCAGTGCTTTCCCACTTTTGGTGTACATGAGTCGATGTAGTTTCAACAGCTTCTCGTCTGCATGCCTGAGGAATCCCTCCATCCCTCGGTCTTCTGCCGCTGCCTGCGAAACTGCCCTGAATACACCAATGGCACCAATGGCATCCAGCTTGTCTGCATCACTGAGTACTTCACCTTCCTTCGATGTCGGAGTCAGACCCTCGCTGAAACGGTGTGTCCTGATTGCATCATCAATCTGCTTGACCTCATCTTGAGTGTAGCCAGCTGCAATCAGGACTTCTCTGCTCATTTCGCCTGAGAGAATCGAGTGTGAAACACCTGTTTCAGTTTCTCTGGGGCGGCCCACATCATGTAAGAGCGCCGCAGCACCTAGCACTCGCATGTCAGCGCCTATCCCCGTCCCAATCATCTTTGCCAACAGATAGACACGCATTATGTGGTCATATGTGTGAGCTCCGGCGGCGTTCACGGCCAAGCTCTGTTTCACGAACTTCTCAAGTTTCTCTTCAGGACAGGACTTCATTGTCAGCACCACTGTATGTATGTTGTACCTGAAAATACAACGGTTCTTGTCTGTGCCTTAAGCAACAGAGTACGTCTTTACAGCAGCGTATCCGAGAAATGCTTTAATTGCTTGCTCCGGAAGCCAACGTTGTAGTCCGAATTAGCTGTGTAAACCGAACAGCCGATTCTATAGCACGCCCTGCCGTTCAAATATGAAGAGGAACTACCGAGTGAGTGCCACTGCCACGACCGCTAGACGCAGAATGGGTTTCTTGACACTACTCAGTTCCATAATCCTCTTGATAACCCTCCTCTGGACAACCTACAATTTCGTTTTTATCCAGTTTGGCTTGATGCGATCAGAGATTCCTCATGAAGACTACTCGGCGGTCGAACCTTGGCCCTATGACATAAACTGGGCTGGTGGAAGGAGTTCTTGGTTTGAGAACATCAATTACACAGATATGCCGATGAATTTGCCGCCTCCTCCTGATGTTCTCCAGCAACTGGAGAATGTGATCTTCTATGCGGCACCCTCAGACCCACCGCAGCTATGGCGCAGTACATCATACGACCGTTACGATGGAAGCAGTTGGACCAAGTCGCTCGGTGATACCCGAAGGCCTGCCACAACCGAAGTGATCACCCAGAGTCAGGCTCAAGACCAAGGCAACCAGATATACAACATCTACCTCAATGTGACTGCAGGACCAAACGTTGGCAGCATAGACTTGCCCGTACTCTTCCCTACTATACAAGTGATTGCTGACTCTTTCGAAACAGGTCGCATAGTGTCCGGGTCTTACCAGCCTGACAGTCCGTCCCGACTCTTGGACTACACACTCAGAACGGATGATTATGGCACATTGCTCTTCGAACCCCTCCTTGAGGGGGAGAGTGGCACCAGTGTTCTCGTCAGATATGAAGTGACCTTTGAGAATCAGGACTTGGCATATGTGGCGGCCAACGCCCGTGAGGGGGTATTGGCTCCGGCTGAGATTGCGGCAGTATACAGCACCCTTGAAGGTGTGGTCCTTACTCAGAGAGTCCTAGACAGCATTGCGCCCTTCGACATCGCAGGGATGAATGCCTACGAAACCGCTCTTGCTGTCAGCCTCCATTTTCAAACCAGCTACAGTCTAATGATGGACCAGGGTGAGTACTTGGAGCGCCCTGCGCTAGGTCAGGAAGTGACTGACTGGTTCATTCGACGAGGGGGTGGGCTGCCGATGGACTTTGCGACGGCCTACTGCGTTTTCATGCGGCATCTCGATATCCCGGCTAGGATTGTGATGGGCTATGCAGTGGGCGATGACAGTGGCTCATATCGTACTCTGAGAGTACGCCACATGGTGTTCTGGGCGGAAGTCTTCATACCCATGAACAACTCCCCGACTGGAGGAGAGTGGATGCAAGTCATTCCCATGCCTCTACCCGGAAACATGGGTGGTGGAGAGATACCCGAAAACACAAGCCAAGGCAGCGTCCAGCTCTATGTAGGACCTCCTCAGTGGGCTATGATAGGTGTGGATTTCAATTTGAGCGCTCTTCTGCTGTATGAAGGCATACCTGTCACAACTCCAGAGGTCGTCTACTTTCGCGACGAAACAGCTAGTCTGTACATGGGCAACTCCACGATAGAGATGGGTTCCTCCTTACCCCTAGCCAACATAACTTACGCCTTTCCTGACGGATCAGTGACTGGGCTCCACATTATCTCTGCAACATGGATCGGGCCAGGCTTCGCTGTTTCCAACTACACTTCTGTCTACGCTGTTGCTGTGCCGACTCCCTCAACTTCACCCGAGAAAGCGGTCCTATCGGATTTCCTTCCGAGTGAAACAATCGATTTGGACATGAAACTTGGTCTTGACAACTACACTACGCACTGGCAGGACACGCTCCATGTTCATGGAGTGATGACGGTTGGAGGGAGTCCGGTCAATGGGACCAGACTGAACAATGATCAGATGCAGATAATGTGGGACGAAGGGTGGATTGGGAACGCCACCATTGGGGCCGACGGCCGCTACAATCTCAATATCACCGTGGACCCGCTCGACCTCGTGAGAATGACCACCGGGAACCATAAGATATGGTGCCAGTATGCAGGGGAGTGGGATAGTGGGTTTCCAGTCCTGCTACCGGCGCGATCGGCAGACAATTCCACTGTGACCGTGTGGGGTACAGTAGGGTTCACACTGACCGTCTATCCAACTATTGCATATCGTGGTTGGACACTCACCTATGATGGTGTGGCCCAGTTGCTCAACGGCACATTGATCGTCGGTGAAACCATTGGTGTCTTTCTCAACGGTACTCTTGTGAACACCGCAGCAACCAACTCTACTGGCGGTTTTCGCTCCACCTACTCCATCCCCAACGATTTTCCACCCGGTGTCGTTTATGCTCAAGTCAATTGGACGTCGGGTATGGCATTGGTGTCCGGGAACTGGAGTCAAGCCGTGCCAATCACGATACGGACCGGACAAACCTCATTGAGTATAGACTCCTTGCCCAAGACACCCGACGTTGTACACATGCTCCAAGACATTGTCATCAGTGGCTATCTGATTGACACTGCAAACACTACCGGGATTGCTGACCAGACGATAGATGTCTGGTGGTACAATGGGATCTCGGCGGTACTGATAGGGAGCAGCATCACAGAATCGGACGGGTATTACGAGTTTGTCTATACAGTGCCTGTGGGGTTTGAGGGCATGGTCACCTACTGGACCGAGTTCGAGTCACTCTCCCCGAGTTACGCCAGCTCTCGATCGGTGAACATGACTATCATGGTGCAACGTTGGATTGTCGAAGTATCAATTCAAGTGGTTCCAAATCCAGTGCATCTGCTGGAGTCCTTGACCATTTCGGGTACCGTTTCGTTGCCTGAGTTGGGTTTGAATCTGACGGACGCTCCCGTCACGGTCTGGTGGGATAACAGCACAGGACCGCACAACCTCAGTGTGGTTATGACCAGTCCAACGACCTTTCTCTACGAGTACAGTATGACCATACCCTTTGGGCACGAGCTGGGTAGTGTCCCAGTATGGACGGAATTTGTTTCCACCGATCCAGCACTTGCCAGCAACGTGTCCGTCCAACTGATCGTCCAAGTCATCAACTACAATACGACTCTCACTATCTTCTCCAATGGCACAAGCTACTATCTGAACGAAACAGTCCACATCTGGGGCCGCCTACAGTTTGAGAATGGGAGTCCTTGGTCTGGTCGCTTGGTCTATTTGTACTGGACTAATGGCACTCTTCCTGTGCCCACGTTCCCTGTGACAACGAACATCACTGGTTGGTATAGCTTCTACTACGACTGCTCGGTGCTCTCTGACGATACAGGCATTGTCGATGTTCAAGTCGCCTTCACGTCTCCTACGCGGCTTTATGATAATGCGACTGCAGGCCTCACGCCATCATTGACACTCCAGATATACCAAGTCATACTCTTAGCCGCAACTGATGCACCAGAGTATCACTTGAACGACGTAATGGTGTTCTCGGGGATTCTCTACTTCGAGGATGGCACAATCCCACTCACCGGGGCCAATGTCACTGTGGCCTATAGGAACAGCACGAGTACCTATTTCTATCCCAAGACAACAGACAGCGGAGGTTCGTTCGCTTTCCGGTACAATTACTCAATGAGGGATGCGCTGGGAGCAGTCTATGTATGGGCGAGCTACACCAGTTCGAATCCTCTCTGGAGCGACGCGGAGTCCGCGAATAGGACCGCCACACTCATACTCTACCAGTTCGTACTTACGACAGCTACGAACAGTACCTCTTATCATCTCAACGAAACCGTCTGGGTATGGGGGCGTCTGACATATCAGGACAATGGCACTCCCCTGATAGGGCAACAGGTTTCTGTACATTGGGACTGGAATAATGGGACCATCGATGTGTTCAATGGCTATTTCACGAACGCATCTGGTTACTTCGATTTCTACTACGTTTGTTCGGTAGACAAAGACAGAGTAGCCAACGTCACCATCTGGGCCGAGTTCATCAATAGTGTGCCGCTGTGGAGCAATGCAACTTCTGCGCCCGGCATCGAGATTGACTTGGTCCTGTACACCACTAAGTTCACCATGTACTACCCATCTTCAGTGTATCTTGACCAGAGCATCCGTATGCAGGGTGTTCTCGCTTATACTGGCGGATCGCCTGTCATTGTCGGGGGCTCGGTCATGATTTATCGTCAGGTGGGTCTGACCTGGAGTCTCATAGGAAGTATTGTCACAAATTCAACCGGGGGTTTCAGTTACGTCTACTGGTTGACTGTTCCGCCTGACAATGCTGGCACGTACTGGTTCAAGTGCAATTACACCACAGTCGACCCACTGACCGGCGATGCAAGCACTGTGTTTTCCATTTCTGTACAGAGATATCCAGTTGATCTTGTTGTCACTGTGAGCCCAAACCCAGCTTATCTGAACGAAACGGTCGTGATTTACGTAGTGCTCTCATTTGGGCACAACTCCACACCTGTGAACAACGCTCAGGTGTCAATCTGGTGGTTCAATGGGTCCGACATCTCGATAGCAACTGTGACCACCAACTCCACAGGTGGCGCCGAATATGCCTACTCTGGCATGTCTGGTGACAGCATCTGGACTGGGATCGAGGTGTACGGCACCTACTCTGGCTCTCTTCTCATTGCCAGTACAGAGTCTGTGCATCAGATGCTCACACTGCAGCAATGGATCACAGTAATCATTGGATTCAACAGTGGTGGAGTGATCAACTGCAGTATCGGTCAGATTATCACGCTCACAGGAGTCTTGTACTACGAGCTCACGGGTCCCGACGTGCCTCTGATCGGAGCATGGATTGAAATTCTGATAGATGGCTCTCCTGTAGGTTCTGCACAGACCACCTCCGATGGTTCTTTTCTCTACAACTGGACTGTTCTTCAATCAACAACGATTGGTGACCATGACATCGTGGCATTTTATGCATCTGGAGTCACCTGGATCGCAGACTCTGCCACTGCCCCCATAACCATCAACGTCAGTGGGCTGTCGCTTGTCTGGTCGTCATTTGATGTCACACCCAGTGTGCTCTATATCGAAGGTATCATAACAGTCACTGGCACATTGACGCTGGACAACGGCTCTCCGTATGCAGGAGCTCCCGTGTTTCTCTGGGCCCGGCACAGCCTCAACATGGCGACTTTCCTAGTATATCCCTATCCCATTCTTACGGATGACACAGGTTGGTTTGGGCTGGGAGTGGAATTGACTGCTCCCGTGGGTGTCCTCGAGTTCTGGGCCAACTGTACGCCATCTGACCTGTCCATATCACCGGGCCAATCCATGACAAGAACAGTGGACGTCAGGCTCATACCGGTTTCACTTTCCGCGATTGGTGACGTTTCAATAGTCTACTTGGGCGATGACATCACTATTTCTGGCAACCTGACTTTCGGAAATGGCACCGGTATGGTTGGCTATGATGTGACAATTATCTGGGATGGGCGTATTCTGTACAACCTGACCATCACAAATCCGACAGGCAGCTTCCAGTTTGTCTACACAGTCCCTTGGACGCAACGCCTGGGCACTGTACCCTACTATGTCGCGTTTCTTACACGTCCCGACCGTTTCGAGAATCCGGTATCAGCCCAGCAGCAGGTGGCTGTATTCGACCGAGTGACACTGCACTTGGACCCTCAGGCAGTGGTCATTGTGACAAGAGGCAGCTACCTGACAGTAAGCGGCTACGTCACCCACGGTGGCGGGAACGCACCAGGCGTGCCTTTGGCGATAATTGTCGACCCGACGGGGACCTGGGATACCGTATCCACAGGGTTGAATGGTAGGTTCTCTGTCAGTCTCGAAGTCCCCTCAAGTTGGTCGTTGGGTCAACACATACTAACACTTGGCATTGATTATGGCAACTATGTTGTAGAAGGGACGCCCAGCTCATGGACGATTGAAGTTCACTTGGGCACGCGAGTTCTGGTTCAAGTGACTCCGCAGGGTGACATCATGCCCGGAGAAACCTTCACAGTGTTCATTCGCCTTGAAGACACAGAAGGAGGCGTGATCGTCGGGTCAGTGGTCCTCAGCCTCGGAAGCATCAATATCGATACGCTACTGGTCAATTCGCCAGATGGAAACACGTTCGAACGAGAGATTCCACTCGACTGGAGTCTAGGCAGTGGTCTATTCACGCTCTCCGTTTCATACGCGGGTTACGGCTATGTTGACGGTTCTACTCGAAATGTGACCGATTCCATCCACGTGTTCACGAACGTGGTCTTCAATCCTGGGACTCCAACGCGCATAAACCCCGGGGACTCACTGACTATCATCTGTGTGCTGACTGATGATTCGGCGACTCACTATCCGATTGTGGGCAGGGACGTCATCATCCATTTGAACGGCACCTCCACCGAGACTCGCATCACTGATGACAATGGCCGTATCACGTACATTGCTCTGGAGTCAGCTCCCGAGGGGTTCTACGAGTACTATTTCACGCTTGTTTCATTTGAAACTTCCAGTATTGAGTCGAGCAGATTCACGGTTGCTATACAGATGGCGACTGGCCCTTCTCTGAGCTTGATTCTGATCATGGTATGGGCAGGCGCAATCGTGGCTGAAGCGATCATAGGTATCATAGTCATACGACGATACAGACCACACAATGGAAGTACCTCGAGGTGGTCTAGATTTCATTTGAGAATCAGAACATCGTACTCTCATGTTACTAACAGGTGGTGACCAATGCAAGGACTGATTGACATCATTCTACCGGGTGTCGCACTGACCGGCGCGATCATTGTCGTGTTCCTGTATCTCTATCTTGTCAAAGGCAGGTTCCGCCGCCCGGAGGGAACAAAAGCAGTTGACATCCCTAGTAAGCTGCGTAACATAAAGAAGCTGGCTGATGCAGGCAAATATGCTGCCGCCATCACCCTTGCCTATCGCACATTTGAGCAGATGTGTGGTTCGAAGACAGGCTCTGAACGTCTGGTGTCAGAAACCGCACGTGAGTATCTTGAGCGCGTTCTTAAGATAATGCCTCTGGACAGTACTGCCGCGGAGGAGTTCGCAACCATCTATGAGGAGGCTCGGTTCTCGAAACACGAAATGACACGCGAGCGCTATGAGTCTGCGATCAGGGTCTTCACTGACCTTTACCCCAAGATTGAGGGCAGTCCAATCACAACGGCTGTCTAGGCGCAGGCACAAGGTGGAACTAAGATGGGCTGGAAGGAATGGGCTCAAATCCTGTTGTTCTTCGCAAGCTGGTTTCCAGTTGCCATTCTGGCGGGCGGAACGGTCTTCGGTGTGAGCGAGACCTACACGCAGGATTTCAGCATCTACAATGAGCAATGGAACGGGATGAGCGACTTCCGGCTGGAAATCGAGAACACTGGATACACCACTCTAGCCATCCAGTCGTCAATGAGCGTCATATCGAGGTATGAAGGTGCTGCAATTCTAGTAGTCATGGGTCCTGTCAGCTACTTCACATTAGATGCAGTGCTCACTCTGTTCGATCACCTGATGGCAGGGGGAGGGGTTCTCATCGCCGATGACTTCGGCACTGCCAACACTTCTTTCCAAGTATTGAACAGTCTCATCACCGGCTCATGGTCAGGGGGTCCGATTCCGACGCAAGGGTTTCTTTCCTTTACGGGCGGCGTCATCCTCGACCTAGATTCGTATGCTAAGAGCCCGAAGCTGCCTGTGATCAAGAGGGCAAATGGTGGTTTCAGGACTGGTCTAGATGGGGGTGCACTCACTGCCGGAGTGAACGAGCTCTATTTGAACTGGGCAACGGCGATCAACCCCCTATGTGTCCTTGGTCAGGCAGGTGTGGCCTGGACCACAACCCGGTCTTGGTGTGAAACGAACATAACAGATCCGAATCCCTACCCGAATGGCGACGAGTGGAATGGCTCAATGCCAGTCGTTGGAGCGCTGGACCTGTCTTTCGGTGGTCAGGGTTCTCCGACTGGAAGACTGGTCGCGATGAGCGACCCAAGTGTGTTCATCAACACCATGTTCTCCCTCGGTCAAAACCGCCAGTTCGGCACGAATGTAATCAACTGGTTGGCTCAATATAACGCATCATGGCCCGTTGTCTTCTGCGAGAACCTGCTTGCCGTGCCTTGGCAGTCACCAGAGTTCTTCTATGGGTTCTATCTAGGGCGCGCTCTATGGCTTAGTACGATGCCCTTCTTTGCTCCGTTGTATCCCTTACTGACTGTTATAGGTCTCAAGAAGTATCTGCCAGACATGAAGAAGCCAGAGGTCAGGAGTGTGTCTGACGTATTCCTAAGGCGCGGACAGACATACTTCAGCGAGCGCATGACTTACTATCGGACAGAGGGCAACTATGCACGTGTGGTGAAGATGCTGTACAGGAAGCTCAAGCGCGATCTGAAACGCAAACACATGTGGTCAGAATACGATGCAAGGAAGCTGTGGGAACTCATGCGCTACAAGGACCCGAGCCTAGATGAAACCAAGTTCTTCAAGACGATTGAGAGGATAGAGGAGATATCCTCGAGACCCAAGATGAAGATCAGAGAGAGCGAGCTGATGACTCTCTTCTTCTGGATGCACAATATATCATCGCTCTTAGTTGAATCAAGAAGGTGAGATAGAAGTAATGACTGTAGAAGAAACAACGGAAGTGAGTCAAGTCGACACTTCACAGGCCATGAGCATAGCAGAGGTTCATGACCTGACTTCAGAGATAATACGCGAGTGTCAAAGAGTGATCGTTGGCAAGATTGAAATCCTACGAGACACGATGGTTGCATTCCTCTCCAATGGACATGTCGTGTTGGAGGGAGTCCCCGGCCTTGCGAAGACCTACATGGCCCGTACTTTCGCATCGATTCTGGGTTGTGCCTTTAAGCGGATTCAGTTGACCGTCGATACTCTCCCGAGTGACATTCTCGGAAGCAACGTCTTCAATCAGAAGAGCGGAGAGTTCTGGTTCCGCAAGGGTCCTGTCTTTGCCAACCTCGTGCTCGCAGATGAAATCAACCGGTGTCCCCCGAAGTCTCAGAGTGCATTGTTGGAGGTTATGGAGGAACGACAGGTTTCGACTGAGGGCGTGACAAGGAAACTCCCCCTGCCGTTTCTCATAATTGCCACTCAAAACCCGGTCGAGCAAGAGGGTACCTATCCTCTGCCAGAAGCACAGCTTGACCGTTTCATGTTCCGACTGGTACTGGACTATCCAACGCCCAGTGAAGAGGCTGAGGTGATTCGGAGGAAGCATCAAGGTGAGGCGACAGATCTGAGAGTGCTTGCTGACCCCTCAGTCATCGTCCGGATGCAGAATGCATGTAAAACGGTGTACCTGGATGAGGATGTAATCAACTACATCCGGGACATCGTAGTTCGTACCCGTAATGACCCTCAGATACTCCTTGGTGGCTCTCCTCGTGCTTCTCTCGTTCTTATGGGTGCATCAAAGACGAGAGCGGCAATGTTGGGGCGTGATTATGTGATCCCAGAGGACGTACGGAAGCTCTGTGTTCAAGCCCTGAATCACAGACTCGTCATGAAACCGGAGGCCGAGCTCGAGGGACTGAGCGTAGATCGTATTGTCTCGAAGATACTCGGAGAAGTGGATTGTCCGAAATAGACAGATCTGAAAGGAACAACACTGGAGAAGACTGAGATTGATAACTCAGAGAGGATTTACTGTCCTGTTCGCGGGAATACTGTTTCTGACAAGTGGTTTTTCCTTTTTCAACTTCTATCTCATTCTTCTTGGCGTATATCTGATAGTAGGTCTAGTGGTCACACTTCCCCTGTTTGCAGTGACTGCCAACCTCTCTGGCATCGAGGTTGATCGGAAGATTGACAAGACCAAGGTCTTCTCTGGTGATTTCCTCCGGGTGCGTGTGACTATCCGTAATACCTCGCGCCGCAACTTCGACTTCATCGAAGTCTGGGATCAATACCCCGAAACATGGATACTGGCTATAGGCGAGAACTTCATGGCCTCCCGCATTGAAGCCGGCAGCAGTATCGCATTCTCTTACATCTTGCAGGCCAGGATGCGAGGTCGCTACTATCTCGGTCCCACAGAGGTCATCATGCGTGACCGGCTTGGACTCCACTACTACAAGCGAACCGTGAAGGCTAGGACCGAGATCTTAGTCTATCCGACCTGGAAAGATGTGCGCCGCTTGGAAACCATAGGCAAACAACGTCAGCTCGGGCTCATGTTCGGCTCTCACAAGACTAAGGTTGTCGGAATGGGCACTGAGTTCGCTGGGTTCAGAGAGTACGTGCCCGGTGATCCGTTCAAGCTCATTGACTGGAAGACGACTGCAAAGCGAGGAGAGATGATGGTCAAGCAGTATGAGGAAGAGAAGAATGTTCAGTTCATCTGCATGGTTGACTCATCTGGGAGCATGGGCAATGGCTACCCAGAAAACACCAAGCTTGAATACGGCATCAGAGCAGCGGTCTTACTCACATACATGGGGCTTGAGAGGAAGGACCTAGTGGGGGTGTGTGTGTTCTCAGACGTTGTTCACAACTACGTCCCACCAAACACAAAGCCTGACCACATGTACGAGGTGCTTGATGCTCTAGCGATGGCCGAGCCAATGGGTTGGAGCGACTACGAAACGGCCGTGTCACACGTGACTAGTCAGACTAGGAAACGATCCCTCTTCTTCTTTCTTACAGACTTAGAAGAATCGCCCGGTCCATTGCTGAATGCAATGAAGGCAGTCGTGGCAAACGGACACAGGGCCGTGGTCATCAGTCCGTTCGGTCCCTGGTTTGAAGCACCAGTAGGACAGTTTGGACCGGTTGAGAGAGTCCTCTCGGAGGCCGTTTCAGAGGAGCTGTGGGAGCGGCGCGTCAAGATTTCTCGAGCACTTTCACGGTTTGGCATCGAAGTTGTCAATGTGGGTCCAGAAGACTTCCTCCCAGCAATCATCCATCAGTACAATGCTGCAAAGCAGAGGGGTGTGGCACTTCATTGAGAGTCGTCACTTGGATTCTGCGTGTTGTTTCTGTGGCGACCTTCGTTTACCTGTCGTACACAGTCTATAGCATAATGTCTGGGAGGTGGGACTGGGGCATACCCTATGAATACATAGTGACCGTATTCAGACTCCTTTCGCTGATCATGTTCTTTCTAGCAATCATGATTGTGAATGGTGTCGCGTCCCCTCTTCTCGGTGGTCAGGTTCTGAACAACCTTGTGGGGGGCCTGTACAACACACTCATTCTTCGTTTCTGGTACATGCAGCCCTACGGTGTTTCAGGCCCCATGATGAATGTGAATGAGGTGTTCACATCATTCATGAATGACTTCATTGGGATACTAATGACCCTCTGGAACCAGACCTTCACGTTTCTCTATTTCCTATGTGCCGCAGTAGGTATTGCCTTGTTCCTACAGTCGCTTGTCCGGATGGACCACAAGTTCGTGATTGGCGCTTTCATATCTATTCAGTTGATACTGGTCATAGCTGCTTTCAGGGACGTAGCTATTCCCAACTACGAGGTTTTTCCAACCGACTTCTACGAGTTCCTAGTCAGCAAGGCACAGATACTTGCACTTGTATCATTCGCCTATCTGGAATCGAGCTACCAGATGATATACAGTCACTCCGTTGGCAAGCCCATAGAGGAAAGGGAAGAGACTCTGAAGAAGCAGCTCTTGGCGCTGCGCATGGCCACTCGAAAGCAAGACAGGATGGAGAGGGGCGAGAAAGTCAGCACAACCGCCATGAGTCGGTCCTCTGGAGCGACGGCCTTTTCGTTTCTCCGTGAAGCGATTGAAAGGAAGGTCGTCGGCACCAAAGATGCTCTTGAGAATATGGATGCTGTAGCAGATGTGCGACGCCTGCAGCATTTTGTTGACGAACTGCTTCGTAATGACCCTGCAGCCAAGGATGAACTGACAGCCAAGGCGGCTGCGCCGTCAGAGAGCTATGTCATCAGATCGGCTGTAACTGGTTCGGCAATCCGTCTCATGGCAGTAGTCGGTGTTTCCTTTCTGTTGATGAACCCGTGGGTCTTTGTGGCATTACTTAACCTTCCTACGGGGATAGCCAATAGTGTGGAGCTCTTGCAGCCGGAGTTCATGCTTCTGTTCTTGGTTCCCGTAGTGGCCTTGTTTCCTTTCGCTGCGATGCTGATTGGAAGTATTGTCAAGAGAGAAGTCGAAATAGAAGGGAATCTGACCAAGGAGCAGAAACAGGAGCTGAAACGGGAAAAGCGAGAGATGAAGCAGAAGAAGAAGAAAGCAGAGAAAGCGAGAAGGGAACGGACGCATGTTCGTAGGAAGCGTCGCGGAGAGTCCGAAGAAAAAGACGAATGGGATCGGGCCATTGAAGACGTGGCCCGGGAGTGACAAACCCAACAGACTGTCCGTTCACCCGAATGGGCGGTTGGCATGGACTCCTAGTTCCTGTGGAAACTGGCACAGTGTATTGGACAGGCAAACTAGATGAACAAGAGCATGGCGCTGCTCAGCGCCCAGAGTGCTATCACTATCGCCTCGCCAGACACAACACCGCTCAGTAGGCGAGACGTCTTGTTGTACTCAGGGCTCTGAGTTGTTATCTGCATCATGTCTACTTTCTCTGGTTGCTGTTGACGCTTCTTGGCTTTGTAGTCTATCAAAGCACCAATCATCATCGTTGCAGTTGTCGCGGGGGGAATCAGAAGACCCACTGCCAGAGTAATGGGGCTTAGTCCGACCCTTAAGAGCTGCCTGCTCAGAAGGTATCCAAACATGGTGAAGGCCAACACGTAGATGAGGGCCAGTTCGGGATTTGCCAAGGCGGGGTGCAATTGCACAAGCCTGTCAACGTAAGGGAGTTGAAGGTTGCCTAGACCCATCAAGCTTGTCACAAGTATGACGAACAATTGCGCTATAGGACAAGGGAACTCAGTACCGCCGAAACCATAGATCTTGTAGACTCCAAAGATGATGAAGGAACCGACGGATGTCCCAAGTATGGCTGCCACAGATATGGCCTTGAATATGTCCCTACCCCTCACGCCGGTGAAAGTTCCTAACCTGAGATGAACGAGAAACGCTATGGCCGCGTCCTGAAACGCACCTATCATTGTCATGAAGGTCGTGATAGCTGCGAATGACACTCGAAACAAGAGAATCGCAGGTATTGCCATCACGTCAGATATGTAGCCTGCCAACATTCCGGTTTCACTGATGGCCCTTGCCGTGAAATAGACGGAGAGTAGGGCCACTGGCGGACCAAGCATGGTGAGAGCCCACTGGATCTGAAGTCCTGCGAAGGGAGTGATGACCCAGAAGAATACGATGCCGATTGCCATGTACATGAGCATCGAAACCAGTGCAATCCATGGAGGTACTTGTCCTCGTCTGCTCTTCAAGAACCCCTGCGGATCTGCGGCTATCTCTCTAATGTCATGCAGAATCGTGTCAACAGACATGAGTTCTTCTTTCAGACGCATGAGCTTCGGCACCTCAACGCGCTTTGATGGCATCTCTTTCGATGGCTCCTCTGATTCGGCTCCTGTTTCGCGTGTTTCTTCATCTCTGACGGTTGATCTTGGTTCCTGAATAGCTGTCTTCTTCTGCCTAGCTGATGTGATTCCGGAAACGATGACTGCCGCGAACACGCCAAAGACTAGGTAGAGAATCTCAGGGCGCTGCAGGTGTGCGCCGATGCCTTCAAGGGGGGCGAATTCTAAGATTAGCCAGACTGTGAGCGAGATTGTGCTACCTAGAAGGAGGACAAGTGCTCGTTTCCATCCGACAAAGAATCCAATGGCAGCGATAAGAGGTGAGTTACTCAAGCCAATCCAATCAGGGATTAACCCCGTGGCCGGGACGAGGGTCCTGAACGCAGTTGGGACAGATCCCAGAGCTGCTCCTGTGGCCTGCTCTACAATCTTTGTCGCCCCTACATACGAAGCAGAACCCCCTAGACCAACCAATACGTCCTTCTTCGCAGTCTTATCAGCTCCCATTGAGATTATGATTTCTGCCTGTGGTCTGAGCTGAGGCCAAGGTTGCTTCTCGAAGTGACTCCTGAATGGCACAAGAAGCATGATGCCGAAGAGTGCACTTGTGCCTATGAGAAAGGCGATAAACGGAAGTGTGAGGAGAGCGGGAGCAATAGAGGGTTCAAGTGGGGGCTTGTACTGGGTTTCGTAGATGACTAACGCGGGCAGCGTGATGAGAATCCCTGCGCATATCATTGAGGAACCATTAGCGATTGCGACGACGATCGTGTTCTCTTCCTTGGTGTATTTACCCCGAGTGCTGAGAATGATTGCCCCCATCATCTCTGCACCTATGAAATAGACCACGCCAAGCTTGAGCATCAGGTACACACCAAGAAAGGTCATGATCACTCCAACGACAATCCCCGTGACCAATGCCCGCTTAGTGAGGGGAAACTTCGACTCTGTCATTGCCATGATATAGACGGCAATCTCTGCTGTCGTTATCAGGGGCACCTCTGATGGAGGCCCAAGGATGAATGCAGCAAGGAAAAGGGCAAGTCCCACAACAGCCAGCGAGATGAGTCCCTTGTTGGTCGGAGGCCCCATGAAGAGGGACAGGCAAACAAGTAGCAGTCCCACGACTATCGAGGCGCCAATCCATATATCGAAACGACTGCTGGAAATGACTAGCCCACAGTAGAACAGCCCTGCAGAGAATAGGGCCGTGAGAAGTATTCTCGTAGTTTTGTGGTCAGCGATCAAGGCTTGGCCTCCGAGGTCATTCCAACAACATCGGGCACAAAAAGCAGTGTGATATAGATGTTGGAATAATCGGGGCGGCAGGCACCATATTTCATGGTTCATTGACTCCTCGTGGCCTTGAGAAGAAGCTCTTGCACCTCTGCCTGACTTTGCCCTCTAATACGCACAATTTTCTCTCTTGTTCCGTATCCAGCAACGATGGCTACATCACTGGACGAAACACTCAGCGCCTTTGCGAGCCGTTTGACAAGCTCAGAATTGGCCTTGCCCTCCCTCGCGGGTTCTTTCAGGTTAACGAGCACCCCTGCTTCGCTTATCTCTTCAATGAGTCTAATCGTTCTGCTTCTGGGCTTGACAAGCACTCTAATCATGATGCCCTCACTCGTTTCCCAGATTGCCTTGTCAGTCACAATGAGGGCGTGTATGTCCCTGCATAAGAGCATGCTCCAAGGCTCTGTGGAGGACCATCAAGATTATCTTAAATCAGGTATCCTGCTAACTGCTTCACAGAACACAGAGTCCAACGGGGTGAATGCAGAGTGTCATACAATCAAGTCGTGATGGAAGCTTACACCCGGGCCTATAATGACTCAGGACACATGATTCAGGCCTTTGGTGTGGTCAATGCTAATGGACAGGTCCTCTGGCAGACCAACAACTGGGACCTGTCTAAGGATGCTAAGGCTCTCGTTTCGGCTGTGGCCCAGAAGGCGGCGAGCGTGATCCAGAACCAAGTAAAGTACAGCACCATGAGATCGAACCCTGACAGTCTTGTTGCGCGAAGTGCCGCAGGCAACGGCACTCTTGTGCTCGTCAGGATTGAAGGCGATAAGTGGGTCGTTGCTTGGGCGAACGCAAGTGCTACTCCTGACGGGATATACGTCGACGTAGACCGCTCGGCGAAGTTCCTGAAGGGTAAGATTCGAGCGTGATTGAGCGGCAGGCGGCGTTACGTCTGACTGGCTAGCTCTTAGGCGGCCTCACCCATGTCAACGGTCATTGATGAAGAGTGGAAGAACCTGTTCCAGAACAACCCAAAGATTCAGGCGTTTGCAGTGTGCAGAGACGGTACCATATTGTGGCAGACGAGCAACTGGTCACTGGTTGAGGATGGACGTGAGCTCACGACTGCGGCCGAAACCGCTGCAGCCTCTATCCTTGCCAATGGTGTGAAGTACAGCAGGATTGCGTCTAGTCCCGGGTCTTATGTAGCGACGTCACAGAACAATGGGCACTTTCTCATGGCGCTAGTTGAGGGGAAGACATGGTTGATGGCGTGGGCTACTGCCGATTCTGTTCCCGAGCTAGCCGCCATTGACGTTTCCAGGACCGCGCTCAAACTCATCGGCCGACTCTGAGCATGGAAACAGTCCTCTACTCCGGCGTGGCCGAACTCACAGGAGCACTTGGCGATAAGGAAGATAGGCTGTATGTGAAAGCATGACGCCAATCAGAGTAGGAAGCCAGTCATCTGCGGCCGGCGCCGCTGAGTTTCCTCTTGCAGGGCCAGTAGCAGAAAGGGCAAGGGAAGGACACTATTGTCAACAAGGATGGCGATCCTGAAGACTGGGTGGGCACAAATGAATACCAAGGTGACCAGGATCAAGTCCTTGCTCTTCAGATGAAACCTGTGATCAAGCCAGCTCGTCAGCACCAGAGCGCTGCGGCATAGAAACGATCATGAAGGACGAAGACGAGCAAAACGGTCAATGTGTTATCGACTGACGTGGCCGCGATTGAAGCTGTGATGATACAAGACAGAGGACCTATGTCGAGCCCTTACGCGCCTCGTGCAACTAGCTTGGCCATCGTGTTCAGTCCAATTCCTGACCCACCATCACCTTTACCCAGAACAAGGACTGTTGAGCGACCAACAGAAGGATGAAGCGCTTTTTCGTGTACTGAGCAGCCGTGACGTAACTGCCTGTAGCTTAAGATCTGTCGCTGGTCTTGGGCGTCCCAGTAAGGTCCGGACTTGTGCTTACTGCAAGCGTTCTGAGGTCTTGAGGTGTAGACTCACTTCGAATGATGTACGATCAGCCCGAGGGGAACAGTATCTCACGCATTCTCAGTTTCAGGTTTCTGTACTCTTCCGAACCTTCGCCATATATGTCCACCAGCGACGCAAAGATGTCGATTATGTCAGGATCAGCGATGTCGTCTCTGACTAGCTTGCCTATCTTTGCCCGCCAAGATGTTTCCATCACTGACAGACGGGTCGCAAGATCCACAAGTTCTTGCTTGCGGTCGTCTTGCACGTCCAGTTGGAACGTGCTCAATATCCTCCCAATCTTTTCAGAAACCTCTTTTCGAACGACCTTCTCATCCTTTGCAGCCGGCTTGACCGCTATTACGAATCCCCTTGCTGTCCTTCGGTAGTAGTCTGTAGTGCGCTTGCCAGTAGTGACTGTGCCATACTTGATAACAAACCCTGCCTCAATCAATGTCGGCAGGTGATGGTAGACTTGGTTCTTTGTGAATCCCTGGGCACTCTTGTCACAGGTCGATGCCTTTACAATCTCAACTACTGACATCGTATAGCGCTTCACTGCTCTCTTGCGGATGATTCTCTCACTGGTTTCCTTGTTGAACTCCTCCGAAGTCACTTCGTCATCGATGCCTTTTCTGAGAACGTTGACAATATGACGCCGGACGGGTTCAAGAAGAACGCTGGCTTTCTTTTCGTCTGTCACGAATTCCAGTTCCCTCTGAGGTTTCTTGCCTTCCTGCGTCACTACAATCCCGGTCAGTGTGTCAGTCAGTTCCTCGGACATTTCCGTATCACCAAGTCCTACCTTAGAGGCATTTTCCATGTTCATGGGCCTCTTTGAAAGTTTGCGTATTAAAGTTTTGTTCTATGAACCATTGGTCACTGACATAATGTCCATCATAATGGTTGGGTGACCAAACCTTTATATACTTTCGAGTACACACCAAAACCATCGAATAGTTTCCAACACAAACCAATGGTGAAAGACTATGGCACACGAAACCGATTCTCAGAAGCCGAACACGACTGCTAGCAAGCACCCTCGAACTGTGATGAGCACTAGCGCTCTCTACTACGCCTATGTTTACAGGAGATAGGGAAGAGCTAGCAATGCAAGACCAGGGAATCCGCCAAGTTGCTCGCAGGACAAGAGCATTTCTACATACCGCAAAGAGCGCTGACAAGGGCAATCAGAATAACACGTGTCGCTCCTTGACGCTTGAAGATGTGCTTATGTGGGAAGCCACGTAAGCACCGTTCTATTTTTCCTAGGACTGGTTGGAGAGGACGAGCTGTCCCTACTGCTTTCTCCTAATTCTTGAGTATAACTTCAATTCGGAAACCCGGATCATTTGCCGAAGGCCATCTGATAGAAAGTCCCATTCATGACGTAGGTGACTTCGAGGTTCCGTGCTCCTTGCGGGACATACTGCAGCGGCGGTTTTGATCCAAATAACGCGTTGGTCTTGAGTATCTCTCTTCCTCTCTCCGAGCCTCTCACCTCCGGAGACAGCCCTTCGTCACTGACCAAGACGACACCACCAGGTTTCGCCACACGCCACATCTCTTCGAGTGCGCGGCCTTTGTCCGAGAACGTATTGATGCCGCCGCTGTGGAGCACTAGGCTGAAGTAGTTGTCTTGGAATGGTGTGTTGAAGACACTTGCGTTGACAAGGCCCACAGTGATATCCAGTTCCTTGAACTTCCTTTTCGCAACTCTCAGCATTCCACGTGATAGATCGAGACCATGGAGATTGAACCTGCCCATCTCGTTCCTGAACGCATTGAACAGGGCAACGAAGTTCGCGCCTGTCCCTACGCTGATATCAAGTACCTTGACAGGACCCTCCATTGTAACATAAAGTCCTGCTCTCTCCCTCTCCTTCATCATGTCGACACCAAGCCATTTATCATATGTTTTCAGGAATTCGTCATAGTTCTCGGCCAAGTCGTCGTACTGTCTGATCCAAGCCTCGTCTTTCTCGTTCACCTTGGGGTAGATCATCGTTGGGATGCCTTCGTCTATAGCCCATCTGTGCCCTTTCTCACACACGATTTTTCCACTCTCAATCTCATCACCTTCCGGATATCTCTCGGAAAGGCGAAGTGCCTTGTGACATGAAGGGCATCTCATGGCTTTCAAATGGGACTCCTTCAAACCCGACTTCGCTCCTGAGAGCTTATTCACAGGCTCCCTTGACCAGCCGATTCCTGAGCCTGAATATCAATCTGTCCCCGTGAGTTGGTGGGTAGGATACTCGAGTCCGCCAATCATTTCAGACCTTGGCGGGATTCTGATTACTTTCCTGAAAGCAGACGTTCGACTGCTCCAAGAAGGGCAACAATCACTTGTCGCTGGAAGATGGCTATGAGTGGACTTCTAACGTGTAAGCACCACGGCCGTGCCGAATCCTGCAATGGCTTGAAGACAGCAACACTCTCTGAGTTGTCAATCAGAACCATAGAGATCTGATTCGGGTCCCAACCGGCAGTTTCAATCGTTTCATCAGCAAGGACCTTCTGCAGCTGGTCAATGAGAACTCGAGAGCTCAATTCTGTCACATCGACGATGGTTGCGTAATGTTTGAACTCCTCCAGATTCTGATCGCTGAGTCCCCCTGATACCAGCTTTATCTCGACTCCTCTTTTCTTCGCGTCAGCCAACGCAGGCCTCAGCGAACTCAGAAGGCCCGGGTCCCTTGTTGCAATGAAGACTTCCTTTGTTGCCCTTGCGATTGCCTCTCTCGTGCCCAGTTTGATTTGGTCACTGCCCGCCTCAGTCCACACGAACTCTTCTGATGCAGCCTTCTTTTGCATGGCGAGACTCTCAAGCTCGGCTAGTACGGACTTGCCCGAGTTCTGCAGTTTCTCTATCAGATACGGTATCGCGTTGCGCGGTTCGTATGCTCTGAACTCCGTGGGACTCGTGCCAACTGCTCTCCTGACAAGGCCTCTCTGTTCAAGGGAATAGAGGACTTCGTAGACCTTGCTCCTCGGCACTCCTGAAGAATCTGCGACTGCACGCGCCGTAGATTGGCCAACAGAAGCCAGCACCTTGTAGGCCCTTGCTTCGCTCCTGTTCAGACCTAGGTGCATCAGCTCGGACACAACGTCATCGCTACTCATGTGATCACTTCGGGCCGACTGACAGCATACGTAGAAACTCTTCAAGTTCTTGTCACTTTTGGGGTAACAGGAATCTGTCAGCCCTCGCGGTTCTGAAGGCTAAACGTGACCATGGTCACGATGCACTGTTCCCGCAAACCACATCATTATGACAGTCGTTGAGGTTCTCCGAATCCATCGTCAACCTTCCCTGTAACCTCTAGAGTAACACCACTCCTTTATCATTTGGATGGGCCATAGAGAGCAGCACTGGTCCAGACGCCCTCTGGACGAGGAAGAGGCAGGATTTGGTGGTGACATGACCATTGATTAGAGCCGCGAATGTTTCCAAGCGTTTCGGGGATGTCTTGGCTGTGGACAATGTCAGTCTTGAGATTCCACCCGGGACCATCCTTGGTATGATTGGTCCGAATGGGGCAGGCAAGACGACACTGGTGCGAATGATGGTTGGCATACTGAAGCCCACCTCAGGTGCGTGCTACATTGGGGACCGAAGGTCGGACTTGCTGTCTCCTGAAGAAAGGGCCAAGCTCGGGTACATGACCCAACAGAAGGCTCTCTATCCTGACCTGACTGCAAGGGAGAACCTTGAGTTCTTTGCTGATACATATGGTGTGTCAGACTTGCACAAGAGAGGCGAAGCCGTCACCAGAGTGGCAGAGCTCACTCGCATCACAGACTACCTTGATCGTCCCGTTGAGGTCTTGAGTGGGGGCACTGTGCAAAGACTCAGCCTAGCCTGCACGATTGTCCATGATCCCGAGCTAATCTTCCTCGACGAGCCCACAGTTGGTATCAGTCCCCACCTGCGTGCTGAGTTCTGGGACTACTTCCAAGGGCTCGCCCGCCAGGGACGGACGATTATCATGACAACTCACTACCTTGAGGAGGCCTCTCGTTGTGACACCGTGGCCATGATACTTCAAGGCCGATTGATAGGACTTGGGTCTCCAAATGAACTCACCTCTTCTATGCCGCTTGAGCGCACCATCTCCGGTGAGGTGAGCCCTGAAGACTCGCCTCGCCTCAAGCAAGCTCTAGATGGGATTGCAGAAAATGAATTCACTGGGAGCCACTTCAGAATCAGAACGCAGAGCGATGAAATGCTTCTCCGTGCCTTTGGAGCCATATCTGCGTCAGGGGTGCATGCCCGAAAGATAATGGTTCAGCAGCCGGGTCTCGAAGAGGCGTTCTCGTACCTTGCAAGGAGGGCGGGTCAATGAGTAGAAGTTTCGACGCGCACAGGATTCGCACTATGGTGCAACGAATTGCTCGCCAGATACGGCGAGACCGGCGTACTCTAGGGCTGATGATAGTTGCCCCACTCATTGTCACTTTCATCTTTGCACTCATGTTCACTGGCGAAGTGACAAATGTGCCCACAGCAGCATGCATACTGGACCAGCCGTGGGGGATAACACTGGGGGACGCTATCAATGCACAGCTAGATGAGAATCAGAACGTGTCGGTCATCCAGAGATCTAGGGCCAATGCTTTCGATGGCTTTGGCAATGACGTGCAGGCCGTCTTGATAATGCCGCCTACTCTCACATCAGCCATCATCAGAGGCGAGAATGTCAGTCTAGGTCTACATATCAATGTCACTGTCCAGCCTCGGGCCACTTTCATAATGGGGGTGGTGGCCAACGCAACTAGTGACGGACTGTCCCAACTCCTCGGCAGAAGCGGTCTCGCGATTAATCGTAATGTCACTGTCCAGTTTCCTTCACCACCCATTGGTGGAGATCTCTCCTTCAATATTTCACTCGTGAATGAAGACGAAGGTTTCAGCACCGTGATTGGGTCACTGGTCGAAGAGAACCTAGCCGCTGATGGGAACGTGTCTTTGATTTCCTGCGCAAGCCGTGAAGCAGTAATCGAATCCATTCGTCAAGAAAGAAGCATTGCAGGTGTTTACGTTGCTGGGGACTTTACCACCATGATACTCACTGGTGGAGAGCCGACCATTGAGCTCTTTGTAAACGGGATTGAGAGCACAGACGCAAGCATCGCTCTGTCGGCTATTCAAAAGGCTCTTGCAGATGCCACCAAGTCTGCGGTTGGCAAGGGCACTGAAGTCACCGTCACCTATGTCTATGGCAGTGCCGGAATGTCCATGATTGAGCTGGCGGGGCCGTCGGTTATTGGCTTCTTCGCCCTCTTCTTTGGCTTCATCATCTCTGGAGTCTTCTTCTTGCGAGAAAGGCAACAGGGCACTCTTGAGAGAATGCGTGCTTCACCTCTCAATGAAACAGAGATAGTGATAGGCTATGTCATCGCGTTTATTGCCGTTTCCTTCGTTCAAACAACAATCATCAGCGTCGTCATAGTCTACTTCTCGCCAAGCATGTTGTCTGCGATGGGGCTCCTAATTCCATTGGTGCTCTTGTTGGTCATGGGGTCCGTGACATTGGCAATCGCAGCATCTTATAGGATGAGGACTGAGCTCCAAGTCATACAGATGATACCAATCTACGTCATTCCTCAGATATTTCTCTGTGGGATCTTTTTCCCGGCTTCTCTACTGCCTTCCTATCTTAGCTTCCTGCCGTATCTGTTTCCACTGACATACTACGTGATGGCAGTCAAGGCTGTGGTGTTCTTTGGCGCAACACTCATCGACATAGCGATTCCAATCGTGGTTTTGACGCTATTCGCTATCTTGGGGCTCGGGCTGACTGTGGCTCGTCGCCCAGAGAAATGATATTGTACTGGATGCCAATGTGGGAAAACATGGTTCAGCGCGGAAAAGCACAAAGCTACCCTTTCGCAGGAGAGCCTATGGCATGAATCCCCTGCGAAAGCCCGACAATCGATGAATCTCCATGAATCATGCGGTATGAAGAAGACACTTCCTCAAAGCCGAGTGTCTTCAGCAACTCAACCGTCGTTGTGTCCCGCTCAAGGACTCCCATTCTGAGGGCCTTTCCACCCGATTGAGCTGCCAGCTCTCGCAGAAGATCCTCTCCTCGATGGACACCTCCGTTCACAATCCACGGTGCGATTCTGATGAAGTCGTTCCCCGGGCTGCCCATCACATATCCTTGGACACTCTTGCCGATGTCAAGCGTCTTGCAGAACTCCGGGAATAGGCTCCATGTCCGCTTCAGGAAGTGTGATCGATCCGCACCAAAGTGTGCTTGATCGATTGTCAAGACAGTAGGCAGATCTCTTCTCGTCATCGGCCGCACATTATCTGTCCTCCTTGCTTCAACCACGCCCTTCATCCTGAGAGAACGGCACACGGTACTGAAACCAAGTTTCCTATACACTGGAATAGCTGCTTCGACGGCATCCAGCATCAGTGTCTTGACTCCCAGCCCTGAGAGGTGTTCAATTGCGTGCTTCATGAGATTTGTGCCATGGCCCTTGTTCCTACAGTCCCTGACAACAATGAGCGAGCCGATGAAACCGAGATTGCCATAGGAAACCGCGCTGATCATCCCGATTCTTCTGCCATCTTCTTCGCCCACAAACGCTGCAGCTGGCGAGTATGAAATCAAGCTCTCGAAATCACTCTTGATGTCGGACCATCCTTCTCCTGAGGTCAGGCTTAGGGCGAAGTCGGTGTCGTCAATGCTCATTTTCCTGACAATCATTGCTGCCAACCCCAGCTGTTAGTGCAATCAGGGTTTACCCGCAGTGTTAATAGCGGCTGTCGAACTTAGTAGACTCTCGGTCATTACGTTGCTGGTGACAAAGTAGTGGACAAATCAACCACACGTTTTCAGCAGTCATTCATGCGCCTGTTCCAGCGTGACAGGACTGGTTCCACTGCTGATGTATCTTGCCTTGATGAGTCAAGATACGGTCTGCTTGACAGACTTCTTGCAGAGGATTTGCCAAGTATACTGTCCAATGCGTTTGCTACGTGTCCATCTCTCTCCACTGAGCTCAGCGACGCGATTCTCAATGATGTCCTCAGGTTCTTCTCACTCTTCTATCATGATGGCGTTCTTGTTCCTCCAATGGAACTGGAATCAATCAGCACGCATGCAGACAGCGAAGGTGTCAGATTCACCTGGCGTGACAGGGACCAGTATTACGTTGACGATGCGACAGAGTCAATGATTCACAAATGCTTGAAGGCGGCTCTTCTTCAGGAGCTAGACGTCTTCATTGGAAAGAATCTATCAAGTTTCGGAAGCCGAACGGACTCCTCTTTTCCTCTCGTGGATGCTATCACTCGCTGTGGGATTACTCGGGATATATGCTCAAGATTAATCGACCGTGTGGCCCAAGTCGAAGAACTGTACAAGACTCTCTTTGAGAAGAAGAAACTCGTACTCAGAACAGAATATTGCCTCACCATAAACTGGATTCCCGAGGAAATGTGGGACGAGGTCGTTGGTAACGCTTCTCAGATTAAGGAGTGGCGTCGCCTGTACATGCTTCAGGATTCTTCGAGTGAGGGGACCATTCTTAATCATGACTTTCTGCGTCACAATGGCTCCCTCGTCGTTGACACGAGGCATTTTCCAGAGGACTTCAAGAATAGGCTACTGAACTCGCTTGATGACTTGGATAAACACATCGATGGCGTTGTAGTCAAGAGCGACAACCTACAAGCGCTAAATGCTCTCTTAGAGATATACCATGGGCGCGTGAAATGCATCTACATCGATCCCCCCTACAATACTCGGAGCAAGAGCTTCGTCTACAAGGACAGATACAAACCTTCTCACTGGTTGTCAATGATGGCGGATAGGTTGCGCTTGGCCCGAGAGTGGTTGACAGAAGACGGTCTTGTCTTCGTGAGTATCGATGACAACCAGCTCTTTCATCTGAAGTTGCTGATGGATATGGTGTTTGGACCCGAGAACAGCGTTTCGATGATATGTCACCAGCATCGGAAGTCTGTTTCGAATGACCTCATCATCTCAGCCAACCACAATGCGATACTCCTCTATGCAAAGAACAAACAATCAGTCTTTGAGAAGCGATTCTCTTTCAGGGTGCCTATCGATGACATTGCAGCGGCCGAGTTCAAGAATGACGATGGCGATGGCAGAGGCCCCTACAAGTGGGTTCCTACAGACGGTCCCGGCGGCGCGCGCAAAGGAAATCCCTACTATGAGTTCATGGGCGCGGCCGGTCACTTCCGATATTCCAAGGAAACTATGCAGAAACTCCATGACAAAGGAGAGCTCAAGGTCACTGGCGGAAACATTCAACGGAAGCACTACCTCAAAGATGCCAGAGGCCGCGCAGTCAGTACTTGGTGGGATGATGTTGGGACAACGACGGATGGTACTCGAACTCTGAAAGCGCTCTTTGGACAGTTGGTTTATACCAATCCAAAGCCCGTTGGCCTTGTCGAGAGAATCCTCCTTCTCTCGACCTCAATGAACGACCTTGTCCTGGACTTCTTTGCGGGATCGGGCACAACTGCTCACGCAACGATTGAGCAGAACAGAAGAGACGGGGGGCGGAGGAAGTACATTCTCGTTGAGAAGGACAGTTCGTTCGAAGAAGTCCTGCTCCCGCGTATCAAGAAGGTCGTATTCACCGGCCAGTGGAAAGATGGACGACCTGTGCGGAGTCGCGATGAGCCACAGATTCGCCATGTGGTGAAGGTCATCTATCTTGAAACATTCGACGACTCCATCCGCAATCTGGTCTTCACTGACTGCGCATGCTCGATCGAACAGCTCCTTGATGGCTTGCTCTTCAGAAAGCACTAGAGTACCCACAGGAGTCCGCACAGAAGTGAATGCAGCAGTCTATTATATCGGTTCTGCATTTTGTAAGGAAACGAGCTTTGACAGTTGCGCGGAGTGAGAGAGAAGAATGGCAACAGACACAGAGGCTGCTAGCGGCGCGCAGGCAGCACCGGAGAAGATGCGTTGGCTGTATGTATTCGCCATAGGCCTTGGCTTCTTCACGACCGGGGTTTCTTGGAGCGTCTACAACAGCTACCTACCTGCAGACTTCCTCCCAACATTCATCTCAGGGAGTCTGGAGAACACGATAATTGGGGCTATAATGGTCCTTGACAATGTGCTTGCTCTGTTCATGCAACCGTATATCGGTGCAAGGTCAGACAAAGTACGGTCCAGACTCGGGCGCAGAATGCCGTTCATCTTGATGGGTACTCCTGCTGCAGCCATATTCTTTATGCTGACAGCATATGGTTGGGCGTCCTTCAATTTCTGGATGATGTTCGCATTCCTGACTCTCTTCAATGTGTCAATGGCATACTATCGCGCGCCAGTGGTAGCACTCATGCCCGACTTAGTGCCATCAAAGCACAGGAGCAATGCGAATGGTGTCATCAATCTTATGGGCGGCATTGGAGCCATCTATGCATTCCTCATTGCATCGCGAATATACAAGATTCAGGACCCGGGCATAGCGGCCTTGTTTGGGGTGCCGCTCAACAAGATTGGTCCCATTTTGGCATTTCTGACCACATCAGTGATCATGATCATTGCGCTCACATTCCTTTATCTGATTGTCAGAGAGCCACCACTACCGCCTGTAGATACGGCAAAACCAAAGGAGATTGGCATTGTAGGAGCTTTCAGGGAGGTTTCCTTCGCAAAGGACAAGTCCGCCATAGCGTTGCTTGGCGCGATACTGTTCTGGTTCTTTGGATACAATGCAATCGAAACATGGTTCACGAAGTATGGCAAAGAAGTCCTCCTCTTCGAAACTGCCGATGCGTCCTTCCTCCTGAACGGAATCGCGTTGTCCTTTGTCGTATTCGCGATACCCGCAGGCTTCATAGCAGGTAAGATAGGTCGGCGCAACACCATCTTGATCGGCCTACTTGTGATGATTGCGTCGCTGGTTGTCCTGTTCTATCTGACGAATCCTACGATGATTCTGGGCATCCTCGCAGTCGCAGGGTTCGGGTGGGCTCTCGTGAATGTAAACAGCATAGTCATGGTGTGGGAACAGCTTGGTAAGGCTCGTCTTGGAGCTGGGACTGGGCTATACTATGCTTTCAGTATGACTGCAGCAATTCTCGGGCCGCTTCTGACCGGAATGATCTTTGACTTGACTTCCATCAAGGTCCTCTTTCCGGTTTCAATTGTGTTCTTCGTCATTGCACTCATTCTCATGCTCTTGGTGAAATCCGGCGAAGTGGGTGACGAGGCAAAGTCTGAGGTTGCCCAATAGATGACACGGGAGGGAGTTTCTCCCTCTCGTACCCTTTCCCCGAGGGACTACAATTAGGCCCGACACCAATGTTTGATCATTGCCCTTCCAGGCTCTCCTACGAGGTAGCAATTGTGGCTAGTCTATGCCATAGTCTACTTGGCCACAGGTCGAGACAGGAAGTCCTGCACTGCAACCACATCAGGAGATTGCTCTTGTTTCTGGTTTCTTGCGTCGGACGCTCTAAACGCGACAAGGGCAACGATTGACATCGCGAAGGCAGTAAAGAGAATCGGGTGGTAGCCGGGCCAGAGGGTGTAGAGAACTGCAGCAATAACAGGGCCAATGATGCCAGATATGGCAATCACGGACTGGAGCAGACCGGAGGCAGTAGATTTCTCTACATTCTTGTCGGTGACATACTTGAGTGAGCCGACGTAGAAACACGACCAAGCAAAGCCCAAGACTATCTGAGTGGGCAGGACTTCAATAATGTTGCTTACTAACATAAGCCACCCAAATGTCACAGCAGAGCCGACAAGGCCAGCTACGATTAGGGGTCTATACGTGAAACGGTCTGTGAGGCCTGCCATGAATAGAACCTGAACCACAGAGTTGAGTGCCTGAATGGCCCCTATTGCCAAGTCGTCCCCTCCTAAGTCGGCTAGGAACAGCGGCCAAAGGGTCCAGACTGCCGAGGCACTGCCTTGTCGAATCAGCATCGCCAGAAAAATCGGCATGTTCTGTTTTATGGTTTCGACCGGGAACAGAGGTATTCTCATGTGAAGCCCTGGGAGTGGCGGAAGAGTGATGGCGCTTGCGAGCGCGCCCACCAAGAACAAGGTGGACACAAGGAATGCTTGATGAATCTCGAACGTGGCTGCGAAACCCGAGAGTAGGGTACCGCCGCCCCAGCCGAGCGCACCAAATGCGGCGAACTTGCCCATAGGCATCTTTGTTTCGTAGGCATAGGCCGTGAGCGCGCCTGGGTATATGCCGATGCAAAAGCCATTGATCAAGCGTACAATGAGCAGCCCCTCAAGGGTGTCAACGACAATCAGGAGCGAGAAGCTCACAAGGGCCGCGAGAAGTCCAGCGCGTAGTATCAGCCTGCGTCCATAGATGTCGCCCGCCCTTCCGAAGACATAAGTCGCCACAAAGGAAGTGATCGCAAACAGTGCAACAATCAGAGAGATATACAGATCATCCGCTCCCAGAGTGTCACGGGCAAGTATGGGGACGTATGTGGAAGAGGAGAGCATGGCTGCGCCGGCCATGATCTGTATCATCGCGGTCTTCAATTGTGAGTCACATAAGTCGCGCGAGTCATGCTCCTTTTGAATCGTGCTATCGAGCCATTGCGAAAGTATTTCTCTGCAGGTTCACTATTGGTGCACGGATGAGCATTAGATGACACGTACTTTCTCGCCTATGGTCAAGTTCGTAGCAATTACGATTGACGAGATCTTCATTGTGCTTTTCGTAATAGTGGTAGTCTACTTCTGGGCTCCAGAGTATCTCTTGCTCACCCTGATTGTAGCGATTCCTGGCACTGCTATATTCGTCATAGTGAAGTATTATCTGGTCTACCCCTCGCTTGTTGACACTGGCTCGTATGGCCTCTATGATCTCAAGGGTATGACTGGCGTGGTAACAGAGACCGTGACCCCCAAGTCAGGCAAGATTCGAGTGGGTGGTGAGATATGGGACGCACGCTGTGGCGATGGCCAGATTCTTCCAGGTGCTCAAGTACGAATTCTGTCGCGAGATAGTCTGAGAGTGGTAGTGAGCCCCTTGGAGTCTTGAGCGCAGGGGTCTGTCTGGCTTCCAGTCACTGCAATCATCACTGCTTCATTTGGCTGTATGTAATGCATGTTCGGGGCGCATGCCTGGAAGGCCGAATGTCCTACCAAACGCTTTAGTGATGGACAGTACAATCTAGTGCAACTTGGAGCGCTGCGAAATGATTGTCACTGTGACCACGGTTGTTGTACTGGTCATTGGACTACTTTCGCTTGGTCTCGCCCTATATGGTGGATACGTTTCCTCAGCGATTGTTGAGGGGTTCAAGGGTGACGAAGAATCACGACACACTTCCGAACAGAGATACTATCTCCTCGGCATGATTGGCATGGTTGTCTTGATCGCGCGTCTGTTCGATGTGCCTCTCTTCTTCTGGATGCTGCAATCGCTTGTTCCTTATTGCCCTGGCGCCATGTGTGCATATGGCGTGGTCAATGCAGCTGCGCCGTATTCTGTTATTGACGTTGTACTGAAACTGCTTCTTCCTTTCGCCTATGGCATGTGGCTCGTTATGGAGTTCGCCAACCGCAGTCAGGCGCGGCTGCCCTTTGCGCGCCAGCTAGCTAGGTCTTTCCTATTCGTATTGCTGCCGTTGGTGATTCTAGACAGTGCGATGGACATCCTGTTCGTCGCTTCTATCAAGCCAGTGTATGTTCCGTGCTGCTCCAGCATCTATGACGTGAATCCTCCCTTCTCACCTTCATACATCTTCGGATCGGGGTTCGGTGCTGCTCTAACGGCATTGACGGTTGCTGTTTCAATCATACTCGTCCTGATACAGTGGGTACCTCGCGCCAGTGACCTGATGGACATTCTGACTGCGGTCACGTGTGGTCTGGCTGCTATCTTCTACGTAATCATGTTGCATGACAGTTATGCTCCTCTGCTACTGGGCATTCCGACCCATCATTGTCCCTATTGCCTCTTTCAGGAGTTCCCGGACACCGCCTTCTTCTCAGGGCTCTTTTGGCTAGGAATTGCCACCGTCGGTTGGCGTATTGCTTTGCAGGCGACGTGGAAGGCGAGGCAGCTCGCCTTGGATGATATCCGCCCGTCGACAAGCATATTGAGAAAGGTGTCCTCTGTAGCGATTCTCTTCAGCATGGCATCTCTGGTATCCCATCTCTTGCTCGTTCTGTAGATCTGCCAGTAGCCTGAGCTATGCGGGACTCGATGGTGTTAGTCTACAATCTTGCCATCGCGCATGTTGAGTCGTCTATCTGCCCAATTCAAGACCTGCGCATCGTGTGATGCCAATAGGACGGTCAGTTTGTTTCTCTCAACCATTTCCCTTAGGACAAAATGCAGCTCCTCAGCAGACTTTTCGTCGATTGATGCATTGGGCTCATCTGCTATCAGTATCTCTGGTGCGTTCATCAGCGACCTTGCTATGGAAACACGTTGTTGTTCGCCGCCGCTCAATTCGGCGACTCTGAAGTCTAGCCGATGATTCATACCGAGGCTTGACAGCCTGATAGCTGCCAGCTTCTCTGCCTCAGAACGGGGAACATCTAAGCAGAGCATTGGGAGTGCAACGTTCTCCACAGCAGTGAGCTGTGGGATAAGGTATTGAGCTTGGAAGATGAACCCAATCCGTTGACGTCGTGCTCTTGTCCTAAACACTTCCGAGAGCCCTGAGAAGTCTTGGTCACCGTACAGGACCTTTCCTTTGGTCGGTCTTGTGAGTAGACCAACTAGACTCAAGAGCGTGGTCTTCCCAGAACCACTAGGGCCTCCAATGGCTGTGATCTCTCCTCTTTCAATCTCTATCGTGACATCTCTCACGGCATCAACTTGATGTGGTCCACCTCCGCCGTATGTCTTCCACAGGTTTTCCGTTCTGACTGTGACCGTCATACTACACACCTCTCAGAACCGTGTCTGGCTCGGTGATGGCATTTCGCCACGAAGGCACGACCGTCGCAACCATAACGGGGACAATGGCTGCTGCAAGTACCGTGAGAATGGTGGCTGAAGAAACAGCTAAGGGGATTCCCCCGTTCAGAAGGACAAGATTCCACCCTAGGAGATATCCGGCCAGAAGCGGTGCCCCCAAGATGAAGTCAAAGACTATCGCCAGCGAAATGCCGAAGTTGGCACCAAGTGCTCCCAAGGTCACACTTTCTACCGTCCTAATCTCCAGAATGTCGACTGTGTCGAAGCCGAGGGCCTTCAAGAGACCAACCTCTCTCCTAGCTTCTTCTGAGCCCGCAGATGAGGCAGTGAAGACAAGCAACAGGACTGTGACCAACACGCAGGCCCAAAGCAGTGCAGCGACACCTGCGCGGCCTCCATAAGTCCTCAGCATGGTGTTCTTCATCGCATCACGTGTTAGAATACGTGCTTGTGATAACGAGCTGTCGAGCTGGAATGCTACACCGTTCAGGTCACTTCCGTAGTTGATCCACACAGCGACGTCCGTGCATGACGAATTGTCAACGCCTAGAACCATGCGAGCACTGCTGATGTCAGTCATAATCAGGTCGTAGCTTTGTATCTTCGAGTCTGCACTGAAGACACCGACTATTACAAACTCAATCAGACTGCCATTGTATGTTATGAGTGATAACACCGAGCCTACACTGATTGTCACTGCTGCACCGGACGCAGCCATCATCTCAACGATACCCTGTCCCACTACCATTCTCCTTGTGTCGTTCTCCATGATGAATCTGCCGCCGGCCAAGACGTCAGTACCAACTGCCCCGAATATGGTGCCATACTCTGTTGCGTTCACACCCATGATAGTGAGCAGTCTGCCGTCGCCTGCATCAGAGTATCCCCAAACGCGAGGAGTGACCAGTCTGATTCCTGACGTTTCAGACACATTGTTGACCCAGTCCAGTGGCACGAGCACTTGACGTCCTCCGATCAGCTTCTGAACAATAAGGTCCGGGCCCTCCCCAAGTGAGGCCTCAACATCCAACACGACTCCTTCTCTGATGAACTCGACAGAACAGAGCAGAGCTGTTGAGAATGTGAGAGCAAGTAATATCGCGACGCTCCTAGTTCGATACTTGAACACATTGCCTAGAGAGTAGCTAGCAAGATTAGCGTGTCTTCGTAGACCCGTATGATCTCCTCCCGATGATGAAGGCTGCTAGGAGAGGAACAAAAGCCAGTACGATGGCCGCGAGCGGCACACTTGCGTGTGGATTGAGCGTGGACAGGCTCCAAGGGAGCGACCCCGCCATCCAAGTACTGAGATTGTTGCTGAAACCCCCTTGAAGCGGACTTCCTGCATAGAGTGAGTACCCCCCGGGCACATCACCGATTGCACCAAAAAGGCTCTCAAGTGCAGGCGCTCTGCTGTAGTATGAGTCCTGCAAGACTCCTGGCCCCAGATCCGGGAACAGCCATGCTTGTGAAGTTCTTGGAAATGCATTAACGGCGAATGCCGCCAGTACGTTGAATGAAACTGATATTACCAGAGTAATGAGTATTATTCGCTTCCGCACGGATACCACCTCTATGGGGGCCAGACGTAGGGGTTTGTGGTGAGGTTGCCACCGTGTAGCTGTAAGAAGTGGCTCTCGCACAGCTCCGAATTCGGGAGGTCCTGACACACACTGACAATCGTGGGCGTGCCTGTCGTAGGGCATAGATAGCTAGGCTGAGTAATCCACACAATCATCTGGTCATCCCAATCCATTGACATCCCGCACATCGGGCATCTAACTCGTATGTTGACGATGTTATCGGCTTGTCCGATGCTAATGAGATAATCAAACGCCAAAAGCGATACGCTCACGCAGCAGTAATACTTCTGGGTGCCGTTTGCGAAGTAGAATGTGATCTCATGGCCAATGCGTTCACGGATCTGCAGTCCGGTCCAGCTGCAGTAATGAACAACTTGGAGGGTGCTTGTGAAGGCGTAGATACCGAGGCATCCCACAATGACGAAGGCCACTTCAAACATCCTGCGTTGTTCCCGGTTCACTATCAGACCCCCGAGAAACCGTTTCTCTTCACCCGTGAGCGAGAAGCCTGTACGTGCTGACAAGAGCAAGAAGTGCAATAGAAGCACCCAAGACTGTCTCCACATCGCGAGTATTCCAGCATCTCATCTGGCTCACACAGACTGGTGCGAAGGTCCAGGGTGCAATAGCAACAATCACTCCGACTACAAGTATCACTAGGTTGATGATTGCTTCGATTCTCATGTTTGTCACCAACTTCACGTCGCTATCTGGAGTTGAAAGGTCTGGGTGTTTGCAGAGTTGTGACCGGGTGTGTTGTCAAACGCTGTCACATACATGTGCACTATGTCACCTGCGTTGACGGGACCAAAGCTGGCAATCCATCTTCCTCCTGCTAGGCACAGGCACGCATAGAATACCATGTCCTGCTCGACCCACCCCGTTTCGTTAACCGACCATGACATGCTCGCAGAGGACACTCCAGAGGTGTCAATGCAGTAGGCGCTGACGGTTATCATGTCGCCGCTCTTGGGTGTAACAGGTAAGATATCCACCTCATAGATGAACGGCCCTTCCACGTCGTCGAATAGCGCCATGATGGTCACTGTCGATAGAGCGACCAAGACGAGTGCGCCGAATGCCGCAATCTTAGTCTGCATTCTCATGGGCGGTTTCAGCCCCGGTTCGGGCAATTTCTGAGCTTGGGCTCTCTAGGTACTAATCAGTCTTTCCCCGAACACTCCATCGGCAGATGCCGTATGACCACAAGACCCATCGGTCACAGCTGTATGCCCTACCGATTACCCGAGTATATATTGGATGGAGGGGAAACAGGCAACATGCCTCTGGAGGACACACTTGTCGGGCTTGCGCTAGGACTTCTGATTGCGTTTGCAGTGTATCTTGTCCTCAACATGAAGCTGAGATACCGCATATCCAAGGTGGAGGCAGAGTTCAGAAGAACATGGGCGGAGCAGGAGGCAGGCATAAGGAAGGACGCGACGGAGCGCAGCCGCTATGTCATTAAGGGCAAAATTGGGGAACACATAGTTCCTCTACTCCAAGAGAAGTTCAGGCATGTGCTCTCGGACGCCCGCTTCATAGGATCACCAATCGACTATGTGATCTTTGACGGCTACACAGCAATCAAGGACGGGAAGTCAGAAGGTTCAATCGAGGTCGTTATCGCAGACATAAAGACCGGGGAGGCTCAGCTCAACCGTACTGAACGGAAGATAAAGGAGGCCGTTCAAGCGGGAAGAGTCCGCTGGGAAACAATAGAGATGGATTCCTAACTCGTCCGAAATCTATGTGTGAAAGGACGCAAGAGTCGGGGCCGCACGACCATCCTGGACTTGCTGCCACTTGCGCAGAAGTTCGCAGTCTGCTACTGCTGTCAAAGGCTTTGTTGCTGACTAGGCCTGTTCTGTCCGCTGGCCGAGAGAACCAGGCACACTCTCTAGCGCTTGAGGTTGAGATACTACATTGTGACTCACAATATGCTCCGAGAAACAGTCTTTCATCAGCACACGGATGATGGCGTCGCTTATGAGGTCCTCTTCAGGAAGACCCGACATCACGGAGTCACATATCCTTATGGTGGGGAGTGCTACGATGGCAGTTTCAGGGTCAATCTCTTCTGATGAGTCAATGTCGATCTCACGGATGACTTCGTTTGACACGCCATACTGAGATATGATGCTGTTCAGCATCTCGCTAGCAACATCACAAAAGAAGCAATCCTCCCCTCTGTAGAGGATTATACAGCTGGATCTGCCGCATGATATGATAGAAGAGTTGTAGGCCGAATGCAGGCAGTCCATGTTCAGACTATCCTCCCGTAGTATATATTATATCATATTAGTGCTGATTAATAAGGATAATGTGCATTCTCCAAACAAAGGCGCAGACGACACGACGGGCTCGTCTACTCCCTCGTTTCAGAAGTGCTGGGGGGGCAGGCGAAGCAGACAGAGCTGGTTTCAGTTCGTCACGTTTTTCACATGCACGTTCATTATCAGAATTGGTCACTAATTCATGTCTAGTTGCAGCAGCAGTTTCTCTCGATCAGAGATTGAAGCAAGAATAGGCAGTCTGCGTCGCAGGTTGAATGAACAAGGCATCGATGGCGCTCTGCTTCTTTCAGCAACAGAACTCTATTACTACTCAGGAATTGGACTTGAAGGGGCGGTATACATTCCCGTGGACGGCGCGCCCGTTCATCTCGTAAAGCGTAACGTCGCGCTCGCCCGCCTACATTCAGCGATTCCGATAGTTCAGAGCTTTGGGAAACAGTCAAAGCTCTTCGAAACACTAGGAATCAAATCAGAAACACGAATCGCCGTAGAAGCAGATCTTTTGCCATTTTCCCTTGTGTCGTTTCTCCAGTCCAAGGCAGGCCGGACTCAGCTTGTCGATGGCAGTTTCATATTCCGGCATCAACGCTCTGTGAAGTCCGAGTCTGAGATTGAGTTGATCGAGAAAGCCGCAAACATCGTAGATCGCTCTTTCGATTTCTGCACGGGCATAGCAAAGCCGAACATGACCGAAGTGGAGCTGGCGGCACAACTGGATTGTTGGTTGCTTGAGAATGGCCATGGGGGTTTCATAACAACGCGGGCCTATGGCTTTCTCATGCCCCAATACTCCTACGTTGTTTCAAGCACTGCGTCAGCTCTGAACAGCCAATTCACTCCTGTTTCAAGCGGAGGCCTGTCTCTGAAATATCCATTCGGACCATCTCATCAGAAGATAGGACGCGACTCTCCCTTCTTGGTGGACACCTGCGGCAACTGTCAAGGCTACATATCCGACACTACACGAACCTTCGTGCTTGGCAGATTCGACCCGGAAACCCGTAGTCAGCTTGACTCGCTGGATCAAATCCGCCTGCTCATCCAGAAAGGGCTTCAACCAGGGATGAACTTGGGGACTCTTTACGGCAGAGTGCTTGCACTGAGCAGAGAACTCGGCATTGAAGAACACTTCATGGGGGATGGGTCTGATAAGGTGTCATTTGTCGGACACGGTGTCGGACTGGAACTAGATGATCTGCCTGTGTTCTACTCAGGAGGGCCGGATCTCGAGCCAGGAAATGTAGTGGCATGCGAGCCAAAGCTCGTCTTCTTGGGTAAGAAGATACTAGGCATTGAAGACACTTTTGCCGTCACAGAAGCAGGCTGTAGTCGACTATCGCGTGCACCCGACCGCTACGAGATATAGACTTCGCTGACGAAACGGGCCTCACAGTGCCTGCGAACAGAACGCTATCTCTGTGCAAACCGCATGAGTATAATGACGGAGGATTTCACGAACGGTTATGCTCGTCTGAGCAGTGCTTCGCCGATGATCTTGCCAAACTGACTAGCCCTCGGGATCTCTTCTTCAACCAAAGGCCCGGTTCTGCTCCTGACCTCTGCTGATAGGCCCGGGATAACTAGCCGCATGCCGGGAAGTTTCTGCCGTATCTTCTGCTCCAGTTTAGTCACTGCTATTCCCTTGTTGCCGCCCATGTATGTGTCAAAAGCTGCTCCGGTCTTGCCGCTCAGGTCAACAATAGCTGCGCGATCGATGAAACTCATGATTCCGCGGCTAGGCCCCTGCATGTGGTTTGGACAACCAAACAGAACTGTGTCGTACTCGGGGAGCTCATCAGGTTGTACCTCTCCAACTGCCGCAACCTTGCATTCGATGTTTCCTGCCTGGCGAATGCCTTCAGCAATTGCACCTGCCAAGCGTTTCGTGTTGCCATATTTGTTTTCGTATACAATCAGAGCTGTCTTCACTTGCTCTCTCCGTTCCGTCCTTGGTTGGTGTCTTTCCTAAGAACCATTCCCACAATTGACACAAGATTTCTCTACAGAGAACAGGACAAGGACGCACTGTGATTGACGCAGGCGTCACGAGTATGCATGTTCGGAAAGAAGCGCACTTACTTCAGCGGTACGAATGATGATGACTTGGTTGCACCAATGCCTGGGTTGCCATGGGAAACCTTCTTGGTTGGAGGGGCAAACTCTCCAAGGACGTGTCCAATCATCTGCGGGATTATCTTGATCCTAGCGAAATCCTTACCATTATGCACGGCTACTGTCAGGTCGACCATCTCGGGAAGTATAACCATGTCACGGCAATGGGTCTTCACGATGAGTTCTTTGCCCTTCTTCTGAGCCTTTCGTGCATTCCTGAGCTTGATCAAGAGTTTCTTTTGTCTGGGAGGCAGCCCTCGCTTCAGGGTCCTTCTCCTGCGTGATGGAAGAAGCTCTATCAGCTCGTCCATGCTCATCTTGGCAAGGGCCTCGAGCTCGTGTCCGCGATATGTCGGAACTCCTTTCTGTGACATGTAATCACCGTAATAGGTTGAGATGGCCGTGACCACTCGGATTGGGGTGACCCACTAGAGTGTTAACTTAAACGTTTCGTCACGGTCGTGTGACAGATGCGTTTCAGGGTCTGCTCTGACCAGCGGCTTTGCTCACTGCATCGCGCACCCATTCCATGGAACCTTCCAGACCGGGGTCTCTCATCAGCGCAAGCCTAGCGAGTTCGATTGATTTCTCCCATCTACCGAGTTCGTAGTTGACTTCCGCCATGTGGAGAATGGCCAATGGGAGTTTCTTTTCAATACCGAGCGCCGCTTGAAAGCAGACTAACGCATCCTCAAGCATGCCAAGATCTCTTAGACATACCCCCTTGTTGAAAAGTGGCACAGCGTCCTTAGGAGCTAGAGTCGCGGCCTTATCGAGCAGACCCAAGGCTTCCCTCGTGAGTGGGCTATCCTTTTCCGGTCTTTCCTGCTGTTCAATGAGTGCAACAGCCAGGGACACCATTGCGTTAGTATGCCTAGGGTGTTTCAAGATGAGCTGCCGTAGCATGTCAATGGCTTCGCGGGAATTTCCATCAATCAACAGCTTTGCAGCCTGCTCATATTCAGTGTCTGCTTTACGTCTAAAGAGTGGCATATTGACTTCAGCTCGACACGGAACTGACGATACTCTTAAGTCATCGCCTATGGGGACATCTGATTTGGTGAACACAGATGGGGCGTCTCTTCGGGACCAATGGCATCCGGGGTCTCATCAACCAAAGTCTGACCGTTGACATGGCACTCAATCTTGGCAAGGCTGTCGGGACAATCTCGGGGCCGGGTCTGGTTGCCACTGCTCGAGACTCCCGGATGGGTGGCGAGATGTTCACGAGGGCCGTGACTTCTGCCCTTTTGGCCACTGGTTGTTCAGTGGTTGATGTGGGCATGGCACCGACTCCAACTCTTCAGTTCGTCGTGCCGAAACTAGGATGCGCGGCTGGCGTCGTCGTTACAGCTTCGCATAATCCCCCGGAGTTCAACGGAATAAAGGTCGTGGGGCCAGACGGTATTGAGGTTTCGAGAGAAACCGAATTACGCATAGAGGATGTCTACTTCGGAAGGCGCTTTACGAATGTTGGATGGGATAGAATAGGGACTGTCAGAACATACGACTCCGCAATAGACCAGTTCATAGACGCAGTGAAGTCCCATGTTGGTGTCGAAGCGATACAGAAGAGGAAGCTTACAGTTGTCGTTGACGGGGCGAACAGTGTAGGTTCCTTGGTCACACCGCGTCTCATGAGGGAGCTTGGATGCAAGGTGATATCGCTCAACGCGCAGCTGGATGGCGCTTTTCCTGGTCGCAACCCGGAGCCTCTCCCCGAGAATCTCGAATCTCTCCGTCGTGCAGTGGTCGCCATAGGAGCGGATGTTGGGATTGCACATGACGGCGATGCTGACAGGGCAACATTTGTCGATGAGAAAGGTCAGGTTCTTTGGGGCGACCAGTCGTTTGCACTAATAGCCGCCCGTGTGCTGCCCAAGAAGAGAGGATCCACACTTGTGACGCCTGTCAGCAGTGGAAGGCTGATTGAGGATGTTGCCCGAGAGGCTGGAGCCCGCATTGTGTGGACTGAAGTGGGAAGCGTCGTGGTTTCGCACAAACTGAAGGAGATAGGTGGCGAACTCGGGGGTGAGGAGAACGGGGGCGTCTTCTATCCTCCACATCAACCTGTTCGCGATGGAGCAATGACCGCGGCACAGACCGTTGAGATGCTGGCCTTGGAGGGCAAAACGCTGTCTGAGCTAGTTTCACAACTCCCGCACTATGCAAGCACGAAGACGAAGGTCCCTGTTCCTCCAGAGAAGAGGAATCAGATCCTTGATGCGCTGCTCCGCCTTACCGAGGGGCAGAACAGAGTCACACTAGACGGGGTGAAGCTCCTCTATGACGAAGGTTGGGTGCTCATGAGGCCATCAGGTACTGAGCCCCTGTGGCGGTGTTTTGCAGAAGGGCGGTCTCAAGACACGGCAGACAAGCTATCCCAGATGGGTGTCAAGTTGATTCTAGAAGCGGTAGACAAGGTGTGAGTCAGTAGACATACAGGTTCCATACAAAGCGCGATTTACGCTGTATCCGAGCAAGATAGAGCGGCTGCGATATCGCAGTTTCTTGTTGTGCAACAGAAAATAAGGTGAGAGGGACCACGCGGTCCGCTCTCCTGTGGTAGTGACTTGGGTTATTCTCTTGAAGCGTTCTACTTCTTCTTTTCCTCGGGTTTCTTCTCTTCAGGCTTCTTCTCCTCAGCCTTCTTACCCTCGGCCACCTTCTCCTCTTCGAAATCGAAGTCTTCGAGTGGCTCAGGAGCTGGTGTGGTGATCATAGTCCAACCAATCCACATAGCGATGACTGCAATCAGCACGGCGGCAAGCCAGACGGGAAGGATGATGAGGAACATCGGGTCCGGGAGGAAGATGTCTCTCCATATCCCTGGTCCAAAAGTGGCAACTACCCAGTTCTGAACAGCTGGTCCAAACCATGGGTTCTGCAGGATTACAAGACCCCACGTGTAGTAAATCAACACGAGGAATGCGAGGATGAATATGAGTATGCCAATACCTTTCTCTTTGCCCATTAGTGTCCACTACCTTCTTAGTAGCAATTGGCTGGTTATCCGCCGAAGCTCTCATAAAAGGATTACGTAAGGCCTGCTCTCGCACCTCCTTGAAAGGGTCCGCCTACGTAAGGGACACTACTGGCCGGCTGACAGTTCCTCGTACGCATTGCTTATAATGATACGAACTACCCGTGCGAGCCGAACAACGTGGACACCTCGGGGTGTACGTTCATGAAGGTCATAGTCCCTGTCAAGCAAGTTCCTGAGGTTGCTGAGGTTCGTATCAACCCTGAAACCGGCACGCTCATCCGAGAAGGAGTGCCCAGCATTCTGAATCCATTCGACGAGTACGCAGTTGAGGCGGCGATTCAGCTTAAGGAGAAGCTCGGCGGTGAGGTCACGGTCGTAACGATGGGACCCCCGCAAGCCAAGGAAGTACTGCTGAAGGCGCTGGCCATGGGCGCAGACAAGGCGATTCTCCTCACTGATAGAGCGTTCGCAGGTGCGGACACCTGGGCGACCGCTCGCACTCTATCTGAACAGATCAAGAAGATGGAGTATGACTTGGTCATATGTGGAAAGCAAGCCATAGATGGTGATACCGCACAGGTGGGTCCGGAGATTGCTGAGCTCCTTGGTATTCCTCAGGTCTGTTATGTACGCCACCTTGAGGTCGAGGAGGACGGTAAGTTCGTGGTCGTGCATCGCGGGACTGATGAGGGCTATGAAGTGGTGAGAGTGAAGCTGCCTGCACTGCTGACCGCCACAAAGGGTCTGAACGAGCCCAGACTCCCCAACATCATGGGCATCATGAAGGCAAAGAAGAAGCCTCTCGAAGAAGTGACCGTAACGACGCTGGGCATTAGTCCAGACTCAATTGGACTCAAGGGGTCACCAACGACAGTCAGGAAAGTGTTCGCACCTGAGAGGAGGAAAGGCGGCATCAAGATAGAGGGAACCGACCCGAAGGCCGCAGCAAAGAAACTTGTTGAGTTCCTTGCATCAAAGGGGGCGATCTAGAGAATGGTACTGATCTATGACAAAGAGAAATGCACTGGCTGTATGCTGTGCCCAAAGGTCTGCAACTTCGGGGCCATTACCAAGGACGGCAATAAGGTACGTTTCGACTTTGACAAGTGTGTTCTCTGTGGCTCCTGCCAAGAAGTGTGCCCTGTGAATGCCATAAAGATCGAGAGGAAGGCTGTGGACAAGGACAAGATTGCTCAGTACAAGGACGTCTGGGTTGTATGCGAGACTGCTGAGGGAAGAGTCCGGAGCGTCGCCTATGAGCTAGTGACCAAGGCGCGTGTCCTTGCCGACAATCTCCGCGAGAAGGTCGTAGCTGTGCTCATTGGATCAGACACATCCAGTTACGCGGAGTCGTTGATTCAGCAAGGAGCTGACAAGGTTCTCGTAGTGGATGACAAGGCCTTTGCTGATTACACGACAGATGCGTACACTATTGCAGTCACGTCTTTGATTGCTCCTCGCAAGCCGGCAATCGTACTGTTCGGTGCGACAGGCAACGGAAGAGACCTTGCTCCTCGCGTGGCGGCTCGGCTTGGCCTTGGGCTCACCGCGGACTGTACTGGTCTTGAAATCGATGACAAGCGACAGCTTGTGCAGATTCGCCCTGCATTCGGAGGGAACATCATGGCCGAGATCCTCTGCCCATACACGAGACCTCAGATGTCAACTGTCCGGCCGAATGTCTTCAAACCGAGGGAGCGGGACGTTTCTCGGAAGGGTACCATTGAGAAGGTTGAGGTGAAGATCAACCCAGTTCAGATACGGACTAGGGTCGTGAATAGAGTGAAAGAGCTTGCCGAAGGCATGAAGCCGATTGACACAGCCGATGTCATTGTCTGCAGCGGACGGGGAATAAAAGACCCGGCCAACCTTACACTTCCCACAGAATTGGCCAAGCTGCTCGACGCGGCAGTCGGTGGCTCTAGGCCGGTTGTGGACGCTGGTTGGCTACCCCCATCGCAACAGGTCGGGCAGTCTGGACGCACGGTATGCCCCAAGCTCTACTTTGCCTTGGGTATATCTGGGGCGATCCAGCATAGGATCGGCATGAGCTCAAGTGACGTTATAGTTGCAGTAAACAAGGACCCCGAGGCGCCGATATTCGAGATTGCAGACTTCGGAATAGTCGGCGACCTGTTTGAGGTTGTGCCGGCAGTCATAGAGGAACTCAAGAACCTACAATCTGAGAGATGATTCGGACAACTTGGGAGGTGCCTGATGACCCCTTCCCAGGTCGGTGATTGCCTTGTCAAGTCCGTGTCTATGTCCCATGGAATGGCTTCGGCAAAAGCAAAGGGAAACTGAGCAGGTTTAATACCATGCGTTTCTAAGCTTAGCAATATTACCTTGGCTAAGGAGAGGCGATACGTGGGTGCATCGAAGATAGACTTGCTTTTTGTGCCCGAGCTGATAATTATCCTGATAACCGTGGCATTCATGGCACCCTGTTTGAATGATTGGAAGTTCGTTGAAGGCGATGAGACATCCCGTTTGAAAACGAACGGAGTCGACCAGCAAGCTTTGGTCGAAACGGTTCAGACCGAGTCCAGAAGTTTCTTCTACGAGAATCTCGGTCAAGTTGATTGCGCTGATGTGAGATTCTATGGGAGAATCCCAGGCGGGGTAATTGGTTTTGCAGACAGCAAGGTCTATGTATGGATAGATGGGGTCGAGAATGGTATAGTCATGTCATTTGATGCGGCGCGTTCTGTAATCCCGCAAGGAATCAATCGAGTAAGTCATAATATTAGCTACCTTCTCGGAAACCGTGGGACATTCACTGGAATCAGGGGGTTCGCTCGTGTCGTATACAATGACCTCTGGTTAGGAATCAGCCTCTTCTATGAGGCTACGGTAGATGGGGCAAAGTATGAGTTCCGCGTGGCTCCCGGTGGTGACCCGACAGACATCAGAGTCCGATGTAATGGCACTGATTCGGTGGTGATTGGAAGTACGTCCTTGAGTCTGGAGAAGGACGGTAGAACGCTAACAGATGAGGGTTTGAGATCATTTCAAGGAACGAATGCCGTTGAGAGTGAGTTCATCTCGCTTGGTTACCATGTATTTGGATTCAGAGTAGGCGATTACGATAAATCAAGGCCGCTGGTGCTAGACCCATTGCTCTACTCCACGTATATGGGCGGAACTGGCAGCGAACATGGCTATGGAATCGCAGTTGACGGGGCAGGTAATGCCTACATCACCGGGGTAACTGATTCTCTGGATTTTCCAACTCTGAACGCTTACAACAGCACCTTTGGTGGATACAAGGATGCATTTGTGTTCAAGGTTTCATCCGCCGGCAACACTCTGCTCTATTCCACGTACGTGGGCGGAAGCGGTAACGATTGGGCTCGGGGGATAGCAGTCGACAATTCAGGCAATGCATATGTCACCGGATACACTGAATCCACTGATTTTCCCACCGTCAACGCCTACGACAGCATGTTCAATGGTGCAGTCTACGACTGTTTCGTGTTCAAACTCTCTTCGGCCGGCAACAGTCTGCTCTATTCAACGTATGTAGGTGGCAGTAGTTGGGATCGTAGCTATGGGATAGCAGTTGACAGCACAGGCAATGCATACATTACCGGTGAAACCCTTTCAAGTGATTTTCCCGCCTTGAACGCATACGACAGCGCCCTTGGTGGGTATGCTGACTGCTTTGTGTTCAAGCTTTCGTCTGGCGGGAACGCCCTGCTCTACTCCACCTATGTGGGTGGGAATGGCCAAGATGGTGGTAGTGCGATAGCAGTTAACAGTACGGGTAGTGCCTTTGTCACCGGATACACGGATTCCACTGATTTTCCTACTGTCAACGCCTACAACAGCACCGCCAGTGAAACCGACGATGTTTTCGTGTTCAGACTTTCATCCGCTGGCAGTATGCTCTACTCCACTTTCGTAGGCGGGAGTGATACCGATGCTGGCTGTGCGATAGCAGTTGACAGCACAGGCAATGCATACATTACCGGTGAAACCCTTTCGAGTGACTTCCCCACTGTGAACGAATACGACAGCAACCATGGCAATGCCTATGGAGGTTCTGGAGACGTCTTCGTGTTCAAGATTTCATCCGCTGGCAACACTCTGCTCTACTCGACTTTTGTGGGCGGTGGGCATCACGAGTATGGCTGCGCGATAGCGGTTGACAGTAATGGTAATGCATATGTTACCGGTGAAACCTTTTCGAGTGACTTCCCCACTGTGAATGCCTATAACAGCACCTTTGGTGGATACAAGGATGCATTTGTGTTCAAGCTTTCGTCTGCTGGCAACACCTTGCTCTTTTCAACCTTTGTGGGCGGAAGCGATGAAGAAGGTGGCTACGGCGTAGCAGTGGTCAATACAGGTGATGCCTACGTCACGGGGTACACTGTTTCCTGGGACTTCCCCACTGTGAAAGCCTACGACGGCACTCTGAGTGGACCGAGCGACTGTTTCGTATTCAAGCTCACGAATGCCACTACGACCACCACCATTACGACCCAAGATGGTGCCTTCTCACTATTGATTGTGGCGACAGGAGTCGGACTGGGGATGGCAGCCTTGATGGCTGTCCTCGTAACATTGATACGAAGGTCGGCCAACAGGGGACCAGAAGCCTTACTGGTTCGAAGAAGGCCTCATGGAGAACCCAGACAGATGCATGAACTTTGAACTCAAACATCCGTGTCTAGGTTGAGACCCACGTTGCCTGAGGTGTTGGATTCCTGAGCTCGATGACCCTCTTAGGCAATCGTCACTTCCAATTGGAACGCGAGAGTGCAATCTTTGGGATCCCAGACTCCCGTGTCGTCGGAGGTATCTTCGAGGTCGTGCCTGCAGTCATAGAGGAGCGCAAGAAGCTGCAGTCCGAGAGATGGGCCCTTGGGTCAGGAAAGGTCATCAGAGTCAATTCCCTTGGCCCGAGTCAGCCCGTTAACAACCAGTATGAGGCCTACAACAGCGGGCAGAACCACAAATGGTGACAACAGGAGCCAGTTGGGGCCGCATGCGTTAATCCATGTTCCAGAATACCACCAAAGCGTCAGAGTGACATTGTCATTGACCCTTGCAAGCGTGATCTTGATTGACAACTGAGTCAGCTGTTGCACGCCAATCAGGTCCATGAACGAATACATATAGTAGTCAACACAATCCCAAATCGGGTGTCACGATTGACAATGTTGCGCGTCCTTGTCTTTCCCAAAACGCCACAGAGCATAGTGAATCGACTTCCTGATGCGCTCAGCACTGGGCTGCCCAGTAATCTCGCGGAGGTGTCTGTGGACCCGGTCGAGCTGCCAGTGCCCGTGAACGCGTACGTGCCGGCGCGTCGGCAGTACTCCGCAGACCCCTTCTTGGATACAGTTGGCCATCGCGTTCCGTCGGGCAAGCACGGACTTGGTCTAGTTAGCCTAGACCTCTTTGTTCCAAGTCTGAACTTCATATTCGGTCTTGCGCAGTACGGTGGGCACGCTCTTGTTGCTCTGCCCCGGCTCAGCCCCGTGTTCTATGGCCTGCCGGAGAATGAGGCACTGCACTTCGAGCGGGTGGCGAAGGAGGCGCTACATGAGGTTGGCCATGTGTTTGGTCTTTCCCACTGTAAACAGCATTGTGTCATGCGTTTCTCAAACTGCTTGGATGACACAGACCGAAAACCAAGCACTTTCTGTCCCAGTTGCCTGAAACAGCTACACTGAAACTGCAGGCCTGCTGTGCAGCATCAGTTCCGAAGAGCAGGCAGACATTCAATATACCGTCAAATGGCTGAGGAACGGCTGTCCACTTCCTTGGCCAGTTCTTCCATGACCTCGGTTTCGACACCGTGATAGTGCCACTGGAACATTGGCCGCCCCTTGAATAGATCTCCACAACCATAGAGCGGCGCGAAGACTAGGAATAGCAGCACGGCAACAGAGGGCAGTTCACTGACTGGCAGTTGAGGAAGAGCAAGCAGGAACAAGCCGAGTATCGGAAGCATGCTCATTACAAAACACAAGCAGTACCCCGGGCCTCTGTCCTCCTCGAACAAGCTTGCACGCTCACTTCCAGTATTAGGTACACCCCATGGAGAATAATAAGCGTCGTCTTTACCGCAATTCCGGTCGAAACACTAGGATTAGGTCGGGAGTCTCTTGTAGCCATTCTCGGTACGAGTGAGGATTGCCTCTGCCGACTGTAATAGAACCGAAGATTTATAAGTGTAGAAATGTACAGTAGGCTCAGTGTCCAGAATGACCGCGAGTTCAGACGACATTCGCAAAGAGCTGGAAGAAGTGCGCAGACTCAATCAAACCCTGAGAGAGGAGATTAGACGCCTCCACAGGGAAAGAGAAACCTCTGGAGAAGAGCGCCGATTCAGAGGCTCTCTTGTAGTCTGAGAGAGGCTCCATTTCTTACAACTCCAGCGAAACCTACGACTTACGGGTGCATGACTGTACTGTACAAATGGTGAGGAATAATGACCGAGAACCTAGACGATATTCGCAAAGAACTCGAAGAAGTGCGCAAGCTCAAAGAGAGTCTGAAGGAAGACGTCGAACGTCTTCGCAAGGAAAGAGAAGCCTATGCCGAAGAAGGCCGTTTCAGAGGAGGTCACAGAGCGCACGGGCCTCCCGAGCCTTGCATTCCGCCAGATTCGCACTTCGTTGATTTGAGCAGTATCACTGATGGTCTTGATGAGATGATGGAGGGACTGGGAGAGCAGATACGCAAAGCTGTCCGAGAGGTAGGCGATATCGGAGTCAGTCTGGAGTCACCGCGATTCATGATCAGAAGAATGGGCAAGCATGGCCGGGGAAGAATCGAGAACATCCCAGCCGAGCGCGTTGCACAAGCGGTGAGTCCTTTGGGCAGCGAAGAACGTCTCAGAATACTTGACATTCTGAAAGACGGCGGCAAGTCGTTCAATGAGCTCGAAACGCTCACAGGGAAGACTGGCAGCTCATTGACCCACCATCTGACACCATTGATGGATGCCGGATATGTGATTAAGGGTGAGGTCAGAGGCACATACTATATCACTGTCGCAGGTCGCCTAGCATACCGTCTTGCCCAGTGGTTGACAAGCAGAGTGGAGTGGCAACGGTCTCGGACTGGCAGTAGTGGAGAGGGCCAGGTTAGTGTGTCCTTTGATGAGGAAGCAGACAAGAACAAGGAAGGAGCTGATGTACAGTGAGAAACATAAAGCCTGAAGAAACTGTAATGACCACAAATGCACCATTTGACATTCTCTCCCATGAGAAAGCGGTTGTCAGGCTTGATGCAGGCTGTGCGTGGGTCTATCTGACAGACAATGGCGAACGGGTCGGAGTTGCGTTCGCAGGTCCATCCCGTTACATCGTTGATGCAATAGTTGAGACCTCAAAGGGAGCCGTAGGACAAACCAAGTCATCTGCCCTCAAGGGTGTCCAGATCTATCTCGGAAAGACGGAAGTAGAGAAGGCTTCTCAGCCGTCGACCGCAGACTTCCTTGGAAGGTTTGGGTACAATGATGCAGCCGCTTTCCTGAACGAAGTGCGTTCAGTTGTCGAGAAGCATCTCGAAGACGGTCACAAGATTGTGGTCAAGGGCCGAAGCAGTTCCGTTCTTCTCGGAACCACAGAAGACGACAGGTCTGTGGTCATCGCCACTAAGCCAGAGAGTCTTGCTTTCGTGCAAGACAAGAGAGTCTTTATCGACGGCGAAGGTCGCTCTGTTTCAGTCAGCAAGTCTGGGATAGTTATCAGACGTCAGGACGGCCGAGCAATTGTGCTCGGGCGTGATAAGATTCCGGATCTTGAATGGCTTCGAGAAATTGGTCCCATGGTCAGCGACAAAGTGTCAAGAGCCATGCGAGGATTAGGTCATATCAGAGGTTTCTATGATTGGGAGCCATCAGCAGAACACTCGCACTGTTCTTGCGATGATGACGAGTCTGATGAGCTGTAATAGAGTGGCTCTAGGTACGAGCGCGCTTTCACTTGTCGCAGACTAGTCTGTCGACCTTGGGCAGTACTACCCGGCTGTCGGTGAGTGGGCCACTCTCGGCCTCATCTGCAGTTCATAGAGTGAGTAATAGACGCCGCCCTTTGCCATCAGTTCCGGGTGTGTGCCCGACTCGACGATTCGTCCTTTGTCAAGCACGAGTATCCGGTCTGCGCTCAGTATGGTAGATAGTCTGTGGGCAACCACAATCGATGTCCTACCTCTTATCAGCGCTTTCATACCTCTCTGAATGATATGCTCGGTGAAGATGTCTATCGAACTGGTGGCCTCATCCAGTACGAGTATCTTGGGGTTGGCCAGCAGAGCCCTAGAGAAGCTCACCAGCTGACGTTCTCCCTCAGACAGTCTTAGCCCTCGCTCACCCACCTGGGTATCGAAGCCGTGCTCTAGGTTCTCGAACACAGTTCGTGCACCAATGGCCTCAGTGGCCCTGATTATCTCCTCCTCGGTCGCATTTGATCGGCCGTACCTGATATTGTCCTTGATAGTGCCCTGAAACAGAAATGGGTCCTGCAGTACCAGTCCAATCGCTGAGTGTAGCGACTTCTGACTGACCCTGCGGATGTCTACATCGTCAATCTTGATTGAGCCTGAGTTGATGTCGTAGAACCTGTTGAGGAGATTCACTATCGTCGTCTTCCCTGCACCCGTGTCCCCTACAATCGCAACGGTTTCTCCGGGTCTTATGTCAAGACTGAAGTTGACAAGTACTGGTCTGTTCTCTACGTATTGGAAGGTGACGTCATCGAACGAGATGTGACCCTTGATGTTTCCTATGTCAACTGCATCAGTCGCATCTGTTATCGTTGGTTCTGTATCCATTATGCTGAACACACGCTCTGACGCGGCAAAGGCGCTCTGTACTGTGTTGTAGAAGTTAGTGATTATCAGCATAGGCCGGAAGAACTGATCGTTGAACTGTATGAATAGGATGAGTGTTCCGATGGTGAGGGTTTCTCCAATCAGCCGCACTCCCCCGAACCAGATTATCAGGAACACGCCCAGACCACCAATGAAGCGCACCACAGGAAAGAACAGGGACGACGGTCTGGAGGCATCAACATTCGACTGGTAGTCTGCCTTGTTCAGCTCTGCAAACCTCTCACCGCTCACATCCTCCCTAGCGAAGCTCTTTGTGACTTTTGCGCCAGAAATGCTCTCCGCCAGATTTGCTGTCACACTAGAGATAGTCTTCCTGGTCCGCCTGTAGGCAGCTCTCATTCTGATTCTGATGAGGACAGTTGTGACAGCAAGAATCGGTACCACTGCCAGTGAAACAAAAGCTAGCTGTACATCAACGGTGAAAATCACGATGCCTACAGCTACAACCACAAACAACTGTGCAAATGTATCTACTAGGCCGCCAGCCAGGAACTCGCTTATCTTGTCAATGTCGTTGGTCAGCCTGGACAGAATCCTGCCGCTAGCAGTTCGGTCGTAGAAGTCCTGTGACATCCTCTGGAGATGCTGATACAGCTCCTGTCGCATCTTATAGACCGCGCTCTGCCCCATCATGCTCATGACATAGCCCGAACCATAGGCAGAGAGCCAGGTGAGTATCTGGAGGGCAGCATAGATCAAAGAAGTGACTCCAAGAGCTTGAAGGTCGCCGCTCGGGAAGTCTACATCTATGGCCTGTCTGAGAACAAAAGGCGCCGCTATCGCAAGAGCAATGTCTGACGCCACTAGGATGACATCTATGGCAAAGAGCTTCCTGTAAGCAAGCAGGTAGCCTACTAGGCGTTTCAGGAGCGAAGAGTCCGTATACTCATGGGTTCGCTCCTCCTCGTCTTCAATGATTGGACTAGCCGCCTCTGCCACCTCCTCCTGTTTCTGCAGTCGCCGCCATCTCTCCCCACTCCAAGGAGATTGAGCCCATCTGACTCAGCGTCGTGTGGATTCCAGCATACACACCTCCTCGAGCGAGCAGCTGGTCGTGTGTACCAGTTTCAACAATCCGCCCTCTTTCCATAATAACGATGAGGTCTGCATTGCGAATTGTAGATAGACGGTGTGTTATTATGAAGGTGGTCCGGCCCGCCTTCAGATTCTCGAGCGCTTGCTTGATGAGTTCCTCTGTCTTAGCGTCGACCGAGCTGGTCGAATCATCTAAGATGAGGATGCGGGGGTCTGCAAGAATCGCTCTTGCGATTGCGACTCTCTGTTTCTGGCCGCCACTGAGTGTCACGCCTCTCTCCCCAATCACAGTATCATATCCCTGTTCGAGAGTCACAATGAAATCGTGTATCATCGCGGCTTTTGCGGCCCTTTCGACCTCGTCCTGTGTGGCGTCCGGTCGTGCGAAAGCGATGTTCTCACGCAGTGAAGCCGAAAACAGAAAGGGGTCCTGATGAACCATGCCTATCTGCCTTCTCAGATCGGTCAGGGAGTACTGACGGACATCGACGCCATCAATGCGGACTGCGCCGGGCTGCTTCACTAGAATCTTCTCGCCGTCGACTACTATCGCTCCATCAGACACGGCATAGTCCTTGCCATCTATCCTCGTCCTGCCTCTCTCATCGATTCTGAACGTCTGCCCCTTGTATGTAACGCTAAGACTTGAGTCGACATCATAGAACCTTGGAATCAGGTTCACAAGGCTGGTCTTTCCAGAACCCGTCCCACCAAGAAGCGCAACGACCTGTCCCGGGTCAACTTTGAGGCTCACATCTCTAAGTACCCATCTTCCACCGTGGTAGCTGAAATCGGCCCTGTCGAACTCCACCGTGCCCTTGAGCCGCTCCACATGTACAGGGTTCTCTGGCTCCAGCATTATGTCACGCTGGTCAAGAATGTAGAAAGTTCTCTCAGCCGCTGCCGAGGCTCTCTGGTACATACCGAGTCCCCAACTGAAGAACCGAGCCGGGAGGGCTAGCATGCCAACCAGACTGACGAACCCTGCGAACTCACCATATGTGAGGTTGTGGAGTGTGTAGAACATGCCGCCTGCGTAGATCAGGATTCCAGTTGAAACCCCCAAGACCGCAGTCATGAGAGGCGAGTACAGCGCATCAAGCCTGAACGCACGGACAACAATATCCAAGAAACGCTTGTTTTCTCTGTTCACTCTCTCAAGTTCTCTGTCTTCCGATGCGTACGAACGGATGACTCTCATCCCCACAATGTTCTCCTGCAACACACTGCTGAGTGCGCCGAACTGTGTGCGAGATGAGAAGAACAGAGGACGCACTCGCTTCGCATAGAGGTAGACAAAGAGGATAAGAAATGGAACTGCAGACAGCATGTATGTAGTCAGCAGAGGGCTAAGCAACCACATCACGTAGTATGTCCCGAACAGGGAAGTCACACCTATGAATATGACACGATAGCCCCAGACGAGAAACTCTCTCATCGTCGTGACATCTGTGGTGACTCTGGCAAGCAGTTGGCCAGTTTCATTCTCATCATAGAAGGCCAAGTCCTTCTCTAACAGGCTCTCATAGAGCTCAGACCTCAGGTCAAAGACAACATGTTGCCCCACTAGGGCAGCCGCATATCGACCGACCACGTCGAATACTGCATACAATGCACCAAGAGTGAGGAATACTAGCGCATAGGGCAACACAAGGTCATACTGGGCAGTGGGTATGACTGAGTCGATAATCACCACCAGGACCAGAGGTGACAGTGTGTTGAACACGACACCGGTCCCGGCCGCAGCCATGGCACCTATGAAGAGGCCTGGGTGTTTGAAGACATAACCTGTGAGTCTTAGCATGTAACCCACACTTGGCGCCGGAACGCGGCTCGGCGGTTCATATGATAAGACTTGTGGAGGCTACCTATTTGATCACGACACTATCTTGTGCATGCCCTTGCGAGATTCCGTCCGAGTTCCCTGCATTTCTCAAGCTGTTCAATGCTCGGGAAGTCTTTCACCTTCAGAGGTTGTCCATCTATGAGCTTGGCACCCAGCCCACTGAGAAGATTCGCAATCACGTCAGGAGCCTCACCGCTCCAGCCGTATGAGCCGAAGCTCGCAGCGCTGATACCATTCAGGCTGTTTAGTTCGGAGAGAATCTGGCGGATTCTAGGTAGTGGTCTGGTCATGCGTGTGGAACTGCCTACGGCGATTGCACATGCTTCACCCAGTTCCTCGAATTGAGCCGCTTCTATGACGTCACACTGCGCCCCTTCCAGACGAGCGCCTTCACCAATGGCTTGGGCCATGGCCCTTGTCCGTCCCATGGTGCTCTCGTAGATCACAACCACGCGCATATTCATCTGCAGGAGTGCTAGACCAACCAACAGAAAAGTGTTCTCAAACAAGTCGCAAACCAAGGAACAGGTGGTTCACGAGCCTTGGATGATGCTGCCCGCAAGAAGGCTACTCACATATGCAGACTGCTACAGCAGAACTACGGCGACACAGTTGTAGAGCAGGCCAGTCCGCCAATCGATGAGCTCGTTATGACAATCTTGAGCCAAAACACGACTGACGTGAATTCTCAGAGAGCGTATGACAACCTAAGGACGACCTACCCGACTTGGGAAGAAGTGATGTCGGCACCAGAGGATGAAATGGCACGGGTGATAAGGTCGTCAGGGTACTACAAGCTGAAGGCAAAACGCATCAAGGCCGCTCTCTCAGAGATACAGCGAAGAGTGGGGGATCTGGATCTCTCGTTGTTGAGTGATATGGCGACTGACGATGCGGCTCAATGGCTCACATCACTGCACGGGGTTGGACCCAAGACCGCAGCGATTGTGCTACTCTTCTCATTCGGACGGCCCACGCTGCCCGTCGACACTCACGTCTGGCGTGTGACACGACGACTCGGTCTGGTCCCCCTCAAGGTTTCGCGGGAGAATGCACAGCCTATGCTTGAAAGCATCATACCCGCGCATTGCCTCTGCTCCCTAAACCACAATCTAGTTCTCCATGGGAGGCGAGTCTGTCGGGCCCGCAATCCTCTGTGCTCAGAGTGTTTCCTGTCTACTCTATGTGATTGGTACGCAAGCGGAACGTGGAAGTAGAATCATGGAATACCTGACAGCACCAACTTGCTATGGGCGTCGTCTGGGTCTACAGGCTGCTGGAGTTTCTAAGAAGGCTCCTCGTCGTCCTCGGGATATTCTTCTTCAGGAGTTTCCTCTCGGAGTGACGGGAATGCCTCTCTGAGGTCCTCGGATACAGCATCATTCTCAGGCCGGTTGCTCATGACAGCCAAGGTTCTTCCATACCAACCACAATCAAGGCAATAATAGGCGGGCTGAAAGCTCCCAATGTACCCTAGGTCTTGAAACGAGGTCATATCGACAATACGAGGGCTCTTGCACACAGGGCACACGGGCAAGTCCGCAGAGATTCCCCTCCTCTTCAACTCATCAAGGAACTCCTTAACCATTTTCAGTCTTCTTAGCTGCCGAAGTTCGTCCTTGGATAGCTGCCCGGTTACTTCCTCTGTCACATCAATCGTCTCTGTCCAGTAAGGTCCTGTGAGTTCGGTGATTTACCCTTTTTGCATCGCTTTCGCTGCTTATCACATGATCTGAGATTTCGGACCGACGTCCTACTTTGGGTCTTGTATGATGAATACCGGTCTGCATCAACTTCATCAACACTGACGTGGCTTCTGGCGATGGCGGCTGCCGAATCCTGGCAATACTGTATAATTCGCTGCTCCTAGGCGGCAGTGCGGCCGTTGTCCTGCTTGCAGTATTCAATCGAATCAACCGCATGGGGCAGTCCGCCTGAGAGGGATTGGACTTCTAATTGCTTCCTTACAACTGGACCCCAATGCCTCTGAGACTGTCTTCAAGAAACGCCTTGGCCTTGACGATGTTGTCCCTCTGTCTGTGGGAAACCTCGATGGTCAGTACTCCATTATATCCAGAACGATGGAGCATTCGGAGCACACCAAGCAGGTCGATGTCTCCTGAGCCCGGAAGCAGGTATCTCCTGTGGCCCTCACCGTCCACGAGATTACCATCGCCGTCACGGAAGTGAACATTCAGCAGACGTTCTCCAAACATCTTGATTAGTTCGCCAATGTCAGACCGATTGTATCTCATGTACTCCAGGTCAACTGTGACACCAAGGGAGGTGGAGCTGTTCTCCGATATGCGATCCAAGATGAACTGATTCACATTGGGAAGATACGGCATGTTCTCGAGTGTCAGTCTGCAGTGAGCCTTCTCCGAAAGCTCTAGGAGCATGTCGAATCTCTTCGACCAGTCTGTGTTCATGATCTGTGATGGGTCGGGCGGGTGCAGGACGGCGACCTTGATTCCCAGCTTCTCGATAAAGGGGTAGGCTGCGACATTGAACGCCGTGAACTCGTCGTCACTGTAGGAGAAGATGAACTTCGGCAAGTGTATTGAATATGGTTCAAGCGAGAGCTCACTCAACGCTTCCACTATTGTCTTGCCAACCCATTCTGGTTGGTCGTTATAGATCATTTCGACGTAACGATAGCCGGCATCATGGACTCTCAGCAGCGTGCGGATTTGGTCTACGAGGAACAGCTCTGGCACTGCTCCTGATCTTATGCCGCCAATAGTCGAGCATGATACGAACACAGTTTCAGTCCGCTCACCCATGACTTCTTGAACACGGATGATGTGATTGTCGTTATAGCGGTGTGGGTCGCAGCTTGGCGCGAGAAAAGGCTTTTACTCTCGACCAAAGAGATTGCCGGCAATCTTGGAGGATGAAACATGCCGCGCCAAGCTGATCTAGCCATACTGTTCTCCATCTTTCTTCTGCTTCTGCAGGTTTGCCCGGTGTCTTCTGAAGTGCCCTGTGCAACGTCGGGAAGGGTTCCTGCTCACTGGTCGGGTGGGCTCATCATAGACCACACCTGCACAGACTTGAATGCGATTCCTGCAGAGTGGATAGAGGCTGCTAAGTCAGATGTGAAAGTTCACTACGCGCACACAAGCCATGGCGGTCAGATCACCACAGGTCTTGATCTGATCGAGGATTCCAACTCCACTTTCAGTCAGGTTCAAGGCGATCGATACTTGCCAATAGAGTCCGGTGCTCTGTCCATGCTTGACGGCAATCCCCCTGAGTCTTACATCACCCCAGACCTGTACTGGGAAACATCTGATGGTCTTGCCACCACTCAGAACACACTTGATGAGAACCCCACACTAACCGTTTCCATATGGTCATGGTGCACTCAGCTGTACTGGTATGGTGAGGCTGAGACCCAGAGCTATCTTGATGCGATGTCTTCACTGGAAACGGCAAATCCCAATGTGATTTTCGTGTACATGACCTGCAACGCTCAGTCCACTGGAGATGAAGGTTACAACAGGTGGCTGAGGAACGAGCAGATTCGTCAGTATTGCATGACAAATGACAAGGTCCTGTTTGACTTCGAAGATCTCGATGCCTGGAGCGACGGTGAACAGAGTACCTATGTCTACGGGGACTACTACATCCCAGTCGAGCATGAGGACTTCCATGGCGACCAAGCAGGTCACACAACGTATACCAGCTGCGAGCAGAAAGGCCGCGCATTCTGGTGGATGGTTGCGGCACTGAGTGGATGGGTCCCACAAAACACGGACGGCACCACTTCCTCGACAACCACCACGACACCAGATGGCAGTATTCTTGATACTAGCTTCTTGCTGACTACTGGTTTGGCGCTGACAGTAGTGCTGATTGCCGCTGTTGCATTCAAGTACCACAGGTCGTAATCGGATACAACAGAGGAGGAACAGACATCCTAAGGCATCGTCACGGCTTCAGAGAATACAAAGATGAAGATGATGACAGTGGGGCGCCAATCAAGGCAGTCTAGTGAATACGTCAGATTCTACGAGTGCAGTGTGAATCGGGTTCACCAATACAGAGGAATTGCGGAAGATTTATAACACTGTTCACAATTGTTAACATCATGGCATCCAGAACAAGTCCGGTAGTTTTGCAGGCTGCAAACGTGCTAGCGATATTCGCCACAATCCTTGTCAACCTGCTCGCAAACATTCTTCCCTTGAATGGGGTGTTCACTGGTAAGGTTTCCGACTCCTATCCTAACCTGTTCACGCCGTCGGGCTATGTGTTTACAATATGGGGCGTCATCTATGTGCTCCTAGTGACATTCATGATTTATCAGGCAAGGGCCAACCAGCGTGGTCAGGGCTACCTTGCACAGATAGGCTTCCTGCATCTTCTGGCTGCAATCGCCAACATCACTTGGCTGGTCCTGTTCCACTACTCCTACGGTGTACCATCACTCTTCCTCCTTTCTATTCTGCCAATGACGGTACTCTTATTGTCATTGCTCATGATGTACGTACGACTTGGGGTAGGAATCAGGGAGGTTCCCTTGAAGCAAAGGCTCGCAGTGCATCTGCCTGTGAGCGTCTATCTGGGCTGGATCTCGGTGGCTATCATAGCCAATATTGCATCAGCGCTGAACGTACTCGTGCCTGGAATACCATTGCCCACTCAAGAGGTCTGGACCGCCGTCGTGATAGTTGTAGCTCTGGTGATCAGTCTCCTCATGATAATGAAGAGAAGTGACATCGCATTCGGCCTCGTGTTTGTCTGGGCCGTGGTCGGCGTAGCGGTCAAACAGATGGCCAGTCTGGTGATACTGACGACTGCTGTTACGGCCGCGCTAGCCGTAGTCGTTTCTCTCTTCGCCCTGATTCTTCTTCGTAGGCGCAGGGCAGCCAAGACATAGACGAATTCGAAACAGAGAAACCGGGGAGCTATGTAGCCCCCACCACCCATTTGTCGGAATCAGGCACTTCAGCAATGCCTGACTGAAATGGAGTTAGACTAGAAGATGCTTCTCGTTTCGACCTTCTTGCGCCAGAACACGCCCCAAACAAGCAGGACGGCCGACGCGACGAGCGCTCCGATTCCCACGAATGCTGCCAGAAAGACGCTGGCCACCTGTAAGTTCTGCTCAAAGTATACGACCGCCAATGCTCCATAGACGAGAGCAATGAACCCAATCACTACACCCACAGTCGAGATCACTATGAACCGGGTGGCATACCATTCGATTCGGTCATATACGTTCTGGGTTATCTGCTCCCAAGTGGGAATATCGCGTTTCGGCACATGTCCTGTCTTCTTGTCGTCACTCGGTGTCACTCGATCATCTTTCGCCATTATCGCAACCTCCCGTTACTTAGCTTCAAGCATCTTGCGGAGTCTCCTTCCTTCAGTCCGCATCCAGAAGAGTCCCCATGCCCCTATGAATAGTCCAATTGCGATGAACGCTACACCCATGAAGATGCCTGCGGCTACCTCGAATATCAAGCCCGCCGAGCCCGAAACTAGGAAGATGAGCGCTGCGTAGACTATGCAGATAGCGCCGATAGCAATCACCAGCACACTGACTATGATATATCGAGAAGCAATGGACAGGATTCTCGCACTAGTTTCCATCTCGACCTCATGTGACATGACTTGAGTCACCCCACAACCATCGCCGTCTTGCGATTGCTTATAAGAAAATTGATATGAACCCCGTTGACTAAGCGATTCTGTACTCTGCAACACTTGGCGATTGTAGCACTGTCCAGTTGCCTGATGCACCAGCGACAAGTGCCCCTAGTTCGAAATGAAGCATTGCGATGCCACAGTCTAGGCGGTAAGGTACACGAAAGTAGTTCTTGGTCCTCAGATGCTCAATCAGCACGGAATCTTCTCCGAGGCGGAACCGCCACGGCTGCCTGTTCGCTGCAGATGGCGCCAATCTCGCGGCCTCGAGCCCCGTTCTCATCCAATCTTTCGGAGCAAGACCACTCTCCATGATCAGACTTTCGAGTTCATGACGTCTATGAGGCTTCTCACGGCCAGATCTTAGCGACTCAATGCGGTCATGTTCCTCCTCTGCGTAGCCGATTGGAGTGACTGCCATTACTACTTCATCCTTAGAAACGTCGATCTCCTCCATCACTCTTTCAGGACGGAAGAAGCCAGCCACCCAACATGTGTTGAGACCTAGGGCCGTTGCCTCAAGGATAATGCCTTCACCCATGTAGCCGAGAGCCTCCTCCACGGTTGGCGAGTTGGTGTCACCAATGAACGCGACATAGTGTGGGGCATTCCTGACCTTGCCATAGGAGCCAACAATCCCTTTGAAGACATCATCTAGCGGGTTTCTGACGAGCTTCGCTCGCGAACCCGCGAATGGTCGGAACTCTTCGCACAGCTTGTCCAGCTCGGACAGATCCTTCTCCGCAACAGGTCTGCTCGAGTAGAGTCGTTCTGAATGACGTACAAAGATCGACTGATACCAAGGGTCTACAGGCAATGTCATGACGGGTTCTCTATCCTCAACTAGCCATTGATACATACGGCTAGATTGATATTGAAGCTCATTCAGGTCCCCTTTTGTGGTTTAAGATGAGTCACAAGAGTGCTTCCGGCGATGAAATGATGGACGATAAGACCGTTCTTGGTGAGCTAAAGAGCATACACGCGTTGCTTGAGCGACAGTTCATACCTGCAGCCCCTGCTCCCTCACCAGTGAAGAAGAACCTTCTCGAAGAGTTCAGAGACTTCCTGAAGACGTACAAGGTCATGGGATTGGCCACAGCATTCATACTCGCCATCTATCTGGGTGCTCTTGTACAGGCACTGGTTGCTGACCTTGTTATGCCGATAATCACGATAGCCACCCCGGGCTTGAAATGGGAGGATATAGCCTTTGGACCTTTCCTCGTAGGTCACTTCTTCGGCCAACTTGTCACGTTCATAATCATTGCATTTGTCATATTCCTTATCGTCAAGCTTACAACGAAGTTTGGAATCCAGTAGGCACTGCACATCCTACTGGAATCGGGATGACAGGAGTCCCCCAAGAATCGCTTTGGTCGGTCTTGGCATCCAGAAGGTTTTAGGATGATGTAATCTAGCACTGCATCAGACAGGTTGGTGCGGTTCGGGAAACCAACGATTCCGACTGCACTCACCCGTGGCTTTGATGTGTCAGCGACCTGCTTTGTGACCACGGATTCGGGGCACCATCATCGGCACGCTCCTCTGGTACTCTCTGTATTCGTTGCCGTACTCCCTCGCAAGCTCCCTCTCTTCTTTCCAAGAAACTGCATAGTTCAGTGAAACAATCAGTGGCGTCACAAGAAGAGCATACCAAGCACACAGGAGGAGCGTGACTCCCAAGTGAGAAACAATGCCGCCTAGATATTGCGGGTGTCTGACATTCGAGTAGACCCCTGTCTTTATGATTATCTCGGATCTATGAGTTTCGGAGGCTTTGAGCGTGATCTCCTTGACGCCTGCAATCCCGAACCAAGCTCCAACGAAGAGGAGAGGAAGCCCAAGGACGATGTGGACCACGGGGATTGCCAGGCCACTAATCGAGATAATCACAACGAATTCAGGAAGAACCGGGATGCTAAACCTCGGCTGTGAGGATATCCATATTCCCACCCAGAAACTGAAGAAACTCCATCCCGATATCATGCCCAGTATGTTCCCAGCCGTTCTTCCCTTCTCTTGCCCGTACCTTTCCTCCAGTTTCGAGTGTTCGACCGACAAGAAGTGAATTGGGACCGCGGCCATCATCCCTAGGACAGAAACAAGAAACAACATAGTCAAGCAAAGTCAGTTGCTTTACCTAGATGAACATGACCCTCCTGTTTGGTCTGTTCATGAACCTCGATGTCAGAACAAGACTGACCGTGGATACAGACTCACAGCAGTCCTCTATAGTGAGATCACTACCTTCTCTGCCTTCTTTCCGGTCATATAATCGATATCGATTCGGCCTATGTTGACGCGGGTAACTGACTGGGGAGTGAGCTGTTTCTTGATGACTGTTGATGGGTCGTCATCCAATGCACGTATCATGATTCTGAGTGCATGTTCTTTCTCCTCCGTATCCTCCACAAACGTGACCCTGCCTCTGAAATGCACGGTGGCGTATAAATGGTCACAAGCGCCTTGAACATAGCCCTTGTCGATTAGAGCTTGACCCCAGACGACATTGTTGACTGACAGGACGTCGATCTTCTTGCCCTCCCTCGCACAATGAAAGTAGATGCAGTTCCTCTCTCTGTCATAGCCGTGGCTCAGGGTCGCAAGGTATGGTTCGTTGTCAGCACACATTGCAAGCGTGATGTACTGTGTGTGCTCCAAAATCCACAGCATTTCATTCCGATCTGTAATTGCTTTCTCCTTTCTGCGGAGTTCTCTCGTGTCAGCACCCTGTTTCTGCCGCACATGACTAGCACTTGTCAGTTGTGGCTCGGTCAAGCCGAATGCCGGCATTCTAGACTCTGCCATAGTGCTTGAGCACGCGTAGCGCTTCAATCGTGGCGCTCACAGCGAACTTCTCGCCGCCTTCAGAAGACCAGCTCCCGTCGGGACGCTGCTTTCTGGCTAGTTCGTCCAGTGCTCTCTTCACGAGTGGGTGGTCCCCTAGTAGTCCCGCATCTCTGAAGCAACACAGTAAGCATGCTAGGCTAGACCCTTCCCAAATGTCGGGGGCAAGCTCTCTTTCGATCGCGGTCAAGGTTTCCTTGTACTCGCCAGAATCCTGCCCCGGGTGGTATCCGAATAGGACTAGAGCATGCCAAGTTGCCCGAAGATGCCCTTTCAGTCTTCCCGGTGTTTCCCAAGATTTGAGCAGGAAGTCCATTGGGCGTCCATTGGCATCAAGCGGCTGGGCACGACCAAAGCGAACAAACCAGTGGGCACAGCATGCGGTCAGCCATGGTCTAGTTTCTGTTTCTCCAAGAATCAGAAACGGCGGAGCGTTTGTCCCCTTGAGATCATCCACCTCATCCCAACCTCCGTCCGTCTGTCTATACTTCAGCAGAAACCTGAATGCCATATCGACAAGAGGGCCACTGCGTAGTTGCAGGTCGTCCAGCCACGGAATCACACTTATCGTGTCATAGACTGTGCTGGGGCCGCCTTGCTCCAGAGAGTATCCTCCATCTTCATTCTGCATCCTGGAAAGTCTAGTCATCGCTGAACGGCTGCTCTTCTGATTCCATAGTATGGATGACATTCGAGCAATCTCGATTGGATTGCCTCTGGCCGTCACGAAAGCAACAGCTTTCTCGATGTTCATGCCATTGCCGCCTATCGACTACGACTTGCATGTCGTATAGAGGACATACGCACATGAACACTCTGCTATTTCACACGTTCGATGATTGTCGCAGTTCCTAGTCCGAGTCCAATGCACATGGAAACCAATCCATATCTTAGCTTTCGGTCTTCTAAGGCGTGGAGCAAGGTTGTCACCAGCCTGGCGCCGGTAGCACCGAGAGGATGTCCCAAGGCAATCGAGCCTCCGTGAACAGCAAGGCGCCTGTCAGTCAGGGGATCAAAACCAAGCGTTTTGCCTGTAGCTATGACTACCGACGCAAATGCCTCGTTGATCTCCATGAGGTCAATATCACTCAGCGTCAGTCCTGCGCGTTTGAGGCATTTGGGTATGACAAAGATTGGCCCTTCAAGGCATATTACTGGTTCAACCCCAAGGACAGCCTGGGTCTGGATTACAGCACGGGCTCTGAGACCAAGTTCGTCTGCTTTCTCTCTGGACATCATCATGACTGCTGCGGCTCCGTCGTTTATGGGACACGCATTACCAGCTGTCGTGGTCCCACCGTGAAGTGTTGGTAGCGAGGCCAACTTCTCAAGAGATGTTTCACGACGGGGACTGTCGTCCTTCTTTACAACCACAGTGCTGCCATCTGCCTGAGGCGCCTCCATCGGTGCCACTTCCTTCTCGAACTTCCCCGCGTCCCACGCTGCAACAGCCTTCTTGTGGCTCCAGAGAGCGAACTTGTCAAGTTCCTCCCTCGGTATTCTGTACTTCTCAGCCATCATGTCTGAGCTCATAGTCATTGGTACTAGTGGATACTTCTCGACCAGTTTCGGATTGAAAGAAGCATACCCCTCACCGAAGTCAGCGCCGATGGGCAGGAGTGTCATGTGTTCAACACCTGCTCCAATCACGACATCAGCATTCTGAGTGATTATCGATTGGGCACCGAAATTGACTGCCTGTTGTGAAGATCCACATGCTCGGTTGAGCGTACATGCCGGCACAGTGTATGGGAAACCGGCACCCAGGACAGACAATCGTCCTATGTTGGCGGCTTGTTGTGCTGTCTGCGTGTTGCAGCCCATGATGACATCATCCACAATTGCCGGATCAATCTTGGTGCGCTTGACAACTTCTCTAAGAACATGGGAAGCAAGTTCGTCAGGCCTGACATTGGCGAAGCTCCCATTCTTCTTGCCTATCGGTGTTCGGACTGCTTCCACTATGACTGCTTCTCTGGTTTTTTTCGTTGGCATATTGATACTTCCCTCTATTTGCCCTTGAAGTCGGGCTCTCTCTTTTCCATGAATGCCGCAATCCCCTCGAAGAGATCCTCTGTCGAGAAGAGGACCCCGAATGCCTGTGCCTCGAGCTCCAATCCCACGTCCAATGGCACTTGAGTGCCATGGTTCAAGCATTGCTTGGCGAGTTTGATTGCGATGGGTGACTGCTTGGCGAGCTCGTGTGCAAATGCCCTCACTTCGTTCTCGAAGTTATCGTTCGAAACGACCTTGTTAACAAGACCTATCGTCAGTGCCTCTTCGGCAGTGTACCTCCGTGCAAGCATGATGGCCTCCTTGGCCCTTGCAAGCCCTATGATTCTGGGCAGTCTCTGTGTACCGCCCCAACCCGGAATCAACGACAATCGCATTTCTGTGAGACCGATCTTGGCACGCTCGGCCGCAATCCGAAAATCACAAGCCAACGCCAGTTCGCATCCACCTCCATAGGCGTACCCGTTTATGGCCGCGATGACGGGTTGTGGCAGCTTCTCAATCATTGCGAAGAGATCATGACCTTGCGCGGAAAGGTCCCGTGCTGCCGAGGGGTTGATATCACCTGAGAACGCTGTCAGGTCTGCCCCTGTGCAGAATGCCTTGTCTCCTGCACCGGTGATTATGAGTACTCTGATGTTCTTGTCAGCAGCAACATCAAGAAATGCGCGTCGGAAGTCCGCTATGGACTCAAGAGTGAATGTGTTCAGTCTGTGTGGCCTGTTCAAGACCAACCACGCAATCTTGTTCTCGGGTTCTTTCTTCAAGATGAGTGTTTCAAGCTCAGTTGCCTTCTGCTCATAGTCATAGAATCCCTTCCCGGCCTCCTTCCCTGTGCGTCCCTCGCTCATCATCTGTTCTAACAGAGGGTCTGGCTTGTAGAACTCACCATGCTTGCTACGAAGGTCTTTCAGAGCATCCATCACTTTGTCTATGCCAAACTCATCTGCCATCTCGAGAATGCCCTTCGGAAATCCTAGTCCCATCTTCACCGACTTGTCGACATCCTCTCTGGTGGCAATCTCCAGTCGCACCACTTCTGCTCCTGAGTTGATTGCCGGGGCGAAGAGTCGGACGAGGTCTACGTTGTTTCCTGCATCTCTCGGGATATCCGGTCTCTCCCATCCGAGGGCACCCTGCTTGTACGTGTAAAAGCCCTTTCCAACCTTCATCCCGAACTCTTGGGCCTTGACCTTCTCCTCCCAAATGGGCGGCTGGTTTGAAACCAATCCTCTCCTGACGAAGTACTTCTGTGCATTGTGGATCACGTCGACACCACTGTAGTCCGCGAGTTCGAACAGACCCATGGGCAGAGAAAGCCTGTACTTCGCTGCCGAGTCTACGGCCGTGATGCTTGCTTCACCTCGTTCGACCATCCATGCGGCTTCGTTGAGCAGAGGCCCGAGCATGCGGTTCACAATGAAGCCAGGGACATCCTTCTTACAAGTGACAATGTCTTTTCCCATCTCGCGTGACAGTTCGACTATCACCGTCAGCGTGCTCTCTGAAGTCTTTTCGCCGCGGATTATCTCCACCAGTGGCATTAGCTGTGGTGGGTTGAAGAAGTGCATCCCGATTACATTCTCAGGATGCGAGAAAGCAGAGGCTATCTCTGTGATGGGCAGTGTGCTTGTGTTCGTGGCGAATATGGCCCCCTTCTTCATGATCTTGTCCAGTCTGCGGCCAAGTTCCTGTTTCACACTCATGTCCTCGATGATTGCCTCAATTATGATATCAGCTGCTCTCACAGCCTTGGCAAGATCCAGCTCCGGTGTTATCCTTCCGAAGATCTCTTTGGCCTGCTCCTCAGTGATATCCTTCTTCTTCGCGAACTTCCCGAGGCTCCACTTTATTCGTTCAAGACCCTTGTCAATGAACTCCTTCTTCACATCATTCAGGTATACCTGATAACCTGCCTTGGCTGCCAGCTGGGCTATTCCGTGCCCCATCGTGCCTGCGCCAATCACGGTGATTGTCTTCATGTAGTCCTCTCCAAGCGCGTTTCAGCAATCAGGTGCATGGTATTGCTGGCACAAATCGTTTTTGTCTGGTGGCCAACTTGCCTTTGTTCCACTTGAATGGGCAATGCTGTTATATGCCCGGTCTGTAGATTAGTATAGTTTCATCTAGCTAATTCCGGACGTGTGCAAAATGGAGAGGTTCTGGCAGAACAGCTGGCCAAAGGGCTTGCCATATGATATCGAGGTTCCGAAGATAACGATTCATGAAACTCTCATGAGTACTGCCAAGCGGTTTCCCAGTCATCCCGCTTTCTACATCATGGGCAAGACGATAAACTACAGGCAGATCGATGAGATGAGTAACCAGTTTGCCCATGCTCTGTTGGGCTTGGGCATCGAGAAGGGTGATAGAGTAGCGATCATGGTTCCCAACTTGCCGCAGTTTCCTATTGCATTCTACGGCGCTTTCAAAGCAGGGGCAATGGTTTCACCCGTCAATCCACTACTCAAGGAACTTGAGCTTCACCACCAACTTGAGAATACTGGCGCCAAGATCCTTGTCGCCTTGGACATGTTCCATGAGGTTGCTGAGAAAGGGAGAAAGGACACAGAGGTTCAAGCAGTAGTCTATACGAGGACAGGTGAATACTTGCCTAAAGCCAAGGCTGTCCTGGGCAAGCTTGCAGGCAAGATTGCACACCCAACACTACCAGTAGGGCCTGGGATTCGTCTTTTTCGGGATTTGATGTCTGACCAGCCGATGACACCCCCTGAGAACAGTCTTGGTGCAGACGATGTTGCCACTCTGTTGTACACGGGAGGGACCACTGGTATGCCCAAGGGCGCTATGCTGACACACCGCAACCTGATGTTCAACGCAGAAGCGGGTCGTAGGTGGTTCAAGGTCAATGAGGGCAAGGAGTGTTTCGTCGGCGTCCTTCCATTCTTTCATGCGTTTGGCCTGTCTTGTGTACTCGTACTGGCCTCGTACATAGCGGCCAGCATCATAATGATTCCAAGGCCGGACCTAAAGGAGGTTCTTCATGTAATTCCGAAGTATGGGGCAACGGTACTGGTTGGAGTGCCAACATTGTATGTTTCAATGCTCGGGCGCCCTGACCTCAAGAAGGAAGCGCTGCAGTCCCTGAAGCATGCCTTCTCCGGCGCCGCGCCGCTCCCTGTCGAGATTCTGGAGCAATTTCAGCGGCTCACTGGAATATACATAGTCGAAGGATACGGAATGACAGAAACCTCGCCAATTCAGACTCTGATTCCCGAGGGAGTTCTGAAACCAGGCAGTGTAGGTCTTCCAATCTTCAACACTCACATCAAGATAGTCGACACAACGGACGATTCCAAGGAAATGGCGATTGGTGAATGGGGAGAAATCCTGATTCGAGGCCCCCAGGTCATGGCTGGCTATTGGCGGAAGCAGAAGGAGTCCGACGAAACGCTGAAAGGAGGTTGGATGCACACCGGTGACATTGGCCGTTTCGACACAGACGGCTACGTGTATATCGGCGACCGGAAGAAGGACCTCATCAAGTACAAGGCGTACTCGGTATTCCCTGCAGAGGTGGAGGATCTCCTCTACAGACATCCCGCAGTCGCTGAAGTTGGAGTCATCGGAATTCCGGACCCGGCGGCAGGTGAAACCATCAAGGCATTCATCAGACTGAAGCCTGAGTACGAAGGAAAGATTACTGAGGACGAGATCAAAGAGTGGGCCAAGGAGCACATGGCCGCCTACAAGTATCCTCGCATCATCTCTTTTGTTTCCTCACTGCCGAAGAGTGCAGTGGGAAAGATACTGCGGCGTGAGCTTCGCGATGCAAAATGATGTTTCGGATGGTGGTACAAGAATGACAAAGAGATACCGGATAATTGCGCGTGTCGCAGAGCTTCGTTCCCAGCCTGGAGAGAGCCCGTGCAAGCTCTACAAGGTGGGCGACGAGTTTGACCTGTCGAAAGACAGTGAGAGGGCAAAGGTTTGCCGCTGGGCTTACAACTCCATGCTCCCATTCATCACTGTCCTCGAGTTCGGTGGTGCTTTTCCGTGGGGAAAGGACCCAGATCGCGTTTCTGTTGCATGTCCGGACCCAGGTAATGTTGTCGTGTATGAGCTGAGGCGCGCGGGCGAGATCAAGCCGACGTGAATCCGACTAGGGGACACGCTGCAGCAAGATCAGGGCTGAGGGTCATGAGGAGCAACTGATATAGCCCACATTGCCGGTTCAGCCACTACTCATCTAATACTAGTCGGGGCGAACACTAGATGGCGTCACGCAATCGCAGTCTCAGGTATGCAGTGGCACTGATGTTGCTTGTTTCACTTGGCTTTCTGCAACTCTTAGTATCCGGCCTCTCCACCTATGTGGCCTTTGTGAACCCTTACAGTTACGTGCCGACCGGACCTGTTTCGTCAATCGAAGGCATGGGGATGACTCCATTGGCCAATCGGGCTGTCGTGTTCGTATTGGACGGTGTGCGCGCCGACACTTTCTATGAAACATCAAGGCCAGAGATTGAGAGCTATGATGACTGGGCCAATTTCACTGCAGCACAGTGTTCTACTCTTCTCAGTGTGAGCAAGACCGGCTACTGCGTGATCTCATCCGGTGTCAACTCGTCTGAGAGTCAGGTAATAGGCAATGAGTACAAAGGCGTGTTTCCGGCGGACTCGCTTTGGAACACAACCGTCACGAACTCGGGTACTACCGCCATGATTGGAAGTGATTCTTGGTACGACCTGTTCAGTCCTTGGCTGAACTACTCTCTCACGTTCACAAGCCAAATGCCCAATGGAGAGTCTGTTTTGATAAACGCCACAAGCGGCATGCCGGTCACGGAGGTCACCCTACCTGACTATCGTGATAGTCTTGTGTCACAGTATGCGCGGCTTGTCCTAGAACGCCACTCCCCGACGTTCATGGTAGTTCACTTCGGGGAAACAGACGAGGCAGGTCATCAGAACGGTACTGCAAGCGAGTCATATGTGACAGCGCTGAAGAACGAGGATACATACGTAGGAGAAGTGCTGGACGCTTTCGATGCAATGGGTCTGCTCAATACGACACTTGTGGTCGTGGTTTCCGATCATGGACAAGTCGATGTTCTTTCTGGCAAGGGCGAACATGGCGGGATTGAGGAAGAGGTGCTTCACATACCCTTGTTGATTAGAGGTCCTGGTGTAACGCCGGGGACATATGACGATCCTGTGCATCAGAACTCGATTGCTCCCACCGTTGCAGCAGTGATGGGTTGGGCTGTGCCCTCCGATTGCTCAGGAACGGTCCTGTTCCAATGTCTGAACCTCACTCTCCAACAGGAGGCCATTTACAGAATCAATCTATCAGAGATACGCGTAGCACAGGCAACGCGCAGAATCAGCAAAATGGGCTATCTGGCCCAATATCAGTCCCAAGTATCAGTTGCTGAACAGCTCATCACGTATGCCCATGGGAACTTCACAAGCGGAAACAACAGCTCTGCCATCGGCGCTGCAATCACATCTATCGAGGTTTCTGAGAGTATCCTCCGAACGTCATGGGACGCAAAGGTCACTGAAGAACGGACCGCGAGGCTGCTGGTCGTAATGGTCTGCATATTCGCAGGAATCTTGGTCGCAGGTGTCTTGCTCAGAAGATCTTTTGACGGTGTAAAGACTGCGCTTGCAGACAGACAACGGGTGGCGACTACTATGGTCGTCATAGTCATGTACTTCGTGCTGCTGTATGTCGGATTGATTCTATTCGGTTGGAGGTTTTCGGCCAGCTACTTCTTCACTTCTGTCGAAGACTTCCTAATCCGATTGTTCGGCCCCACGTTGTTTGCACTGTTGCCTAGTCTGATTGTTCTTTTCTTGCTTCTCAGGATATCTGACAAGAAATCGGCGGCTCCGACGGATGTAATGGTGTGGTTAGCACTATTCGTCCTCATCATAACAGGAATCTATCTTTCTATCACTGCATACTTCATTGTCGACAGTGGACCTGGACTGCTCTGGTTCTTGAGCAATGCTGACAGGTCGCTGATGTACTTCTTCTTCGTCCTGTCATTCCTAGTATTCACTTTGACCATAACATTGACACTCTTGGTGAAGCGTCTTCTTCCTGCCCGGCTATCCGCAGATATGAAATGAAGCGAAGGCGCATGGGCCGCCTGCTCGTGAAACCCTCCGTGCTGATGCTAACCTCGCTCGTGCCGTCTGTCGTGTCCAGACCTTCGAGGGCTGCCACTGACGCAGTTTCCATGGACGACCTTCACGAGTCAGTTACTAGGCCAGTATCGTATGCCCAGGTTGTGCCCGCACTGACTGCACTTTCCTTGAGAATCGGTGCCTGTGTTTCTTGACTGGAATCCCATCCTCGTGTAGCAGACTTGGCCGCAGACTGGGCACGTGGTGTCCTCCAATCCTTGCTCCCACAAGTTGCCTACGTACACGTATCTTAGACCCTGATGCTTACCTATCTCTCTCGCACGAAGGAGCGTTTCAACGGGCGTCTGTGGTTCTCGGAAGCGATAATGAGGGAAGTACCTGTTCACGTGCCAAGGTGTGTCCGCACCTACGTCGCTGACTATGCAAGATGCGATCTCTTGAAGACACTCTGTGTCATCACTGAGTCCTGGTACGACTAGCGTTGTTAGCTCAACGTGCACTCCTCTTTTACTCATATGGGCGATGGTATCCCAGACATGGCCTACTGTCAGGCCGCAGACTCTCTTGACACCTTCCGCACAACCCTTCAGGTCAACGTTAGCAGCATCAAGACCCGCGTCAATCATGAGATTGAGAGCTTCTATCGTCATGTATCCGTTTGTGACGATCGTGTTGTACAGACCCTTGCTGTGGGCCAACCTGAAGACTTCCAAGTTCCACTCAAGCATGAGTGTAGCGGCCTCATTCAGGGAAATCGATATACCCTCACTTCCCTCTGCCGTTGCCCTCTCAACGAACTCCTCTGGACTCATGTACCTTGAGATCCGAGGACTCGGGTGTCTTTTTGATATCTCGTAGTTCTGACAGAATCCGCATGTGGCATTACAGCCCCAGCTTCCAACGGTGAATGCCATCGTTCCCGGGGCAAAGTGGAAGAATGGCTTCTTCTCGATGGGGTTATTGCTGATCGAGGATATGTTGCCAAAACATAATGTGGTCACTCTACCATTGACACTCGTTCTTGTGCCGCAAAAGCCCCTTGCGCCGTCTGGGATAAGGCAACGGTGGTTGCACGTCAGACATCTTGCGCCCTCATCATCCCGCCTTTGAAGAAGGCCATCACGGACTACTCTAGGGTCAAACCGCACATGCAAGATTTCACTGCTCAAACAATCACGAACCCGCAATGTCTTGGTCAAAGCGGTTCTTCTGATTTGTGGAAGAACTCACTGTGGCCAAGAGGAGGAAACTCGGAGTGTAGCCGTCAGGGAGTATCGTGGGTTCCTGTTCCACTTCGCGCCCGCATAGTCTAAATGCACGAGCAGCCATGTTCAGGACTGGTGCTCAAGCTGGACAATGAACGCCTGCGCTCTACTTACATATGGATAGTAAACCACGATGAGAGCAGAACCTTCAAGGTGCTCTACATCGTTCTTGCTGTAGTCCTCAGCATATTCGTGAGTCTCTTCTGGCTCGTGGTCATCGTCACTGTTCATCTTGTGTTCGAACTGGTGCGCCAGCATCACCATTGCTCAGGATGTGTGCGGAAGATTATGGGCAGGTCGTTTTGGCACCTGAAACTCGATTTGTCGTTTATTGCATTCTCTTTCGTTGTGGACGCATACACGGGTGTCTTGCTCGGCATTGCCGGACTTGAAGGTGTTTCTGGTATAGGACGAGTGGGTCAAGTCGGGATACGTACTGGAGCAAGATTCGGAGGATATGATAAAGCGATACGAGGAGTCGTGCTCTCTGCCGACGATATAGCGCGAACCACAAGCGCGGCAATTGGTTTCAGGGGAGACATGAAGAACGAAGAGAGCGGCACTGCTCCGGAGGACAGCGGCGTTGTAGAGAAACAGGCTAGCACGTCTGTGACACCGGAATCAGTGGAACAGCCAGTCTTGCCAGAAACGACCGGTTCGAGCCAAGATCTGGAAGTGAAGTGGACGCGGAGTGGCTATGCCTCCATCTTCTTCGGCGTAATCTGTGTCGCCCTGCTGTTTCTGACACCTTGGTTGATAGGAATGACCTATGATCAGTTGCTTCAGATGGTCATGCAAGACCTTCAACCATTTCCGCCGTGAGGTGAGGAAGTTGCTTTGCGGCTTGCATAGGGATTCCTATGACTTGAAAAGCGTGGGAGAAGGATGATCTCCAGGGAGAGGTAGAGTAACCGCTCCATCGAGCGGCATCGTGCTGTCAGTCCATTCAGAGCAAGGCCTGCCCCAACTGTTCATTGTAAGTTGGACAAAGTTGGACACAGGAGTCCTTATCCTCCCAGAAACGGCACTGGGGTCGTACTCCTTGAGGCTGGATTGTGTCGAGTCCGCCTCAATGAGATGTGTGATTCGAGCTATTCAAGCCCCTACTCGAGAATGTCCAAGGTTGTCTAACTTCTGCGCAGCTGTTGCATACCCTTATCGGTATGGCAACTCGATGATTGAAGACGAACAAGATGCAACAAGAGAACTACTACGTATCTCAGAAGAGGACCATAATGAAGCGATTCGACGATTTGGTCCGGGTCGCTCGAATCGTCGCGAAATCACGTTTCGATGAGAAGACGATTGAGGTCCTGACAGAGAAGGCTCGCGAGGAGTTCGAGAATCTCCTTCCTCAGCTTCCTGATGTGGGAGGAGCAAAGAGCCCCTTTACCAGTTTCATGGTTGACTCTGGAGTAACCTTGGCGATGTATAAGGCCTGCAAAGAGCATCGAATGGAAAACAGAGAGATTGGACAGTGGATGTACGAGATCATGGAGGGATACGTCGGCTCGATACCGTCGATAAAGAAGAGGCTTGCCAGTATGATGCTGTTTTCCCGGTTCTCGAAGCGACGCTGGACGAAATGGATGGCAGAAACTCACAATGGTGATTATCCTGATAACTGGTTAGGAGACTACGTTGAGGGCGATGGCAAGACCTTCGAATATGGACTGAACTTCACTGAGTGTGGGTGGCTCAAGCTTCTCCGCAAGTTCGGAGCGGAGGAGTTTGCCCCCTATGCCTGTCTGGCGGACTACGCAAAGATGCGCGGAATAGGTGTTGGATTCAAGCGTACTCAGATTCTGTCGCTAGGTCATTCCATGTGTGACTTTCGATTTGTGAAGAACTATGAAACCCCGCGAGGCTGGCCTCCAGAGAACCTCGAGGAATTTCGAAGAACTAAACATGGCCCTAGTTGATATACACGGGGCTTGCTGAATCTTGTAGACTTCAGGGACGGTCTCTCATACAACATATGGTTCCTCAATGCTTATCGCAAGGTTCTGAGTGTCCATACTAGCCTTGAGCCACATGGGCAATGGAAGGTTGGGTGTGTAGTGGCCGAAGTCCATGCCCGCTATCACGGGGAAGTCGAACTCTTCAGCTATATCAACGGCGACCGGCTTCACTTCAGCTGTCATGTCCCTCTGAGAACCTCCCTCATCTCCTCTGATCTTGCCTATGAGCATTCCAACAGTCCTGTCGAAGAGGCCGGCTTCTCTGAAGTGAGCTAGCTTCTGATCGATGTGGCTAAGAGGCTGAGTCATCGATTCCCAGAAGAAGATGACATCCTCGGTCAGTTTCGGAGTATAGTGGGTCCCGAGCAGGCACTGAATGCTGTTCATATTTCCACCGAACAGCCTGCCCTTCGTGGAGCCCTCGCGCCAGACATCCCATCCCGTGAGTGCTGGCAGAACGCCTAGTGGTTGTGCGTTCTCGGTTATTCTCAGAAAGAGGTCTCTTTCGTAAGTATTATTGCTGTGCACTTCTCCCCCAAATGCGAAAGTCACATCGCTCTGATGGAGACCACTAAGACCAGTCTTCGCCAGCAAGGCAATGTGGTAAGTCGTTATGTCACTCATTCCCGAGAAGATCTTGGGGTTTCTCTTTATCAGACTAAAGTCCAAGTAGCGCAGAGTTCGAATCCCCACTTGTCCCCCGAGGGCACAAATTATCGCTTTCACTTCCTCGTCTGCAAACATACCGTTTATGTCTTCGGCTCTTTGCTGGTCCGTGCCGGCCATGTAGCCTTCGTGCTGAAGCTTGACTGTCTTGCCCTCCTTGATCCGAAAGCCAAGACTCCTCAGGTTCATTATTCCTTGGTC
>PRDI01000128.1 GCA_003345595.1 Candidatus Thorarchaeota archaeon | reverse complement strand
CAAAACCTTCCTTTCGAAATCCATACTAGTCGCCACGGGAATGAAAGATAGAGAGCTAGACGTGCCCGGCCAGAATGAGTTCAAGAACAAAGGAATCAGCTACTGTGCTCTGTGCGATGCGCCTTTGTTCAGAGATAGAACTGTGGCTGTGGTAGGAGGTAGCGACAGTGCCGCAAAAGAAGCACTTCTCCTTGCACGATATTGCCCCAAGGTATACATGATTTATCGTGGGGAGAAGATAAGACCGGAGCCCATCAATGGCGCAAGGATAAAGAAGGAAGCGAAGATTGAGGTGCTCACAAAGACAAACGTGACTGCCATCATCGGTGATCAGAGCGTAAGAGCTGTCCGGCTTGACAAACCCTATGGTGGTAATGATCTCCTGGACGTTCAAGGGGTCTTTGTGGCGATTGGAGGAATTCCAGTTTCAGAGCTTGCCAAGAAGGTTGGCGTGGCAACAAATGCAAAGGGTGAGATCATCATCGACAGGTCGAGTCGAACTAATGTTCCTGGGGTCTTTGCTGCCGGCGATGTCACTGACACCGAGTTCAAACAGGCAATAACCGGCGTGGCTGAAGCAGTCCACGCAGCATATCAGGCATACCGATATGTGAACGAAAGGGAGTTCGTCTTCACTTGTCAGCAAAGTGAGCCAGTCTGACGTTTTGCACATCCGTATGCGCGCTGTTTCCAGACTCACTTTCCGATTGCTTCGTATAGTTTCTCTACGAACTCTCCTGGAGGCACGAGCCCCTCAATCGCCACTGTTTCATTGACAACGGTCTTTGGAACACCCTGCACCTTGTAGTACTTGACCAACTCTTGGAACTCTAAGGACTCGAAACCTTCGGCCTCTATCAGCGGGTTGATGATGGCAGCCTGCCAGGCAAGCCGAACCATAGATGGACAGTACGGACATTCAGGTGTTGTGAAGACCTTGATGTGGACCGGCTTGTCGATCGCCTGTATGTCATCGATGATGTCTTTGGGCAATGAAACGGCGCTTGCTGATACGTCAAGGATCCCTGCGATTAGACTAGTGAACTCATGGCCGGCTGGAATACCGTTGAACCGGATCTTGTACGGCCCCTTTCCATAGAGCATGAAGGCGGGTTGGTGCTGAACACCGAAGATTGCCGATGTGCTCTTCTTGAGAGGGCCTTCGTGCGGCACGACCTTGATCCTGTCTGACAGCTCCGCCACCTTAGTGACTAGCTCTCTCGTTTCATTACAGAAGAGGCACTCTTCATCGCGCGTAAAGAGATGTATCGTCACCTCATTCTCGAGCTTCTCGAAAAGCTGCCGAACCTGTTGCTTTGTCTGTTCGTCAATCTCAACGACCATCGCACTTCCACCAGCTGGTCTGATGGGTCATTCCGTTTATATTCACTGTGATGGGTAACTTACGTGGGCCTCTCGAGCTTAGGGACCCGGCCGGGGCGAACAAGATTGCATCAACCCACGCGTGATGCGCTACAGAGGAACGTGACCGAATTCTACAACGCTCTTGCTCCTTCGTATGATATCAAGTACAGTGACTCTAGCATTGAATACATGAGATCTGTTGAGAGGTCACTCATCGACGGCTATGCCAAACGCGGACACCTGAAGATACTTGATCTTGGATGTGGTACAGGTTCGCTAGCTGTCAGACTAGCACGAAGAGGGCACAGAGTAGTCGGTGTGGACATCTCGCCTGAGATGGTGTCACTGGCCCAGCACAAGGCCAGCGAAGCCGGGGCAGAGTCCCGTTGCACATTTCTCGTGGCAGATATTCAGAACTTGTCAGCTCTGCCGGATGATTTTGACCTCGCAGTTTCCATGTTCGGGACACTCAATCATGTTGTGGACCTTCAAACCACTCTGAATGGTGTCACGAAGAAGCTGCAACCTGACGGGCTGTTGGTTTTCTCAGTTGCCAACCGCTCGAATCGTTATGACATCCTCAGGGCAAAGAAATATGGGCAGGAACAGCAGGAATCAGTCTGGAAGGAGATACGGACAAAAGAAACTGGCAAGGCCGTCTGGACACGCTTCTACGATCGCACTGAGGTCGAGAGGGCAATAATCGATTCAGGACTACGACTGCTGAGAGTGGGTGGGATTTTCTACTTCCTGAAGCCGTCTTATCGGCTGACCACTCCTGCAGGCATTCACGCCATGGCATGCATTAAGATGAGCGCCGAAACATGCTTGCGATGGCGAACACCGGTTGCGAATCAAGCCGTGTACTTGGTTTTCGTAACGTCGAAAGCCAAAATGCAGTGACTGGTCCTAGTCGACGGAGCACGAGCCGCTCGACTGGCTTACCATATGATTGCCAGTTCTTCTCATTCCTACCAGTGAGGATTCTCACCTACGACTTAGCTATGACATAGGCAAGCAGCAAGATGCTTCCAAGTATTCCCAGTCCGTAAGCAACGCCGAGCAGCTTCATGATAGGCAAGGCCCCGACCGACAGAAAGACTACACTTGAGATCAGGAGCACGGTTAGTGAGGAAACTACTAGTAGAGCCTTCTCACCTCCTGAAAGTGGGGATCTGTCAAACGATAGTATCCGCAACCACAAGACAAACAGTAGACCTGCCAGAGGCGGAAAGACAGCCAGTACTATGCACATAGGAAGAAGGAGGAGGCCGCTCAACTCTCCCCTGATGATTTCAACCCGGTCGTGATAGCGTTCGAACTCCTTGGCATAGACCTTGCCAAAGTCTTTCTTAACCCTGAACTGATACTCCTTCCACAGAGAGTATCGCATTCTGCCTAACCTGCTCTTCATGTCGGCGAGGATTCCCTGGTCGCCCTGACGCCGCACAGTACTCCTCAAAGCAGGTATAACGTATACCATCAATACCACAGACCACACCCCGTACAGGGAAACCAAGGTTTCGACCAGGTTCAAGCTTTCTCCCAAGATCAGGGATGCATACAGCTTCACTATCCCGTAGCCTGCAATGGCAATCACTGGTAGAGAGAGCAGGGCTTTCACGTATGTCGCGGTTTCTCTCTTGTTCCTCATCATGTCTGAGGCTCTTCGGAATACGAAACTACAGAATGATGCATATGTCAGCATTACACCAATGCCAGAAAGAAACTTCATAATGGACGATGAGAGTCCCGTTAGCAGAAACAGAGCCGGTGAGTCGATCAGCAGGTCTAGACGCCAGCTGCTCACGTAGAGCTGTACAGCGAGAATCACTGACCCAACAAGTACTCCGATGACATAGTGGCCTCTTCCTATGGCAGCTTTTCTGAGCGCAGGCGTCACTTTGGCATTCCCTGTCGAATGCTCGAGTGCTCTCACATAAAGATGGCGTGTCAGACCCAGTGGGTCGCCCTGGAGTTCCGCTAGAAGTGCGCATGGCAGCTGGAACGACCGGATTAAGCCGCACTATTCCTCAATCGCGCAGATAGGTCATTTAAAGCGGAAAACACGTGCTGCCAGCTGCAGGTGTGAGATACCTATGGGTAACCCTTCATCACATTGACCACGGCTTTGCCCCGAAGCTTCGTGAACCGAAGAACCTCGTCCTGTGAGCGGATCGTGAAGGACTCACCTTCCTTCAGCCTGTCAAGCACCCCCTTGCCTATAGGGCCGTTCAGGTACTCTGCATAGAGCTTAGCCAGACGAGCCATTTCCTTTTCACGGGAAGACATTGCCATCCACCGTCAGTGGCTGGCGCGACAATATAACCTCGTATATTATCTGCATATATATGTAGCGGCAATTCGTGGCTGCGCACATATATCTGGCGCCAAACTGCCAATGACCGGCTCAGGTCCAAGATATTCTTGCTTCATCAATCAGTTCCTGCAATGCAGTGGGAATGTTTTCTTGTTCTTTCAGTGACGATTCAGCAACCAGGTCGACAGATTCCGGCATTCCTAGATCTTCAAGGTTCGTGCATGCGAAGAGTGCTGACACGTCCACCTCGGTGAACTGGTTCTCCTGAGGATGATCGCTGAACAAGTACAGTTCCTCGAGATTCTTGCAGTCCGAGAGAGGGGAGAGATCTATCGATGTAAGATGATTTCCAGCTACATCGAGTGCTCGCAGTTCGGCACAACTTGCCAAGGGAGATAGGTCCAGCGTCTGTAGAGCATTCATCGCCAGCTCAAGTCGCCTCAGGTTCGCACACTTGGCAAGCGGTTCGAGGTCAATGTTCCTGATCTCGTTGCTCCCTATTCTGAGTATTGTCAGGTCTGCACACTGCTCGACTGGGCCCAGGTCTATCGACCCGAGTGCATTGTGATGAAGATACAGGAACTTGAGCTTGCGACACTGCTTCAGTGCCGACAGGTCAACAGATGTCAGAGAATTATGCATGAGATTAAGTTGTACCAAGTTCACACATTTCTTCAGAGGCCCGAGGTCTATGGACTCGATATGATTGGTCTCGAGCTCCAAGTATTCAAGCTTGTCGCACTTGGAGAGCGGCTTGAGATCAAGTTTCTCGATCTGATTGCCGAACATCCTCAACCTCTGTAGGTTCATGCAGCTGGACAAGGGTGACAGGTCCAGGACCTTCAGCTCGTTTCCACCGAGGTTCAGCTCTCTGAGAGCTATACACCCCTCGAGCCCTCGTAGGCTCAGTTGCTGGATTTTATTCTTCGTCAGATTCAAGACTTGAAGACGCGCGCATTTGCTCAGCGGTCTGAGGTCGATGGACTTGAGTTTGTTCGAGGCGAGCTGCAGCTCCTCGATGCCCACTGCATTGGCAAGAGGAGTCAGGTTGATGCTCACAGCACTCAGGCGACTGAGGTCTACAATCCGACCGTCGGTATCGACCTCAATCTGTCTGATTGCTCCGTCCTTTGTTTCGTAGGTCACAGCTATCCTATTCATTTGAGGCTCCCCAGAAGGTCAAGAAGCTCAAGCAGACAAGGCATGCGCAATCCTGCTATTCAATATTGGGATTGAGCTGAATGGATTCGTTTTTAACGGACCTCCCAACGACGCCTTCAATGAGAAACGAGGTCGCTGTAGATGCAGAGCAAGACTCTTGGACTCCTTTTGTTGACGGGGCCATACACATTCGAAAACAGTCGCACGCTCTATGAGTTGGCAAAGGCTGCCATCGGCAAGGGTCACAAGGTGAAGGTATTCCTTTTTGTGGATGGCGTCAATAATGCCAAGCTCAAACAGGACCCAGACCCGGAACGACCGATGGATCAGATGTTTCAGGAGCTTGCAGACGCAGGAGTGGAGTTCCAGGCGTGTGGCCTCTGCACAGCTGCAAGGGGATTCGCACAGGACGGGAGCGATTTCATCAGTGGCGTAGGTGTCAGTAGTCTGACAGAATTCGCGCAGATTATTGGAGAATGTGACAGGTTCATTACGCTAACGCTGTAGAGGGATACTAGATGGAGTTCAAAGAGCGCAAGGTCTTGGTTTTGATTAGAAGCAAGCCTTTTGGAAAGATCATCAACTTCGAGGGCTGGCGGGCGGCTGTTGGCATGTTCGGAATGGATCACCAGCCGACAATGTTGTTCGTGGGTGACGGGGTCTATTCATTGTTGAAGGCTATGGATGAACGACCGATCAAGATGTTCAAGGCTACATACGAAGGGTTTGGCGGCCGCGTCTGTGTGAGCAAGAAGTCACTCGAAGAACGCGGAATCAATCTCGGGGAGCTTATTCCGGGTGTCGAAATCCTCGATCCTCTCAAGGTTGGGCAAATCCTGACACAGAACGAGGTTGTAGTAACATTCTGATGAAGGTGGTGTTGGTGAAGGTTCTCATCTGGATCTCAGACGAATGTAAGAGTCTCTTCGAAGTAGTTGACGGCATTAAGAAGAGCGGAAACGAGGTAGGGCTCTTGCTGGTTCAAGACGGTGTCTTCCAGGCGGACAAGGGCAACCCCTGCTCGAAGGGTGTTATGAAGCTGGGCGTGCCCGTGTACGCGGCTAGGCCACACGTTCAGGAAAGAGGCTTGGAAGGTCGCTTGACTCCAGGCGTTTCATTGGTCGACTTTGGGGACATGGTGGACCTTGCAATGGACAAGTACGAAATGATTGTTTCTCTGTGATACTGTAGTGGTAGACATGGCCGATTTCTCATGTCATTCCTGTTTTCTCTTCCCGGGAACAACTATCACTTGACCCAGAAGATCCCATGGCAATACTGAGCACTTCATCCTTGATTGAAGCTGAGCAATCTCTGCAATCCTGTCCTCTGAGAAAGGCTTGAACTGGGAAGCGCCGAGGCACAGTAAGTGGACTGCGCCATTCACGCCGAAGAACGACTGAACAACCATCGAGTATGCTGGAATCCGTATTGGTCTAATCTCTATGATCTTCGTTTCTCCAGCCGCGAAAGCCACCTTCTCGCTAGCAATCACTGGCATGAGCTTGGAGTTGGACCAGTCGAGAGACAATACGGATTCTTCAAGCCCGGCGACTGCAGTTCTAATATGCGAAACGCCCATACTGGTTAGGTTTCTACTGCAACTTATTACGTACATCTTGTCGACCGTGGTACATCACTCACCAATCAACGAGTTGCATTTCAGTGATTCTGGCTGTCATTGCATCTTATAGCTATCGTAGCAGCTCCACCATAGATAGGTTGCCTATAATCCTCTGAGGTAGCCCGGTCTGAGAGTGGACTCGTCCTCACTAGATACCACTCTGGAAATCACAGAGAGCATTGCCTCCTTGTCGTGGCTGAGTGTGCCTCCAATTGGGAAGTAGTTGGACGCATGATTCGTTCTGAACACACATTCGCTTAGTTCGAGGTTTTCCACGAGTAGCCTGAGCTCTCTCAACGTGTCAAAGGGCTCCATTGGCTCGAACTCGCCTTGTTGAACCATGTCAAACAGTGGGGTGCCTCTCGGTATCATAAGGGTTAATGCCCCCACGTACTCTGGATCGATTTCGTTCAGTGCTCTTGCTGTATGAACTGCGTGACGTTCGGAGAGTCCTTTTCCGCCTAAACCAAGAATGATTGTGACGGAAACTGGAATTCCAGCTTCGCGGATCTTCTTGCAGGCCGCAACGTTTTCTTCGGAGCTGACGCCTTTGCGTACGTCTCTGAGTATCTCATCATCTCCGGTTTCAAGTCCAAAGTAAGCAATACCCAGTCCAGATGAATGAATCTGCCTCATTTCCTCTATGGACTTACTCCGGACATCTTTTGCGTATCCGTAGACGCCCACCCTCTCAAGACTCGGTATCTCTTGCTTCAGAACAGCAAGTATCTCCAGCATCTCATCAGTGTCAATCGTGAGAGCATTTCCATCTGCCAGGAAGACTCTCTTGACTGTGCGTTTCTGCATGGCTGTCAAATGCGCTAGGTCTGACTTGATTCCCTCAACTCCTCGCACTCTGAAGTGCTTTCCCTTGTAGGACACGCAGTAGGTGCAGGCGTTGTGCGAACAACCAACGGTCGCCTGCAGAATCAGACTCTGCGCTTCACTGGGTGGCCTCCATATTGACCCTTCATACTCCAACATTCATTGTCTGCTCCGCCAGGAAAACGACTGCAACTGAGGGGCAGTTGCCCCATATTGGTGAAAACCCTTTCGCTAGGAGGCGCTGGACTGGATGAAGCTTAATAACCAGTCATGATAATCTAGAGCTGAGGTGTTCGTGATGAGGGTCTTCCTGAAGGCCTTCTCTGTTCTCGCTGTAATCACGACAGTGCTGGGAAAGGTACTGTGGCAGTATTCATTCCAGTTGACGATGCCCGGTGGCTCTTTGTCAAACGTGGACGGGTCTACAGGAGTCTTCTTGCTCACGTTCTGGGACGACCTCCGGGCTGCATTGGGTCCGATATATGACTATCTGATTCTGCCCGTCATCCAGGTCTTCGAGAACCCCAGCTTTCGTTCAATGGTGATCTCGACCTTGACATGGGCGTGCGTGGTCGTGGCTGGATTAGTATTCATCATCTATGAGTGGCCAGACTTGCTGTCCTTTGTGACAGGGTCTTCAACCCTGAAGACCACAAGCGCCCCACCGAGCGCGGCGCCAACCAGACGCACCGCTCAACCTGCGAGCACTGCACAGCCGACACGAGCTGCACAGTCTTCGCCTGCTGCACAGTCTGCAAGGGAGCCGCAGCGTCGAACTTGGTCCGCATGGTCTGAAACTCCAAAGGCCAGCGAGAAACCTGCTCCTCAGGCCAAGACCGTACCAGTGCCTGTGCCTGAGAGCGAAGTAAAGATCACCTCGAAAATCGAGAAGAAGATGGACGACTATGTGTTGACTGTTGCAGTCAACAATACGTCGAGCGCTGCGATTGCTATGGTCGTGGTTGAGGTCGTCTTGCCTCTGGGCGTTGATATGTCCGTAGGTTCGTTTAGGATGCACCGGATTGGCACCATCAACGGGGGAACAATAGGTGTTGCCGCTTTCAGAATAAGGAGCCAAGGAGGCGACCTCAGAGCCATCACAGGCACGGTAGAGTATCTGAGTCCAGGCCACGATGTTTCAAAGGCTGTCATACCGCCGCCAGAGATTGCGGAGCTACAGTAGGTTTGCTTCAGATGGCTCCAGCTTGAAATCGCCCTCAGGTCGCAGCTCACGGTCAGTTGATCGCATAGCCGGACAGGTTGCTCTCTCTGGACCCACTGCCTCCCCGAAACATCCCAGTAGTCTGCATATAGTTGCGGTACCTGTCGCCAAACCTTTCTATCAGTGCATTTTCTCTTGCCTTCGCAAGGGCGTAGTATACTGCACAGAATATCGGCACGACGGGTATCAGACTGAAAGACCTGAAGAGGAAGACATAGGCGATGTTCATGTACATCAGAGCCGCCGAAACCGGATGTCGGATTCTCCCGTATATCCCCTCCGTGACAAATCTGTCAGCTTTCTCAGCTTTGATATGCGTTTCGCGGAACTGGAATGCCGCAGAAAGGTATCTGATGAATCTGACTGTCAAGCCAATTCCGATTGCCACGAAGATGAAGTCCCAGAGTCCAATACCGTAGCTTCCGCTCACCATGGCAATCGGCAGAATCACTGCGAAATTGAGTACAGCCGCCAACGACTGTATAAAGTCTCTATCTCCCGGGGCAATGTCTGGGCTCTGTGTCACCGTTACAGTCCTCAAACGATATTTGTAGCGAGCTGATATAAGGCCTCGCTCTCATGGAAAAAGCATGGAACTAGGTGATGCAATCGTAGGACGACGTAGCATCAGGGAGTACTATACACGAGAGGTACCTATGGACCTTGTCAAGCAGGTGCTTGTAGCTGCGACATGGGCGCCCTCAGCAAAGAACGAGCAACAATGGCGTTTCACAGTCTTGACGGGCGCGGCAAAAAGCAAGTTCACAAATTCCTTTCGAAAAGAGCTCAGGAAGACCGAGCGCAGTATCGGAAGTCCTGCGATGGGTTCAGCATACGGTTCGTGTGATATCATGGAGCATGCCCCTGTTCTAATCATCGTCTGGAATGCAGGTGCCAGAGGGTGGGAAACCGAGGTCCATGGCGTGGCAGCTGCGATCCAGAACATGCTACTCAAGGCATACAGTCTTGGACTAGGATCTTTGTGGATAGGAGATATCTTCTACGCCTCGGATGCAGTCAGAGCCTATTTCGGCAAGTCATGGCTGTTGACGGCCGCAGTCAGCATTGGATGGCCAGCCAATTCGCCACTGCCCATGACTAGAAAGCCTCTGGAAGAGGTCGCGGAGTTCATGAGCTGAATCACCGTCTGGCTGAAAAGACTAGGTTAAAATGCAGGCTCGGATGTCCTTCGCAACTTGGAGAGAGGCATTTGATCGAAGTCCTGCAGAAAGCTGTTGAGTATGGTGAAAAGCTCGGAGCGCAGTTCGTAGACGCACGGTATGATGACCTTACTCTACGGACGCTCGAAAGGACGGACGACACTTGGAAGGACATTCAGGTGAAGTCACGAATGGGTGTCGGGATAACCTGCTACGTTGAGGGAGTGTCAGGCTATTCGTTCACAGCGAGCTCCACGATGAAGGAAGTTCGGGCTGCCGCACAGAAGGCCTTCAAGATGGCAAGGGCTTCTGCACCCGCAGCCGAACTCAGGTTGCCGATCACCAAAGGCAGTCCTTCAAAGAGCGCTCCATCGGATACACTGCGAGTCAAAATACACCCGAGCGAACGTGACCTCGCTTACAAGGTAGACCTCGTGAATCGGACCATTGAAGCGGCCCGAGAGCACGGAGCCAATATTAAGAATGTTCGTGGTCTGTATGGTGAGCTTCATGGCAGAAAGATTTTCACCAACAGCGAAGGGAGTTCGGTTGACTGGAACTACTTAGTGACGGACATGCGTTGCTTCGTCATCTCAAAGGCGGACTCGGGAGCACTGGTAATCGGCCTAGAGGGTAACGGAGGAACATTCGGTCTCGAGTACTTCGAGAGTAAAGGGAACACACCAGAAGATGTCGGGGGTGAAGCCGGCAGCAGAGCTAAGGAGCAGCTCAAAGCCCAGCCCTGCCCCGCAGGGAATCTTCGGGCACTGATTGATGAGAGGCTTGCAGGGGTGCTGGCGCATGAATCCTTCGGTCATCTGAGTGAAGCGGACTTCGTTGTCACCGGTGCCTCACCTCTTACTAACAAGATTGGAAGTCGCTTGGGCACTCCAGAGGCATCTATTCTGGACTCTGGGCTTCCGGACATCAGAAAGACTGGTGGACTGTGGGTGCCGTTCGACGATCAGGGCGTCAGGGGGAGTTCGACAACGGTTCTCGACAAAGGTGTTCTCCTGCACTACTTACACAATCGTGGGACCGCAGAGCGGCTCTCTGAAAGGCCTACCGGCAACAGCCGAGCAGTGAGCTACGTCTTTCCACCCATTGTCAGAATGACCAACACGTACTTCATGCCCGGAAACCTTTCCGAACAAGAAGCACTAGAGAAGCTAGACACGGGAGTCTACGCCATACAATCATCGGGAGGACAGGTCGAGGGGAATGGTTCGTTTCTCTTCATTGCTGTTCGAGGCTACTGGGTTGAACATGGCGAGATCAAGTATCCATTGAGGGAGGTGGCTCTATCAGGTAACATACTTGAACTATTGACTCGAGTCGAGGGTGCTACGAGAGACCTACATATCCAATCAGGGTACTTTGGTGGATGCGGAAAGGGCGACCAGTCCCCCTTGCCTGTAGGACTTGGAGGACCCAAGATTGTCATAGGCAACGTGACGTTCGGAGGAAAGGCATAGAACTGGGGGATGAACAAGAATGGAATACGAGAGCATCAAGGATGAACTACTGTCTGTGGCCGACACCGGCCTGAAGTTCGCAGCTAAGCAGGACAGTTCTGCTGAGTTCGAGGTCTATGTGCACTATGGCTCTGTTTCACGTGTTGAACTCGATCAAGGCATGGTTACGGCAAAAGACGGCGTGGCTGCAGGATGCGCAGTTCGTGTAGCCAAGGGAAAGCGGTTGGGCTTTGCGTGTGCAAGTGGAATCTCCACGGCCCGGGTCAAGAAGGCTGTCGAAGAATCTCTCTCAGTCGTCAATAGCGTTTCAGCGGAGGATGATAAGTTCAGCGGCTTCTGCGATCCAAAGAAGGCCGGACGTGAATGCAAGTTCAACAGAAACATACTCGGCGTCGAAGTAGATGAGCTCATGCGGCACTGTCAAGATATGACCAAAGAAGCTCGCAGCGTTGATCCACGTGTGAAAGTCGTGACCGCTGAGTGTCGCGTCCTTTGGGACAGCTACGCTGTGGCAAACTCTCGTGGGGTCCAGCAGGCATCAAGATCAGGGTCGAATCGGTGCTTGGTGTACGTCATGTCGATTGACGGTGATGAACGGAAGACAGCATACAGGCATGATGCTGCTTGTGATCGCCTCCTGCACACTGAGGGCCTAGGCAAAGAGGCGGCAAGTGAGGCTGTTGGACAGCATCATGCGAAGAAGTTGGAACTGACATCAGTCTTGCCCACTCTATGGGGCCCTGAGGCTGCTGCGGCTTACGTTCTCTCGAGCCTAGGTCAATCTGCACATGGAAGGGCAGTGGTGGAACACACGTCACCTCTGTGTGACATGATGGGAGCTGCCATTGCAGGTGAGGGATTCACACTTGTGGACGAGGGCCAACGACCTGATGGTCTTGGCACTGAAGCAGTCGATGCCGAAGGCCACCCCCAGATGAGAAATGTCATAGTCGAGAATGGTATTCTGAAGGGTTTCTTGTTCAACACATACTATGGTCGATTGTTTGGCGTCGGGTCGACAGGCAACTGCTCTCGTGGCGGAGGTCCTTTCGGGACTCCAATTCCATATGAAAGCGTGACGGGAATCTCTGCCAAAGCCCTTGAGGTTTCGCCCGGGACAAAGACTCATGACCAACTCGTTTCGTCAATTGATGGAAAGGGAATACTGATTGCTGACGATCCGATGGGCATCTTCCATAGCACGATGAGCACGGGTCAGTTCTCCGTTGTGGCAAACCGGGTATATCTGATTGAGAAGGGGAGCAGAAGCTATCCCCTCCAGCCTTTGTCTGTTGCTGGCAACTACTATGATGGGTTCAAGAAACTCAATGGTGTCGGGAGTAATGCCACTCTGGGCCTGTACGGAGTACGTTCGCCGAGCCTTGTCTTCGATGGGTTTACCGTCGTAGGCTAGGAGGCGGGCATGAGCGTAGGTGCTGGTGAAGTGACCAACCCTTCTTTGCTACCAGCATCATGATCGGCGTCAAAGCTGTTGGAGGCTACGATATTCCACTGAATGAGTTTGAGTTTAGAAAGTACCTGAAACGTGGCGGCCGAACTGAGAGAGTCCAGAATGAAGTCGTTCGTATTGTCGCAGAATTCGGGGAGTTCCTAAGAACCCAAAGGGACGGCAGAACGTTGGAGAGAGCTCAGCCGACGGACCTCGAGCAGTTCGTTGAGCAGGTCGAGCGCGAATCGGAAGGATCGGCCAAAACTCATCTTTGGGCATTGCGTTACTACTTCGCCTTTTCTGAGATGAAGGAGATGGAGCGTCTGACTGCCCAACTTAGAGAAGGTATGATCACCCGGCCCCCATTCAGGCTTGCAAAGTTCTTGGGTGTGAAGCCAGACTTCATCACGATTCTCGCGTCCGTCGGAATAAGAAGCGCTGATGAGATGTTGAATGTTGGCAGAACTGCGAAGGCTCGTGAAACCCTGTCTAGGCAGATCGGCGTGCCCTCTGAAACGATTCTGGAACTAGTCAAGATGTCGGACCTGTCACGCATCTTCGGTGTGAAGGCCATCCGTGCCAGACTATACTATGACGCAGGCGTAGATACAGTTGAGAAGATGGCCCAATGGGACCCGAAGGAGCTTCGGTCAATGCTCATCGCCTTCGTCGAACGAACACGGTTCAAAGGCATTGCTCCCTTGCCAAAGGAGCTTGAGTTCACAGTTGCCGCTGCAAGGAAACTGGCCAAGTTAGTAGAGTACTGAAACTGCAACCAGCTCAGAGTGATAAGTAGGCGTCCAAAGCATGCGGAAGCCTCATCAGTATGCAGTGCAATCTGTTTTGGCACACAGTCTGTCTGGAGGTCTTGCCTCGCATGTCGGTCGGCCGATTCCAAGTCATGGCTCTTCTTCAGGCGGCACGTGCTCATGTTCTGGGTCTTGACGAAGGGTCCGCAAGAAGCTGGGGTCTAAACCGTGCTATCTTCTATGCTGCCGCAAAGAGGGGTTTCGCGTCAACTCCGCAGTCCAAGACTAGAGGAGAGGCCGGGGCGGCACCGGCCAGAGAATCGACAACGGAGTTCTTCCTTGGCGATGAGAAGGCATACAAAGCGGAATCGGAGCCGGATACACTACGTTTCACATTCGGAGGAAAAACGCAGACCGACGAGGAGTTCAACGCCAGGATCAGATCTCGGTTCGGTGATAGATTCGATGAGGCTTGGACAGAAGCCATTGAACTCATGCAGGAATTCGACAGAGATACTCTCATGTCACAGAGCGGGTTCTTTGAACAGGTCTACAAGCCGCGTCGTGATGAACTCGCGGCAAAGTGGTCTGAGATGGCCTTGAGCAAGCGAAAGACCTCGAGGAAATGAACCAGAATCAGGTTCGTTGGGAGTGGGCGGTTAAATTGGCAAGACACATATCTCCGGTTGTAACACTGTTAGTTCGGTTAAGTGGTGTTCGAGATGGTAGAGGATGCCGTAGCGAGTGCCCTGAAGTACTTCAGCTCAGATCACAACTGTGCCCAGTCAGTGTTCAGGTCGCTCCTTGAACAGAAGAAGCTCTACTTCAACGAGGCCACCAAGGTTGCTGCAGGGTTTGGCGGCGGCATAGCCCGAGAGGGACAGACCTGCGGAGCGGTTACTGGCGCAATAATGGCCATTGGCGTGATTGAAGGAACACGGGTTCCTGAATTCCAAGATCACAAGAAGGCCACATACGAGATTGGCAAGCGCTTTCTAGATGAGTTCAGGGAGAAGCACAACACCTGCATCTGTAAGGAATTGATCGGCTTTGATGTGGGGGACCCAGTGCAGCATAGTGAAGCCGAAAAGAAAAGAGTGTTTCGCGACCTGTGCACTGGTTTCGTCAAAGATGCAGTCAGGATCGTGCTAGACCTCTTGCCAGACGAACCGAAGCGCAAGCCCGTGCATTGAGTGTTGGCGCAGTGGGGTGGGAATCGTGTCGAGATCGCGCAATCCGACCAAGAAAATCCGTGTGACGGTGGCTGGCGATGTCTGGATGGGGTACCGTCTTTGCATGTCATTCGCCGAAGGAAGTGTCATAGACGAGAAGGAACCGCCGGACGGATACAGGATTAATGGATTCCCAAAGGATGAGTGGAAGAAGAGAGTCAGATTCGGTTCTGGTGACAATGCTGTCCCGGTTGACCTGATGATTGAGCTACATGGGCCATGGGTGTGGAGCCTGTACAACATCTTGCCCCCGTCTGACTACTTCCAAAGATTCCACGGGCTTGTGGTGATTGCCGACGCCAGCAGAGAAGACTCAATGCGTGATGCAGCACGGTTCGTCATGTCAGCAGACGCTTTCAGGGGCGAACTGATGCCTGCTGTTTTCGTGATTGATGAGTCGCACTACCCGCTTCCTCCAGCAGACTCGCCGCTTGAGATAGCAGTGGGGCGACGAAACGTCGGAGTTGTGGTTGTGAATCTTCAGACTGGACAGAGAGTCCGTGATCCATTCACATCGATTACTTCGATGGTCTTGGATTCTGGAGCCGGGGACGCTGCAAGAGCGACTTCGAATGCCGGTCCGAAGCGTCCTTCGAGTGGCCAAACTCGGACCACGGAGAAGCACCGATCCACTGGATCCTAAGCAGCAGTTTTGTCACTTGCGCCGGTTTCGCTCGAAGTGGGCACCAGCTTGGAACGTCTTCTGTTGATCAGGCTGCCTCCAATGACTGCAGCTACCGCTAGCCCCGCGCCGACTATGACGATGATAGGCATGAAATCGGGTTTGGTTTGAAGCACCTCGGGTTTGATACTGTACGTCATGTTGAGCCAAGCACGCGTGTTCGCGATGGCGCTATCCTCACTACCTACTCCACTCACATGGACCATATGATATGTGACCGTTTCACCGACTGCGAAGGTCCTGGTGGTGAAAGCGACGAGATCCGCATCGCTGTACTGTGTCTTGATCCATGTCACTGCAGGTCCTGAACTCAGCACGACGGTGAACGAGTAGCGGCCTGAGCTGTCCCTCTGCCCGAACCAGGGCTCAGTGTAGTCAGTGACTGGGTTCACTTCTTGACCGTATGGAATCGTCACGACTACTCCCCCTGGGCCCATGTAATAACCGGTCCTAGGTGCCCAATACTCATATCGCCTAGAGAGAGCGAAGGTGTCCATGACTTCCGAAGAGTAGTTCACGGAAACCCATGTTTCAATCACTCCGTTTGCGTACACGTTCACCTGTGCACCGTACTCTGAGTATGCTCCATTGACTCCATGGCTGAAGAGCAGTGTGACGACATGGGGACCATATGACATGACCTTAGTGCCGAATCTCTCGTACGCTCCCAGATGTCCTTCCCACGAGGTGAGGTTCTGCGTTGCTAGAGTATATCCGAATGATACCCAGTTGGGTGTTTTCTGAATCCGCTCCACATTGGCCCCAAGGGGTGACATCAAGACCATCGTCGAGTCCGCCATTTGGATCCCAAATCGACTGATTCTCATGAAGGGAGTCCCGGCCAAAGAAGATGGCTTGAGCGTTCCGCTTCTATCGTCGAAATAGAGGTGAAAGATACGGGGCCCAGTACTGCCAAGAGTCTGAATCAAGGGGAACACGAGCACGCCCAGTTCCGAATCTGCAGGGTCGGGCAACCACTGGATCACAACGGATTCATTCTTTTCGTCCACTAGCCTGAGTGATTGGAGGCTGACATGAGGGGTTATGCCAAGCTTGTTTCTGATCTGCCCGAAGTCTATTGGTACTCTAGCGTAGCCGCTGTTCCTATCTATTCCCATCGTGTCAACAGCGATTGTGGCACGATACTGCCAGTCAAGAGGCAAAGTAATTGAGATATCCGCTGTGCCGGCTTGGGTTGCGCTGAACAATGATAGCGGCTCGACAACATGGGTCGTATCTATGACTTGCGCACCCACAAGATGAGAGCCTGCTCCCAAGTCGACAATGACTCCAGCGACAAGATAAGTTGAGTTGAAACGGTGGCTTGGGACATCGGCCAGTGGACTGCCATTCTCAGTGAACTGGACGTCGGGCAGGCTGACCCCGGTGGGAACGTTTTGCGACACAACAGCAATCAGCTGAACCTCTGTGGGCCTGAGCGGGTTCGGCACATCGTAGACCAAGTCGACAACTGAATAGGCTGGTTTGTAGAGCCTGAACACTTTCGTTTCGTTGACGGCGAAGTCGACGGTGAATGTTATTCTGTTACTCGCCACGGCATAGGAGATGGGTTCGTCCTGCACGAGTTCCCTGATGTACATCCCGGGAGTCTGTATGGCCAGACTGTCTGCCTCAATACTGATAGTCACATCTTCGACTGCTGTCTTGTTCCAGTTCCGGACGGTAAAGTGGAGGCTATCTGCATACCAGTGACCGAAGCGCTCGATAGTCATGTAGTGTGAGGCCGTATTACTGACTGACGCAAACGTCATCGGTCCCCACCCAGCGTTCTGGAGCCTATCGGCTACCGGCACATACTTCTGGTAGAGGGCGTCATCTCTGCTGTAGTTGGCTGTCATGAGTGGATACATTCCATAGTGCAGATAACGCATTGCTGAATCAATTGTCCATGCAGGCGATCCAGCACAGTAGTCCATGCCTGAGATGGGTTTTTGATACATTGCGAAGCGAGAGGTTAGACCGATCTCCCAATTGAAGAAGTTGTCACCACCATACCCCCAATGGTAGAGAGTCTGTTCCTGTAGACCTGCGTCAAGGTATATTGCCTGATACATGCCTTGTGGCCACGCGACTCCGAGGTTGCCGTATATGGTCATGTCGCCGTAGAAGTCTGCCATCATCCCTGCTCTGAATGCTCTAAGCAGTTCAACTTGCGAGCTTCCGACAACTGATACTGGAACCCTAGTAGTTCCGTTGTAGACGTAGCTCAGAGGCATACCAGTGTACGCTCGATGGGTGAGGTTAAGATCCTCTGACCCGCACCCCACGTTGTCGAAGAAGATTCCGACTGGGCCGGCACCATAGGGGTCATAGTCTTCGTAGCTAGGCATCACAATCCACTTCGAGAACCAGTCCAGCAAGTCTCTGACGACGATGTCATCGCTTGTCCCTTGTGCAAGAGCCGCCTCGCCAGATCTCACTGGCTCTACAGGTCCTGCTAAAGAGTGTCCTATGAGAATCGGATTGCACCTGAACTCTGCCTTGTAAGATCCTCCACCGCCGCTCCAGGCCACCTGTGCATGGCCTGTCCTGTTGTATATCAACGTGTTCCGGATGAAGGCCGCTGCAGTTTTGTTGATCTCTGCTGCGGACGATGCATACTCATTGAGGATTCCGAGATAGTCTCTGGCGTTGTACTGCGTCTGAGTACAGAGGATTCCAAGGCCAATGGGATTCACGTAGGGCAGGCTCCCGACCCCATAGGCCGAGTTGATGAAGCCATCCTGCGGCGTGGCCCACCCGTAGAGGTTCCCAGCTCCGTACGGGTAGCGTAACCCTATGAGATCGGCGTGTTTGTATCGCAGCATGCCGGATTCCACGACAGCCTGCGGTCCATCTATGGCTTCTGCTCCTCCTACGGCACGATCAGATGAGAACCAACTTGGAAAGAACTCATAGTATCTTGACGCGGCCGATCTTATGCCCCATCTTGCTTCTACCTTGTAGAGAATAAGCCCAAGTCGAACGAATCCGGGACTCGGCAGCTGAGCATCACTGAACCCAATGGAGTAGTTGCAGTAGAAATGCTGCTTGGGAGCGTTGTATCCCATGAAGAAAACGGAGGGGCAGTCGAGGAGTACTGCCATGCACAATGCCTTGTCTCCAACACAAACAGTGGAATAGGGAAGGAGGGACATTAGGTTGTGTCCGAAGGGCACTTCGCTGGTGATTGCATGCGTGTACTTGTAATCCCCGGAGGGAGAAACAGTGATCTTTCTGTTGGGGCCTTGCCACCAAGAAGCTCCGGTCCGACTGACCGGCATTCTGAGGCTCAGGTCGGCGGCCCTGTCCGACGTCAACTGATTGTCTGCCTCGATTACAATCTCGATGTAGCTGTCCTCAACAATATACGTCAAGTTGAGATCATACTGCAGTCTGACCGCAGTCTGCTGAACCGTCTGACCCACCTGTTGCACTGTCCCACCCATCGAAGCACTGGTCACAGTGTTAGCGTCAGTGACAGCAAATGGCTCCACTGTACCCGCGGATATCGTCTGGCCGTCTATCGTCACCGACTTGATGACACCATTGTCACCCAGTACCACCGACAAGCCGTCTGACGTAGTGAGCACGAAGTCTGCTAGGGCTGTCTTGTACACGCCGGCTTTCGACTGCGTCACTTTCGAGATGGGCTCTTCTCCATTGCTCTCCTGTCGGAGAGCCTGTGATACACTGGACGCCGACCTATTGGCTGGCAAGCTGGCGGGAGCCAGGCCTGTACTTGGCAATACCAGTAGCACAACAATCAGAAGTATGTAGAATCCTCGGTATGCCGCATGCTGCATTGCGAATACACCCCAGCTTCATTGAACCCGAAGGGCTCTTATAATCTTAGAGCGCATGGGATGCAGTTGATAGACACCGCCGCATGAGGCGGCAGCAGGGAAAGGTTGGATGTTGAGTTCAATGAGGGCTCTTCCAGTCCTAGAACCCGAACAGCTTAGCATACTTCTTCTCTGCATAGTCCAGGAACGGCTTTGCAGTGAGCCTACTTCCAGTCACCTTCTGCGCCAAGTCGCGGGGATCGTAAAGGGAAGCCTTAGAGTGAACATTGTCTTTGAGCCACCCCAGTATCCTATCGAGCTTTCCGGTGGCCAAATCCTCTTCCCATCCCGGGACCGCCTTTGCGATAGCATCGAGATACATCCCATCATACACGTTGCCCATGGCGTAGCTCGGGAAGTATCCATAGTATCCGCTTGCCCAGTGAGTGTCCTGCATCACGCCTTCGGAATCATTATCGACCTTTATGCCCA
>PRDI01000127.1 GCA_003345595.1 Candidatus Thorarchaeota archaeon | reverse complement strand
AATGGTGAACGTGACGTTGGCGAACGCCCGTTCATGTATCTCCTTTAGAATGTCGAGGTCTCTTAGCACGAGGTCAGATTTGGTCAGAACAAACACGGGCAGTCCGAAATCACGTAGGACCTCCAAGTTCTTTCGAGTGACCTTGTGCTCTCCTTCAGCCTGTTGGTAGCCATCTGAGACCCCTCCACAGACCCCTATCACTTGCTTCCTGAGCGACCGCCTCGAAAGACTCGCCGCGTCTTCTTGGTCAAGAAACTTGAACAGGGTTTCACTTTCAAGTTCCGACGTAGCAGTGTAGCCAATCTTCTTCAACTCGCGGCGCAGTACCTCGGCCGCGTTCTCCTTGACGCGGACACAGGTGAAGAAATCGTCAACGTGATAACTCTCGGACATACCATCACAGTAGACACAACCATGTTCGCAACCCCGGTACCCGTTGAGAGAACGGTTGACGTGGAACCAGCTGTCTGCAACGATCTGCTTTGACAGAAGTGACTTCGCTTTCACGCACTCGTACCTCAACCGATTCACGACTCCAGTCATTCTCTTGCCAGCCAGACTGCTGCTGGGCCGGGTATCACTCTTTAATCGTCTGCATCTTCCGACTCACCGTCTCGATGGCCCTGAGGGTCTTCTCTATGTCCCCGTCCGAGTGTGCAAACGACGCTGCGCCTAGGCCATGGTAGCCAAGCACACCTTCTTCGAGCAACAGACTCTGGAAGAGGTCCAAGCGGTCGTGGTTCAGAGCTTCTCCGATGTTGCCACCTGTGAGAGGCCGGCTGTCAAGTCTATGTTTGAACCAATGAATGAATACTATTGAGCCGAAACCTGTTGCGAGAGCATTCACTCCAATCTTCTCAAACACCTCGTTGACGCGGACCCGAAATCGATCCCCACGCTTGTTGAGAGCATCATATTCCCCTCTCATCGACCGGAGCTGATCCAGAGTCGCCGCTCCGGCGGCCATTGTCAGAGGATGAGCTGAGAACGTTCCGCCTCCGACCCAGCGACCTCGCTCAGCTCCCGGAGCAGCCAATGACATTACATCCTCTCTTCCCCCGTACACCCCAAGGGGCATACCGCCTGCAGCAATCTTGCCAAGCGTAGTGAGATCCGGCTCAACGCCGAACAACTCCTTTCCAGCTGACCCATATCGAAGCCGGAAGCCTGTTACGATTTCATCAAAGATTAGGAGTATGTCATGTGCTTTGGTGATCTCTCTGAGGTGTGGCAGAAACCCGGGCTCTGGAGGGATGCCCCCGCCAGCTCCCAGCACTGGTTCAACGATTATCGCGGCCAGATCATTCCCGTGCTTCTTGATCATATTGTCAACGCTATCGCGGTCATTGAAGTCGAAGGAGACGCCGTTATAGAAGGGTTCGTCGTTGAACGGGTACTTGAGATGGTATGCTAATGTGTCGTTGCCGCCGTGCCAGCCACCCAGCGCTTTTGCGACCAAAGGTTTTCCAGTATGAAGGCGTGCGAGACGGACTGCGTACATCGTAGCCTCACTTCCTGTGGAACAGAAACGCATTCTGGCCATAGATGGGATGGCTTCCTGCAGCTTCTCTCCAAAGACAACCTGCTGCTCATTTAGGGTTCCGAGGTGGCACCCATTCATCAGCTGTGCACTGATAGCCTTCATGACTCTCGGATGACTGTGACCCAGAATGGCCGAGTAGTGAGCCATCCACCAGTCAACATATTCATTGCCATCAACATCCCAGACGTGACTGCCCTTGCCAGCACGCATGAATGGAGGATATGCCCCGGAGTGCACAAGTCCAAATGTGCGAATGTTGTGGTTCACCCCACCTGCAAACAACCGAAGAGCGCGTTTGAACAACTCATTCGAAGTCGGGGTTGACTGCCTATACTTCTCCAGCATTGTAGAACATCTGGCTATTCATATTGACATATCCCGCCCTTATCTCCAGCGATTCAGATACATCACTAAGAATCAATCATGGCGACGATTGTTTCCTTACGCATTAACCATAACGGACTAGAATGAGATGTCTGATTCCTTCCGATTAGAGGAGAGGATTTGTGAGGGCAGACCGATTTTCAGTCTGCCCCCACTGTCTCTTTGCTTGCCGGGAGGTGCACGCATGGAGACAACGATCTGGCCTCATATGAAATGAGGAGCGTGAAAGTGCCTAGGAACTCGCATAGAGGTATCTGAGCTTCTCTGCGTCGGCATCAGTGGGTTCCTTGTCGCTGTCAAGGAGTCCGTATAGAACGTGCAGAACCTGCGCGTTTCTCTGCAGAGTCGACGCGGGTCTTGTCTTGGTGCGTATGTTGTGGGCCATGATTCGTGTCTCCGTTCATATCCGAACTGCGCGGTACAACTACCCTCTACTTCCTCTGCGTTGCTATTAAAGCTTGATACAACATACAAGATACTAAGGTAATACCATAGTATCACGTCCGGACCATGTGAGTATGACCCTCGTGGCTAGGCCTCCTGAGAGCATCTACGCACGCGACTCAAGTGCACTCAAGAGTCGGTCCACTAGAAGGAGAGGGGACAGGGTAGGAAAACGCTGTCACAGGAATGAACGACTTCGGTCCGGTGAATGCAGAGGCGGAGTGGACGCGAACCCGATCTCGAAGACCAAAGCCCGATGCCAGTGACAAGATGCAGTATGTCGGCAGGCTGCACTACCCAGCAGAAGATGAGTGGTGCACTTCAGGATGATTCTGTTTTCCCATCCACAAGCTGGGTGCTAGCCGCCTCGTTTGCTCTTTCCGCCTTGACGAGGAATTGGTTCTGTATTGCCTCTAAGATGAGCTTGTATGCATAGCTCTCTTCAATCCCACAGGAAGTCATCCCCTTCGCCAGTTCGCCAAGCAAGAAGCCATCCGGTCTCTCAATGAAGGATGCAGTTGCCTGAAGACACTTCAACCGTCGTGGCAACGCAGCCTCCCATCTCCGCTTGTATAGAGCCAAGAGGTCGCCATCCATGAGGTCATAGAACAGGGAGTCGAGCGCCTTCACGGTTTCCTCATCGAGAGCCTGCCCCTGAACGTTTCCAAGCAAGTCATCAAACATAGCGCCACAAGACCTCGCATACGCCTCCATCTTTACCTGCTGAGCTACTGATGGTGCTGCGACAGTCAGAAAGGCACAAATCAGGTTCCTGGTCGCGACGGCGCTGATTATGTCTGAGATTGGGATCACTTCGTACTCCCAGTGACTCTCATCCATTCCGAACTCCGACCTGAAGTGAGTGATGGCGGAAATGAAAGCCGAAATCACGCCCTCCTCGAAACCACCTCTCAGGATCTTGGAGTACACGGGGACCCCACTGACCTTGTGCAATACGATTATGCCAAGTATATTGGAGATGTCATCGAAGCGTTTCTTGACACTAAGGGCATCTATATTGCGCTGCCTTCGCCGTTTTCTGATGACTCTAAGGCCGAACGCCGATATGAGCACCACAAGAGCCAATGACCCGGTAGTGGCAACCACAGGTGTCATCCTAGCGGTGAAGTCCGGTTCCTTGAGAAAGGTGGTGGAGAACCCACCATCGAGCTCATAGGTGTCCTTCATGACAACAATCTCCAGTGTATAGGTTGTCTGGTCCACCCACAGCGACATCACGAATTGGCGGCTATATATGCCAGGTGTTTCAGTTTCAACCATGGGAAGAAAATCACCTGCATGATCTGAGGAGATTCTGAAGGAAACCGCGGCACCACTGACGGGCGTGTCAGTATCTTCCTCCGTGACCTTGACTATGACATCAAAGGGCACACCCTCAATGGCATATAGGCCACTCAGGACCTGAACCTTCAGAGGTATGCTCACGACTGTGAACGAAAGTCTGGACTCCTTGGATTCGTAGCCAAGTTTGTCGAAAGTCAGCAGAGGAGAGAAGTCCCCAAGGCCGACAGGCGTCACATTCACACGGTAGCTGCCATTTCCTAAGTCATAAATGGAAATCCAGTCAGATCCATCACCCGAAACGAGGACGCTCGCTGAAGGGATGCCGCTCTGGTTGCTCAGCACACGGTATGTTAGCACGAACTGGTATGTCCTACCATAGTATGCGGTTTTGAAGGACTCCCCAACGTCTAGTTCCGTGTCAATCGTTAGGATATCAAGTACGAACTGAACTGATGCTTGAGTGTGGTTCTCTTTCTCAGCAGAAATCGTGATTGTCCACCTACCCAAGGACGCTGCCACTAACCTGACGATATAGGAGTCATTGAGTTGTTGAATGATCCATGTGGGACCCTCGTCTGGGGATACATGCACACCTACTGTAGCATCAGCGACGCTCTGCATCATATCGGTCCGCTCGTAAATCACGAGGAGTGGGTATGTATCTCCAAACCCGACCGTTGCAGACGAAAGACCACCTGCAACTCGAAGAGCCGTAGGAATCCTGACGATGTTCAGCGTGAATGCAGCCGACGCATTTTGATAGTTCGGAAGGCTCGCTCTCAAAAGGATGTCAAACGCTCCGATTTCATTCGGAATCATCGTCAAGGCATAGAAACCATCGCCCATATCCACTGGATCTACAAAACCCACTTCGGCTGGAGGACTCTGGATCGCAATCACAGCACCCGCCAGTCCCACCTTGTTCTCGGTCTGCAGTTTCAGATAAAGCGTGAAGCTGCGGTCAATTGTGGTCACAGCCGTAGAGTTCGCGACTGTGAGGAAAGAGGGTATTGCCATTGTTGTGAGCGTAAACGTGACAAAAGCGGTCTGATGGTTCGGCAATCTAGCACTAATCAAAACGGTTGCGGTCGTTGTCTGCTTGGGTGTTAGGACAATTGAGTAGTTGCCCTGCCCCAGAGGCTCAACCGTAGGGTCTTCCAGAGCACGAGGCGGATTGACTGACTCTAAACCCACATCTGCATCATCTAGGCCAGAGCCGGAGGAGTTGGTGTAGCGGACGACGAGCCGGTAGCTCTGACCGTACAGAACAGAGGCCGAAGTGCCGTTGACAGACACCAGCCCAGAAGATATGTCACTGACAATCAGGAAGAACGAGTCAGAACTGCGCGTGTAGTATGGCATCGATGCCGCTATGGTCACAAGGTAGGTTCCCGAAGTGGTTGGACTGAACTCCACACTGTAGTTGCCCGCGCCTGTCTGCACAGGAACGGACCATTCGAGACCTCCAGTAGGACCAGAGAAGACAATGGCGATCACGGCGTCTTCGACACCCGAACCATTCACCATCTCGTAGCGGAACATGGCTGTGTAAACGTCCGTGAAACCAATCACGGCACTATCACCAGTCGTAATGCTGAGAGTACTCGCAATATCATTTACCACCAGTACGAAGACGGCAGTCGCAGTTTGAGACCCATTTTTGGCGGCGACAAGTCTGACCGTAAACACACCGGGGTGTTTCGGTGTTAGCGATAGCGTGTAGTTTCCAGATTCCGATGGCACCTCTGTAGTCGGAGAGAACTGGAGTCCTTCCGGAGGCGAAACATCATCAACAGTAACGTTTGCCGCGCCTATCGGAACCCCGCCGCTGTCAGCATATATGACCTTAAGCGAATGCTCCTGATTGATATCAACTTGCGCGGACGTTGGCCCATACACAGTGAGTGTTGTGACTACTGGAGACACAAGTAGCATGAGGAACATCTGCTGTGGCTGGTGACTCAGCTTAGTGAATGAAACGTTCAGAAGCCAATTGCCAGAGGGCCGGGCTGCGGTGTCTAGCATGAACTCATAGATACCAGAGGTCGCATTCTGAGATACTGACCAACGTCCGAGAGTCCAGTTGAGATCAACACGCACTTCGCCCGTTGAATTCATCACAGGCGACCACACGTGCGTTTCAGCATCAAGCACCTCATAACTAAAGATCAGCTGTATTGTCGAGTACCAAGCACAGCTCGTCCATGGTGAGTTCGGCGAAGCCAGCCGTGTTGCAGCTGTCGATCTGATGACAAACAGGCAATACGATTCGTCATAGAACGGTCGTGATGCGTTGACCCTGACAACATACGTGCCGGGCTCAACGAGAGAGGTATCAAAGATCCCCTCCCACCAGTTCTTCACCAAGTTGGGAGAGAATGCCGTGTCGGCACCGGACCAATTGCCAACGATTGTCACAAAGTCATCCATCAGGTACCGCCCATTCTCGGAGTCAACGAACCTGACGAGATTCGTAACAGCGAAACCCGCATCGGTTTCAATCTCCTGATACACAGCCGACAGCGTCGCTCCGTGGTAGACATCGAGAGGAGCATCACCATATGCGACTTCAGAGCCGTTGATCCAAAAAACCACTACCGACCACGAGCCCGCCGCCGAGCTGTCAATGACATATGAACTGGTGTTTATCCAACCTGACGCCCCTCCACTGAATGGCCAGTCTGCCCACACGCTCCCGTTAGGAAGTATCCATGTGACACTTCCATTCGACAGGTCCTCTGGGACTGATTCTTGCGTTCCTATGTGGAGAAGCGCCCTTGTTTCATTCGCCGGCCTGAATACACTCTCATTCGACCAAGAACCGCTCTGTGAATCGTACTTCTGAGTCACGACGGCGTTCAAGTAGTTGGGTGCTTGGAATCTCAATTGCCACCATCCAAGGCGAGAAAGAACACCCTGCGGCACGACCACTTGGCCCGATGTCACCAAACACTGCCCTGTCACGTTGACCAGGAACGGATCGTATACAGTCACGTTGTCCCAGTCTAAGGGCACAGTCAATGAGATGAGGAAGTCCTCGTAGTTGCCGAGTGACCCAAGATAGGTGAACAGAGAAACGTCTACACTTGACCACAGGTTCGTTTCATAGGACACACCTACTTTGCCAATGTCTGTGCTCCAAGTTGAGTTGCTGACATAGTGTGACAAAAGCCGCGCTTCATAGTCAAATGAAACGCTCGTGTTCGACGTTATTCCGACCGTCAGAGGGTCTGCGGTCCAGTACGCTGGGTTTGAGATGCTTGCACTTCCCGAGCCAGAACTCCCGGATATGGAGGCGGTCATGGCGCCTGCACTGAAGGTGAGTGATACTGCCGAGAAACCAGGAGGATTTGCGCCTGCCAACAAGATGTCGTCTAGGTATGCAGTGATATAGACGGTATTCACAATACCTCCAGCATAGCCCTGGTCTGCGTTCAAATCCATATCCTCGTCTATCACAAGTCCAATCATAAGAGTAAATGTGGCGCCGACAGCGGAAAGATTCAGCAGGACTCTACCAGTACTGTACCAAACACCCCTCTGGCCGACATCCGGCAGCTTCAGACTCCAGACTGACGCATTGTTCACAAACGCGGCAATCGAGCAATCGCCGGGGGTGGTAGAACCAAGGGGGCCTCTGAGATACAGGTATCTGAAGCTAAGATAGAACTGCGTTATCATGGGCAAGTTGACTGCATTCTGGGTCCACAGTACACGAGTACCCGCATAGTGGATGTAACGCTTGCCGCTGGAACCTGTCTTTACCCCCTGATTCTCGACCGAAGTGTAACTGTTTGCTCCAGAGTCATACGAGGATACTTGTGTCTGCCCAGTGTTTGTACTGTTACTGATTGAATCCCAGCTACTTGGATGGTAAGCAACAGAGCCATTCGGATTCGTGTTCGAGCCGGGAGATCCTGTGTCAAAGGACCCGTTTACAGCGTAGAGCCTTGTGAGATTCCAAACTTGCACCTCGGCAAGGCTGCCTTCCCATCCGTGTTCCTGGTCAATCGCCAGACTGGTATTGATGTTCGTACGAGTGTCCGTTCGTGCGGAGAGGTTTCCAGACGCAGCGTACCCTCTCTGTTCCACGGGAACCGGATTCAATGTACCGCTTGTTTCTTCCCCAGCAGCTAAAAAGCTCCGAACGAGGGAAGTACGCTGAGCAGCAGAGGCGATTGGCTCTGACGGCGTTGCCCCATCCTGATCGTATTCTGTGTCCTTCTCCGGATTTGATCCAAAGGGATCAGAAGAAATCAAAGGCAGGTTCCACGTAGGGACACCGACGACGACGGCCAGCTGTGTAAGGCATGTGAAAAGCAGTATAACCGCGGCACATCTGCGACACTGCATCCGGCGTGAACCTTCCTCAGACGGGCGAACCTGTACTCTTGTAGAGCCCGTTCTAATGTGCCACAGGAGGACACACGAACGAGAAAAAGGGTTTCTATGGCGAACCAAGCATGCAACGTCATATTCGAACATTCATGCCGTGATTCAGATTCAGCAGCATAGACACACAGCGGGATTCCACACGCACACATGACCAAAGGAAGGCGTCCTTCAGGTCTACTGCCTCGCTCAATTGACGGTCGGTCAATTGCGATTGGGGACAACTGAGCCTTGGGCGTAGAAATCATGCTTGTGAATGCTCTCCAAGGTGGCCGTCGCCCCGTGCATCCCGAGATTCCTGTCCTTTGTAGCTACTTTGGCGTTCTGCAGTATGTTCCTCCACACATCTTGCACGAAATCGGGAGCCTCATGCAGTTTCTGGTCATATAGGCCTCGTCCTCTGCCTTGAGCAACGAGTATTCCTTGCTCGCTAACGACTTCTCGATGATTTCGGGCATTCTGTGAAAGAGGCTCACAGGAAGTGTATCTCACACCAAATAGCTTGGACTCAAAACCTTCACAAGGGTAGATTGGCCACGGAAACACATCATGTCCAATCTGACTTGTGTGGTCTACCTCAGGATGTTCTTTTACTCTTGTCCACAGTAAGCGGCGGAGCCTCTATACTAGCGTTATCTGCCCTAACAATCACTTTGCCGTCCATGGCGTCCATGATGAGCTTGTATGCTTGACTCTCCTCGACGCCACTGGAGGTCATCTCTTTTGCGAGCTCGCTAAGCAAGAAACCATCTGGCCGTTCAATGAATGATACAGCTAATAGGAGACTCTTAAGCCGTCGTGGTAACTCAGTTTCCATTCTCCGCCTGTATAGCACCAAGAGGCTGCCATCCATGACTTCATAGAACAGGGAGTCGAGCGCCTTCACAGTTTCCTGATCGACGACGTGTGCCCGAACATCACCGAGTGTGTCATCAAACATGGCACCACAGGATCTCGCATATGCCTCCATCTTCACTTGCTGATACGCCGAAGGCGCCGACACGGTCATGAAGGCACAAATCAGGTTTCTGGTCGCCACCGCAGTGATAATGTCTGAGATCGGGATCACCTGATATTCCATATGACTTTCATCCATTCCAAATTCAGACCTGAAGGAGGTAATTGCTGAAACGAAAGCTGAGATCATGCCTTCCTCGAAACCACCTCTCAGAATCTTGGAATACAGAGGGACTCCGCTGACCTTGTGCAACACAATCAGACCAATGATATTGGCGGCGTCATCGAAACGTTTCTTGACACTCAAGGCATCGAGATTTCGCCGCCTCTGTCGCTTCTTAGAGATTCTGACGCCAACAGCCGTTACGAGCCCAGCCATAGCTAAGAATCCTGTATAGGTAACGACAGGCGCCATCCTTACCGCTAAATCCTGATCCTTGAAGAAGGCGGCAGAGAATCCGCTTCGGAGCTGGTAGTTGTCCTTGGAAACAGCGATCTCCAGCGTATAGCCGGTCTGGGCCACCCACGTAGGCATGACATATTGGCGGCTGTATGTACCGGGTAGATCGGTTTCGGCCATGGAAAGGTAATCACCTGTAAGGTCTGAAGAGATCCTGAATGAAACCGACGCGTTACTAACAGGTCTGCCAGTGTCTTCTTCTGTGACTTTGACTATGACGTCAAAGGGCACACCCTCAGTGGCAAAGGAGCTGCTCATGAGCTGAACCTTCAGAGGTATCTTCACGACCGTGAATGAAAGCCTGTATTGCTTTGATTCGTAACCAGGTTTGTCGAAAGTCAGCAGAGGAGAGAAATCCCCAAGGCCGAAGGGTGTCACGTTCACACTGTAGATGCCGTTTCCCAAATCATGAATCGAAATCCAGTCGGAGCCATCACCTGAAGCAAGGGGGCTCGCTCCAGAAACACCGCTTTGATTGTCTAGGATGCGGTATGTGAGTGTGAATAGGAATGGCCTGCTGTAGTTTACAGTTCCTGGATGTGCCGCAGCATCCAGTGTCGTACTGATGGTGATGATATCAAGTACGAACTGAACTGATGCTGGGGTGTGGTTCTCTCTCTCAGCAGAAACCGTGATTGTCCATCTGCCCAAGGATTCGGCCAGAAGCCCGACGCTATAGTAGCCATCGAGATGTTGAACGGTCCATGTGAGACCCTCCTCCGGGGATAGATACACACCGATTGTTGCATCGGTGATGTTTTGCATCATGTCTGCCCGCTCATACATCACACGGAGTGCATAGGCGTTTCCGAACCGCACTGCCGCATATGAAAGACCACCTGCAATGCGAAGAGTTGTGGGAACCTTGACGATGTTCAGAGTGAATGCAGCAGTTGCATTCTGATAGTTAGGAAGGGTGGCTCTGAAGAGCATGTCATATGCTCCAATACTGACGGGGACCATCGTTAGTGCATAAAGGCCATTGCCCAAATCAACTGGGGCCACGAAAGCGACTCCAACTGGGGGGTTTTGGACAGTGATGGCAGCTCCAGCCAGCGGCACCAAGTTGTCGGTCCTCAAACCCATATACAGAGTAAAGTTGCAGTCGATTGAGGTCACAGCCGTGGAGTCTGCTACTGAGAGGAAGGCAGGTATCGGCAAGGTCGTGAGAGTGAAGGTGGCAAATCCTGTCTGATGGTTCAGGAAACTGGCACTAATCAGAACGGAAACGGTCTTTGTCTGTGTGGGGCTGAGAACAATAGAATAGTTGCCCTGCCCCAGAGGCTCAACTGCAGAAACTTCCAGAGCACCAACAGGACTGATTGACTCCACCCCCACATCTGCACCATCCAGGCCAGAGCCCGAAGAGTTGGTATAGCGGACAACAAGCCTGTAGCTCTGACCGTACAGAATAGAGGCCGCCGTGCCGTTGACAGACGCCAGCCCAGAAGATATTTCACCGACAAACAGAAAGAATGAATCAGAGCTGCTCTGGTAGTATGGCATCGACGCCGCAATGGTCACGAGATAGGTTCCCGAAGTGGATGGGCTGAACTCCACACTGTAGTTGCCCACGCCGGTCTGCAGAGGAGCAGACCACTCGAGACCTCCAGTAGGGCCCGAAAAGACGATGTCTATCAGAGCGTCTTCAATACCTGAGCCATTCAGCATCTCGTAGTGGAACACGGCCGTGTAGACGTCCGTGAAACCAATTACGGCACTGCCGCCAGTGATGATGTCGAGAGAGGTGGCAATGTCGTTCACGATCAGGAAGAACGAGTCAGAGCTGCTCTGGTAGTATGGCATTGACGCTGCAATGGTCACCAGATAGGTTCCCGGAGTGGTTGGGCTGAACTCCACACTGTAGTTGCCAACACCAGTCTGCAGAGGAGCCGACCACTCGAGGCCCCCACTAGGACCTGAGAAGACAATGTCTATCAGGGCACCTTCAATACCCGAGCCATTCAGCATCTCGTGGCGGAACGCGGCCGTGTAGACATCGGTGAAATCAATCACGGCGCTGTGGCCAGTCATGATGCTGAGAGAGGCGGCAACGTCATTGACCAGTAGCACGAAGATGGAAGTTGCAGATTGCCGTTCACTCTTAGTAGCAAGGAATCTGACTGTATAAAGGCCAGGAGATCTCGGTGTCAGTGTCACGGTGTAGTTTCCAGGTTCGGATGGAATTTCCGCAATCGGGGAGAACTGAAGTCCCTCTGCAGGAGAAACGTCATCAACAGTCACGTTTGCCGACCCTATTGGAACCCCGTTACTGTCGGCATACATGATTTTCATTGAGTGCTCCTGATTGATGTCGACTCGCCCGGATGTCGGGCAATCGAACGTGAGTGTTGTAACGACTGGGGACACCAGAAGCATGATGAGCAGCTGTTGTGGCTGATGAGCCGGCTTGGTGAATGTGAAGTTCAATAGCCAGTTGCCTGATGGCTGACTCCCTGTGTCTACGATGAACACATAGACTCCAAGGGTTTCGTTCCGTGATACCGACCAATGTCCAGCAGTCCAGTTGAGACCAGCGTGTACATCACCTGATGAGTTCGTCACGGGTATCCACACATGTGATTCAAAGTCAAGCACTTCGTATGCGAACGTGAGCTGCAATGTCGAGTTCCAAGCACAGCTGGACCACGGCGAGTTTGGCGACGCCAACCGCGTTTCAGCTGTTGACCTAATGACAAAGAGGCAGTAGGAGCCATCATAGTATGGTCGCGATGCGTTGACTCTAACTACATACAAGCCAGGCTCGACGAGTGATGTGTCAAAGCTGCCTTCCCACCAGTTCTTTCCCACGTTGGGCAGGAAAACAGTGTCGGCGCCAGACCAATTGCCAACGACTGAAACCGAGTCATCCATCAGGTATCGACCGGTTTCGGAGTCAGTCAACCTGACAAGACTCGTTATCACAAGACCAGCATCGGTTTCAATCTCGTCGTAAACTGCAAACAGAGTTGCTCTGTGGTAGACACCCAGGAGGACATTACCGTACGCGATTTCAGAGCCATTGCTCCAAGAAACTATCACCGACCACGAGCCCGCCGCCGAACTGTCAATGACATGTGAACTGCTGCTTATCCAACCTGACGCCCCTCCACTGAGAGACTCGTCTGCCCACACGCTCCCGTTAGGAAGTACCCATGTGGCATTTACATTCGACAGGTCCTCTGGAACTGATTCTTGCGTTCCTATGTTGACAAGCGCCCTTGTCACATTATCCGACCTGAATGAACTCTCATTCGACCAGGAACTGCTTTGCGAATTGTACTTCTGAGTTACAACTGCCTTCAAGTAGTTTGGTGCCTGAAGTGTCACCTGCCACCATCCAAGGAGGCTAAGAACGCTCTGAGGAACAGTCACTAGCCCAGGGCCTATCGAGCATTGCGCGGTGACATCTGCAGAGAATGGATCAAGGACTGTCGCGTTTGCCCAATCCCAAGGAGTCGTGATGCGAAGAGAGAACTGCTCATAGCTGCCAAGCGACCCGAGGTATGTCAAGAGACTCAAATCAGAGCTTGACCAGAGGTGGGCATCATACGCGACCCCTGTCTTGGTTACATCACTCGTCCAACTCGAGTTCCCAAAGTGAAGACAAAGAACACGAGCTGTGTAGTAGAAGGATACACTGATGTTTGATTGCAGACCAACGGTCAGCGAGCTAGATGTCCAATAGCTGGAGTTCACAATGCGGGCGTAGCCGATTCCCGATGAACCCGTTACAGCAACGGTCGTGCTGCCAGCCTTGAACTGCAGTGCCACCGAACCGAAGGATGGTGGAGCGGCGCTGATAAGAAGCACATCCTCGATGTTAACGGTGATGTACGCGGCGTTGATGTAACTGCCGGTGTAGTTAGCAGTGGTACTGAGCGTCATGTCGCTGTCAATCACGATGCCGACCTTGAAGTCAAACACGTTGCCTATGGTTGGCTTGTCTACAAGTACCGAACCAGTGCTGTACCAAACACCCCTCTCGCCAAGGGCTGCAAGGCTCTGATTCCATATTCTGGTTTGATTCAGGTAAACAGTCAGTCGGCATGCACCGGGTACACCCAGACCAATTGGTCCTGTAAGATAGAGGTAACTGAACCTAAGAGTGAACTGAGTGGTCTTAGGAACATTAGTCACAGTTTGAGTCCATAATATGTAAGACCCTGCAAAATGCTTGTAGGATGTAGAGCCTAGAGATTTGCCCTGGTTTTGAACGGAAATGAATCGAGAACCACTGGAATCGTACGTAGCCACTTGGGCTTCGAGGTTGCTAATGTCAGCCGAATAACTGATCGCATCCCAATTAGTAGGGTGATATGTAACGGAGCCATTCGGATTCACGTTCGAACCAGGTGTGCCAGAGTTGAACGAACCATTCACAACATAGAGCCTCTGGAGACCGGACACGTTCACCTCCGCCAAGCTCCCTTTCCAGCCATGAAGAGCGTCAATTGACAGATCTGTACTCATTCCTTCTCGTGTGTCAGTGCGGGCACTCAGATTCCCGGATGAATCATAGCCCCTCTGTTCAATGGTCACTGGCTGCAGCACCCCGGAGATCTGCTCTTCGGCCCGCACGAACTGAGTCTTGGTCGCAGAAATCGGGACCTCCGAGTTGACCTCCTCTTCGATTGAACCCTCGTTGGGCCTCTGTGAGTCCTGGTTCACAGAGTACTCATCTCCACCCCAGTATTCCCCTCCCTGGCTGCGCCAGATCACCAGATCAATCCCTGCCATCTGGGCGAAACACATCGTAGCTAAGACTAGCACTGCAAAGGCGATGCGCGACATTGCTTTTGACCTCGGCGACACCTGATTCGGCACTAAGGCGCTTGATAACCAAGACCTTGCCGGTTCGACATGGACTTGATATGTCCAAGTGACCTCATACGCTGAATTTACCAAGAAAAACCTTCATGCGAGGTAGTCGCCAGCTCTTAGCACAGAACCCATTCCGGAGAACCTACAAGACCGTCCGAATTCTACATGATACTGCGAAAAGACCTCCATAAACAATGCGATACTCTATTGACCATTGGTCACTAGACGGCCTTGGGCAATGACATCATGCTTGTGAATGCTCTCTAGAGACGTTGCCTCTGCATACATCTCGAGATTCCTGTCCTTGAAGGCCTCCTTTGCATTCTGCAGTATGTTTCTACACACGTCTTCCACAAACTGGGGATTCTCATGCATCTGCTTCGTCACGTAGACCTCATCCTCGATCTTGAGCAATGAGTACGTCCGGCTTGAGAACGACCTCTCGATGACGTCAATCATATCGCCGTAGTTTGGAATGTCGCTAGTTGCTCCAACCACACGCAGAACACCCAAAGCTCTCTGCATGTGCGTCATGCCATCGTTGTTTGCCATGCAATGAGGGCAGACCGTATTGCCAATGACACGCACCTCAACACTGTGCGAGAATGGTTTCAGATCCTCTTTCACGGTGACAGCCGTTATGTCACAGACTTCCCAGGTCCTCTTTTTGGACACGGG
>PRDI01000126.1 GCA_003345595.1 Candidatus Thorarchaeota archaeon | reverse complement strand
TTATCTCGCGCCATTTCTCCTGACCCACGAGCTAATGGACATGCTGCTCGCGTCAGCCCCGTCGAGAGTGATCATTGTGAGCTCCACTGCGCACACCATGGGTACGGTCGACATGGACAACCTTCAGAGTGAGAAGCGATATGGAGCCTTGAGGGCGTATGACAGCGCGAAACTGATGAACCTGATGTTTACGTACGAGCTGGCCAGAAGGCTTACAGGCACGGGCGTCACTGTTAATGCGCTGCATCCCGGAGTCGTGGCAACCAACTTTGCAGGTAACTCTACGCGTGCTGTCAGATTCCTGTTTCGGCTTGGCAGACCTTTCATGATAAGTCCCCGCGAAGGTGCTCAGACCTCAATCTATCTTGCCTCGTCTCCCGAGGTGAAGACAGTGTCGGGCAAGTACTTCTATCGGAGCCGGCCGAAGGAATCTTCCAAGGAGAGTTATGACCTCAAGAAGCAGAAACAGCTTTGGCTTGTCACGGAAACAATCCTGGCCAAGCTTGAAGTTGAGATAGGACGACCTGCATATCCCAGCGCTCAACAAGCCATGGTGGGTGCCAGTTCATCAAGTGGACCTGACGTTCCAGGGGGTTTACACAATGTTTTAGGTCATGGAAATATTCCGTAATCTGGACGAATCAGGATGTCTACGAAGCCACTCTCACAAAAGCTGTGGATGAGACCGAACTACAGGGTTCTCATCACGGGTGGACCAGAGGGGTACCTGGAATCTCTCGGTAAGCTTCCGAACGGCGTCAAGGTGTCGGAGTTTCTTGATGGTGAGTATGATCTGATCCAAGTGTTCGTTACGACACGTCGCGATCTGGAACGGGTCCTGCCACTCATGAAGAAACATCTTGGGCCCAAGGGGCTACTATGGCTCAGCTATCCAAAAGGTACATCTCGAGTAAGCACCGACATCAACAGAGACACGATACGCGCCTACGCCACAACAGTAGGATTGACTGCTGTTGGCTTGGTGTCCATTGATGACACTTGGTCAGCATTGCGATTGAAGGCGTGATGGAATCTTGGCAGAAACCATGGCAGAGTTATTCAATCTTGCCGCGCTCATTAATCTTAGCCTGATGTCATGACAGGGTTGGTTCTACTCGAGAAAGATGTCACGCCTCCGGATGTCGTTAGCCAGACTGTGCATTGACTAGGGCGGTACAAACCGTAAAAAGCACCCACGTGAGACTTGTCTGTGCAGCAGGAGAGCGCCATTGATTGAGAGAGGTGGATATAGCCACAGCAAAGAGCCAGTACATCCCAGGAGAGGCTGTCGAAGGTCAGTTGGTGGTAAGATGCGACAAGGAGTTTCAATACAATGCCATCTACCTTGCCTTCACTGGTGGGGAACGCACGGAGATCGTGGTCAGCAGTGGTGACAGTTCGACCACGTACAGAGATGAACGAGTGTACTTCACAGACAGGCGGGATTTCGAGGGGAACGGTGTCATGGCACCGGGAGAAACCCAATTCCCATTTCGTTTCCTAGTGCCTGACGATGTTCCCTGCAGCTATTCCGGGAAATGCGGATGGGTCGAGTATGCCTTGACCGGAGTGGTTGAAGTTTCTTGGGCAAGGGACCCCAAGAGAAAGACCACAATCGAGGTCAGGCGGCCAATGAAACCGCCCACATCTCAGTCCCGAAGTCAGTCCATCGACAAGGATGGATACCCTGAATTTGATGCTGAAGTGGAAGAGGACTGTGTCTGCTTAGGAAACTCAGTCAAGCTCAGATTCCGGGTTGCTCGTGATGTAAAGATACGTGGAATTCGGGCAGAACTACGGACAGAAGAGCACGCTATTGCCAAGCGCCAAAAAAGCAAGAGAACGTGGACGCTCGTCAAGGAATACATGGAAGAACCTGAGATTGGAAGAGACCTCTGGATGAATGTAGAGCTCAAGACTCATGAGTCGATGCCGATTAGCTTCGAGGGAGAGATCGTAAGCAATAGATCGTCGGTCAAAGTGACGCTCGACATTCCTTGGGCACTGGACAAGTCGATTGTCATACCCATTCAATTGGGACATTACGCGCCCCCCTCTGCAAGCGATGAGGCGATACGCTCTCATGGGCGCTGGAGCATCTGATGACCGGTCGTACTGCTTCAGAGGCCGTGATATGCGAGGGCTTCCGACGTGCGAGGAAGTATCGACCCGTCTCAATGTGCATAATCGGAGCGGCTGCCACCGAAGCGGCAAGTAGGCTCTATGCTTCGGTGGGTTTCACTCAGAAGACTGACGTCCATCTCTGGAAGAAGACCCTCTAATGACTCTCTGAACGCGTTTCTATCTGGCTGCCTCAGCATTCTTGCCGCGCTTCACTGCTCTACGCATCAGACCTGCTTTTCCTTCTCGATCTCACGAATCCGCTTTTCTCTGGCAGCTTCGGCGTTCTTGACGCGTTTCTTCTGGTCCTCGATGCGTTTCCCTGCATCCTCAACTTCCTTGTCTCTGCGGCTCTTTGCCTTGCGGTAATCCTTGTCAGTTTCGCTCCACTCGTTCTTCGCACGGCGAAGATCGTCTTCTAGATTATCGGCCTTAGTCTTCTTGGACTCCGCGGCGGCGCGGAACCGTTCGACTTCCGCATCCAGACGCGAGCGAGTGGTCTCCAGTTCGGACTCGAACTGCTGAAGCTGCTGGTTGAAATGTGTAATGTCGGATTCTACGTCTCTGATTCTGCTGTCGCCAGAGTAACTTGAGCGCGAAGTGACTGCTTCTTGCGGCACCCGTGACGGAGATGGCCGCTGTGGTGGTATCGCCGCCGGGGCTGCTGGTGCTGGTGGACGAAGTGGCGCCGGTGGAGCAGGTTTGAAAACAGGCTCTCGTATGGTTTCGAGTTCAGATTCGTCCTCGGATAGCCCATTCCTGCTTATCGTTGGTCTTGGCCCCGGGGGCATGGCAGAAGGCGGCCTAGGCGTTGCTGCTGGTTCTTCTGCTGTCACACCCGGAGGTTTCTGTGCACTTGCAGGAGGCGCCGATTCGATGGGCCTAGCCGGTCTGGGTGGAGCTGGCCTAGGCGGCTCTGTCATTGGTGCAGCCCTTGGTGGAGGAGCCGCTGGCGTCTGAGGAGCAGTCGAAGCTTCTGCCATGAGCTGTCTGACCTCGCTTGCTCTGAGCATGCGGGTTTCGACATCTGATTTGTCAGCAATCGCAAAAGCTTCTCGGGCCTTCTCAAGCTCGGTCTTCCCGGTGTGCCGTTCGCCAGTCCTGAAACGATCGCGCTCGACAGAGCTGGGACGCACCCAGCTATCTCCTGTGGTGACGCTTAGCTTCTCAGGCGGCACAGTCGAGTCCGGTCTGTTCGTCTTCCTCACAGGAGCTGCAGCAGGCGCAGCCTTCGATTCCGGAGCAGGAGATGTTTCCTTTTGCTTTGGTTCTTGGACTTTCATAAGCAGAGAGGCCCCACAACGGATACAGAACTTACGTGTCGGCTGGTTGGCCTTGCCGCATGCGCTGCAGGTTATCACGGCAGAATCACCTCGATTGTCGCAACACTGTTGGGTTATTGGGAGAATACGCTCATATGCGTTTGGCCTGTCGCCCAGCGAGCCATTATTGTTATTAGACAAGAGAACTCAGTATGGTCGATTTGTCGCCCCGTAGAAAGACTCTTCATGACAGCTTCAGGAGATCGTCGGCTCACAGCCACGTCGGCGGCACACCGCCAGACACGCGCAGCATCTGTGTTGAGTGCGGCGCGCACTGCTGCCGATATGGCGGTGCCGTAGCTACCAAGGAAGAAGTGCGCGCCATAGTCAACGCTGGGTATCCGGATTACTTCGACATCATTTCCGAAGATGTCCGGATCACGTCTTGGTATGAGAATGGCGACTGTCCATATCTGCACGACAACGCGTGCTCGATATACGAGGTCCGCCCCTTGCGCTGCAGAGCCTACCCGATTCTTCAGATTGCGACAGGCGAGGTATTCCTGTCACTCTGTCCGCTGAGCCCGTTTCTGCCGCACTCGGAGATGCGGGGCTACGTCAGACTGCTGATGCAGTGCCCTCGTTCTTTCGTGGATGAAGCTGCCCGACACCTTCAGTTCCACGCTCAAGCATTGGATAAGAAACTGAGTCGTTTCAAGATGAGACAGGTGCCATGGAGAGAAATATAGCAGGAACATGAATGAATCAGTATACGCAGTGGACCATTCCATTCCCCGCGGTCTATCGAGCACCTCACTAACCATACTTGAGAACTCTGCTACAGCACGAATGTAGTGAATGCCAAGAGCGGCCAGGGGTTCTTATCACGACCATGGGCAGTCTGAAGAGGTTGGCCAACTAGTAGAAGCATGTTGTGAGGCGCCCGCTTTGTGCTCAGATGACAGCATGTGGGTAGACGTGCCGCCAATCGCGTAAAGATTCATCAAATGGAGCACCTCTGTATCGGCCCAACACAGTTCTTGCGTTTCTTATCGCCTGGTTGGTGTTCAAATGGGTCTGCAAGAGCTTCTCAAGAAGGCTGGAAAGGGTCTTGTCATAACTGCAGCAAGCGTTGTGGCCGGAGCAACCCTTGGTCCACTTGCCGCGGGAGCATCATAGACCGCTCTTGCTGGTTCAGATCTATCTGTATCATGCTTGAACCGGGGTCGCCTTCCTTAGTGATGAACGATCGTATCTCAGAAGGCTGCTGCATTCCGTTCTAAAACGTAGATTCATGTGCATTCTCAGAAAATACAGTCGCGGGCACAACAATGAAGTCTGACGCTTTAGATACACCTGGCCTTGGACGAAAAGCCCTAGTGTCAGTCATGGCGGCCTCGATGTTGGCTGTTATGCTGGGCGGAGCCATTTCATTTGTCCTTCCAGCTCACCAAGTGCCGTCTATTGAGCTTCTGTCTGAAGGACCTTGCACTGGCGTTATGGGGCAGACGATTTCCGTATTCCCAGGAATCGGTTTGGAGAATTTCACACCTGTCAACTCTACCGTGGCAATTCGGGGTCTTGGCTGGACTTGCACTGCGTCTAGCACAACTGCTGACGCGTCTGAGTTCACGGAATCCTTTACTGAGACTGGAACGAGGTACTCCATTGAACATTGTGACCTCTATTTCGAGCGATTCATAAGCTTCCCATATGCAGATTACAGTTCATTCAACTATACAATCGGTCTGGACGTCGAGTACGGGCCGATAGGGGTCGGTTTTTCAGTCAGATTCTGGGGCACGCCCACTATTATCCAAGACTCGCGGGTAGCAGAAACTGGGGATTCGCTCCGCCTCACTCTCTCGGTGCCACTTGACGATATCGCAGCACAGTCCCCGGGGACCTGGTGCCTTACTGCCTTGGTCACGATTGATATCCGGACGTCGTCATGTGCCTCGGTTCTACTATCGCGCCTGCTCGGGATTGCTCAGTCTCAGTATCCCCTGCTTCCGCTGGCAATAGATCTCGAGTCTCGAAATGGAGATTCCATCAGCAGGTATATGCACCCTTGGTATGGAATGGAAAATCGTTTCTCGGTCCCCGCGGTCAACATCACCCGCTTGACGGATCCAATCTGTGGTGGTCTGATCTTTCCGGCGCAACCAAATGAGACGATCTATGTCCAACCGGGCAGATACTCCTGTGTTTCGGGTTTCTACAGCGAGTTAGGCGGACTATCGGGTCCAAGTTTCGACTTCGAGATCGGAAACAACGAACAGGCACTATTGCGATGCAGACTTGATATGATTAGAGTTTCTCTGGATATCAATCCGGTTTTCATCATCGACTCACTTTCAGTTGGTCCGGGCTATGATGCATACTACTCCTTCGTAGATCTCACCCCGCCATATCCTGAAGCGCTATATGTTCCTTCATGCAACACAACATTGACCGCTTCTCTGAGGTACACGGCGGGGCTCATAGGATTCGGACGGTATTTGGCTGCGCAAATCACAACGAATGGCACGGAGAACTTCATACTTCGAGTGAGACTGCCCTACTTCACAATCTTTGGAGTCAATCTCTCGCCGGGTGAGCTCATCGTGATTGTGTTCGTGATCGGACTGCTGCTCGGTTCTTTGCTCCTGGCACAGCAACCCAGCACTCCTCGCACGCGTTCACGCATTACCCACGATCCTCGGTTTTGGCCGGTAGTCCTTCTCTGTCTGAGTGTCGTTTTCCCTTGGTTCTCGCAATCCTATATTGTCAGCTCCTTGCTTTGGCAGGTTCCCACTACTGCAACTTTGGATTTCATGATTCCCCTCTCCATCATGCTCCGGAGAGCAACCGGTGTCCCTGGTCAGCCAATATATGACAGTTTCATCTGGCTGAACATCCCTGTGCTCTTCTTTGTTTTCTGGGGTCCACTTGGCTGGGCGATGTCCAGAATAGCTGGTCCGCATGCTAGAACCGCGGAACTGGGGTACGTTGTCTCGATTCTCTTGCCGGCAACGGTTGGACTCGTTTTCTGGATTAGTTACCCCTCGCCGTTGACGCCCCAGTTCGGTCTGTTTCTTGTGGCTATTGCACCCTTGGTCTACATAGTAGGATTGTTGATTTGCCGGCACGCAATCAGGCTAAAGTGAGCGATGGAGGTATCTGTGTGCCGCCAGTTGATCACAAGAAGGACGAGCTCCCCATTGCATTCCAGTTGGGTGCCACCACATGGAGAGTTCTTCTATCTCTCCTGAGTAACAGAGGGGCTATGGGTGTCCGGGAGCTGTCGAATAAGCTCAGTCTAAGCAGTCCCAGCGTTGCGTTGTATCACCTTGAGAAGCTCGTCAATCTCGGACTGGCGTCGAAGTCAGCGAGCGGCGAGTATTACATTAGGGACGACGCCGACCTCGGGTTTCTTGACAACTACCTCTTCTTTGAACACGGCGCCTTGCCAAGGATGGCGTTCTATGCTGTCTTCATTACAGGTCTGCTGCTTGTCTATGCTGTGACTGTTCCATTTGACTTTGGTGCCCACAATGTATACGCACTTGTAATAGCACTGGCCGCATCATCGTTCTTCTGGCTGGAGGTCCATCGAAGCCGCAGACTGCTTCGTGGTCAATAGTAGGCACCAGATGCGTCCGTTCGTCGTGAGCTGCGTACATGAACTTGATCTCAAATCCAGCTTGAGAAACTAGCGCTTCTCCTCCATCCCAAGTTCTTTTCTAAGAATCTTAACGGCCTTGCTGATTATTGGCAGTTCATTCCGAAGCAAAATGTATAGTTCCTGCAGGTTCACATCGACATAGGAGTTCGCACGCGTATTCCTCAGCAAGGCAAGCTTGAGCAGACCCATTTCTACCGGTTTGTCAATTACTCCAAGAGTACCGAGGGTACGAAAAGTCTCGGTTCGGTTTCTCGGATGGGATCCACCCCTCTTTGTTATCACCCGATTGGCCAAGTCTACCACTGTTTCTGTGGCGACCTCAAGATTGTAGAGTGCCGCGTCGCTCACCCTGAAGTCGCTATTGAATTCGTCGAAAGCACTGGCTCCGAGTTCCTTCAGCTTCTTCAGCGTCTTCTGCAGGTAAGCCAATCTTTGCAGAAGCTCATAGTCAGTCATGTTGAAGGAGTCTCCACGAATGGACAGGTACAGCCGCCCAATAAAGGATTAGCGGACATGTCAACCTACTCTGATGAATCTGAGTCTGTCTGCTCACTCGGGATTCACTTCTGCCTGAGTTCCTCTATCACTCTGGTTGCAGCCAGAAACAAAGCGACTCTGGTAACCGCCTGTATTGTCAAGAGCTTTCGACTCGTGCACGGCCCATCTTGTACGACAACGCGCAGTTGAAAAATCAACAGATGTCAGTCTTCCTCGCCCGTGAAATAGGGGTCGAAAGAGCCGACCTCGAGCCCGTATTGGCGTAGTTTCGACGTCAGACTCAGGTCTCCACTCTTGCAGGCTACGAACACCTGATTGTCTTTGAATGCTAGAACTGCATCAGGCAACTTCCCAAGAAGGCCGGGATCGCTTGCCATGGCCTCCTGGTAGGCGCCGGTCAGGGCTATCACGAAACAAGACCCCTTCAGAGATTCGACGGAGGGAACGGGGATGCCTATCGTGGTTTCACTCTTCGGCCCTGTCAGGGGTCGGCCATCGATTGTCGTAAGCTGAGCTCCATCGAGGTGTTCTCTGCGCACGAAGGTGGAAATCTCACCGTCGCTGTCGCAGGTCATGTCTACTAAGCGGACCAAGGTTCCTGGCTGTTTATCTAGGCCTGCGATAGGTATGACGGGGAAATGCTGGTGTACCAGAATGTGGTCAATGCAGCTGCTGAACATGCTGAAGTTGCCCAGAGCGACGACATCAGGATATGCTGACCACTCTGGGGGGATCAAGTCTGCAGCACTCTTTCCGAGCTCAACGATCTTCTTCCTGATGGCATCTCTTACGTGAGCAAGAACCTGCTCCCTTCGTTCAAGCGCGTCGATGTCGACATCTGCACTTCCAATTTCCTTGTTGAGGCGGGACCACACCCTCCGAATACCTGCGATGTCCTTGGTCTTCTGGACTGTCTTAGTCCATTTTGTGATCTGCTCGCTCGCATTGGGCGGTAATGTGTCAGTAGGGGGTAATGATCTCTTATGCCCAACGACCTTGACAAGAATCATGGAACTGTGAGCTGTGACTGCACGCCCTGTTTCTGTCAATATGCTCGGCACCATGGTCAGGCCTAGATCGCCGCAAGCGGCACTTACCGTTTCGACAACCGTCTTTGCGTACCTGTCAAGCGTGATATCGCCATGAGTCCCTTCGTAGTCTACGGGTAGTCCTCCACCTAGGTCAACCATTTTGAGGCCAGTCAGACCACAATCTCTCTCGAGCCAAGAGTAGACCTTCATCATGAATATTGAGAGTTCGCGTATGCTGCCAAGGTCAGTTACCTGTGACCCAATGTGTGCGTGGATTGAACAGAAGTCCTTCCTCAGGTCATAGTTCCTGAGGACGTCAACCACTGCCTTCAAGTCATGGATTGTTAGGCCGAACTTGGAGTATCTGCCGCCTAAAGAGCCCCAGTGTCCGCTCGGTTCGACGTAAGGTATGACACGGATGCCGATGGGGATACCGCCATGAGGTAGGCTTTTGACAAGAAGATGAACCTCCGCGACATTCTCGACGCACACGACCACGCTGTGGCCCGCGTCGTGAGCATCCTCAATCATCCTCATGTACTTCCTATCCTTGATACCATTGCAGACGATCAGCCTGGATTTGTCCTGGCCTAGGATGCTTCGGGCCATTAGAAACTCGGTCTTGGAACCAACTTCTACTCCGTACATTGGGTCAGACGCTAGCACGGCTCTCACGACGTCGTAGTGCTGGTTGACTTTCATCGGAAAGAGAGGAATGTACCGGCCACGGTATGACGACTCTTTCATGGCGTCGCGAAACGCTTTTGTCAGACTAGCGGCCCTTTCAGCCGCAAAGAGAGGAATCCTGAGAGCAAACGAGGAACAGTCTGCCTGACTGCTCTTTACGAACCTTTCGACTATGCTTGAGAGGGACACTTGCGTATTCCCGATCTGCAGGCAGAGCCGTCCTTGACTATTTATGTCTAGGAAACTCAGATCACTGCGACCTATCCCATAGATGTACTTGCTTTGCTCTATCGACCACAAAGTCCGCTGTCCATCTCTCAGAAGATTGTTCTCCATGCGATTCTGGAGATTCCGTTTTCGTAGTTCTACTCCGAACCGTTACTTCTGCCTTATCATCATTCTTGGTCGGCACCCGACGTGGCGGCTGCTACGCGCAACGCATATGCAGATGAACAAAGAGATGCAGGTTGGATTATGCCGTTCTTGCGGAGGAGGTGTCTCCCCATTCATCCTATTTCCGCAAGAAATGGCACTCTCTACCTGCAAGATTCTGAACTCGATCTAGAGGAAACCTCAGCGGCCTCCGCTTACACTCTACTTGAGAGCACCGATAATCAACAGAAGGAAGCCGAACCCTATTAGGCCCAACATGAGTTCCGAGAACGCATATGTGCCTACCATCAAGGTGTAGAACCCAAGGTGGAAGTAAGCAGCGTATGTCGCATACCCTAACAAGGTTAGGATTATCGGCAGGATTCCAATGATTATCAGGAGTAACCCAAAACAAGCAAGAGCCTTTCCCATTTAGATATCATCTCCAGAATGGCTTCCTACTCTATGACTTCCGGGTATTTTAATCATTGGTGCATCGCCTCTTGTTTATTAAAAAGGTCACAATGGTGACTCTGTTGTTTCCTAGGGCACTGTTCAGGCCGCAAGAGTCAGAAAGGCTAACGACAGGTGTCACAATACTAGGCTAGGTCGCCTTGCGGACTGAGCATCACTACTGATGCATCTGAATGAGCCTGTCGCCGAGAATGCTTCGACAGTGCTACCTTACGATCCTCCCGGGCAGAATATAGGGGTAGTATCTCCTCAGTACCTTGCGGCTCATGAATCTGTGCATTCTCCTGAGTCTGAGGTAGAGTCTCCATGTCGAGGCATCATTGTCGTAGTAGCTCTTGACCTCCCCAGGAGTAAGGGGAGCCAGATGCTCTATGACGGCTTCGTTTCTGAAGAACTCGTTGGTGACGTCGATGAGTCCAGGCACCAGGTCGCTTCGCTGTTCCTTCAGGAAATTCGCAACCAGATCAAGGCACACGCGGCGTAGGTCGTAATATCTGTCGAGTATGTCTTGCAGGTAGAACCTCTTGAGTACCCATCTCATCACAAGAGGGGTCGGTTTGAGGAAGAGGACCGCATCAAGCAATTCCTTTCCATTCTCCCTCATCAGGGGTGTGCTTGTGTCGAGGTACTCCAGTCTCGTGTCCCGGCCTATGCTGGGGTTGTTTGGGTTCATTTCCTGCACTGACCAGTTGGACACCTGTCCATCGATAGCCAGCTCGAGCTTGTTTCTGTGTTTGTTGTTGAACTTCCAGACCTTATTCAGTTCCCTGAACACGTGGCGGACAAGTAGGAAGCATTCATCATTTGAAACCTTGTGAATCACCTTGTTGCCGATGGCGTCTGCGATTTGCTTCTCCTGGTAAAGGTACAGGACAATCCTCCCGCTATCCGTGACAATATGCGTCGCTCCATACTCGGGAAGCTGTAGTCCGATTTTCACGAGCTGCTCATTGTATCTCTCATATAGGCTCTCGTAGCTCTCGACCTGTGCAACCGTGTCGAATAGAGGCATTCTCTTGAACGCGATTTCCGATTGATCCTCTTGCAGGATTTCGAACACCGTGCTGATTTCGCCGTAGCCTAGCACCTTCGCAGGCATCGGTGACTCTTCAGGTCTTGATGGATCGAGTTGCTCTTCAAAGGTCTTCAGCAGATTGTCGTCAACAGTTATCGTCACTCATTGTACCTCCTATGCTACCAATGCTCTTGCAAGTTCGAGATACTTGGGGTTGTTCCTTGCCCACGAATACGCCCTGTTGAGGCTCCTGAACATGAATGATGTTTCCGCATCACTGATGGTTAATGGCGGCAGAAACTGCAGCACCGATTTGTCATTGTCAGCATATACTGCGAACAGTCCGCTGTTGTAGCAGGCTATGCTCATGAGCGGCCCGTATCCTTGGTCATTCATCTTGAGACCGATGAACAGGCCGAGCTGTCGCACCTCCGTTAGGATATCTGAGTACTGCTGACTGAGTACGTCAAGTCCATTCTCAACTCTAGCTGCCAAGGTGTTCACACGGCCCAGAAATGCTCTCGAAGACGAGATGTCGAGGACTCTCTCCGCCACAGGACAGCCAAGCTCGGCTCCCCCGAATGTTGACACGTGTATGAACGGGTTCTCACGCATGAATGAGTCCAGCTCATCTCGATAACAGGTCGCTGACATCGGATAGAGGCCTCCAGAGAGTCCCTTGCCAATCGTGAAGATGTCAGGCGTGATCCCGTAGTGCTGGAACGCCCACAGTTTCCCAGTCCTCCCCAATCCTGTTTGTATCTCATCGAGTATCAAGAGTGCGCCCTTCTTGTCACATGATTCCCTGACTTCCTTGTAGAATCCATCAGGGGGAATGGGCATGCCGAGGGTCGCAGGGATTGTTTCGAATAGCACTGCGGCAGTCTGCTCGTCAATCACCTTCGAAAGCGTTTCAGTGTCACCAAATGGCACTTCGACAAAACCAGGAGCCAGAGGCTCGAACGGTTTCTTGAAGTGATCCGCTCCCGCCGCAAGTGCAAGTCCCGTATGCCCGTGATATCCTCCAGACGCATAGATAATCTTCTGTCGTCTTGTCTGAGCTCGCGCAAGCTTGATGGCGAAGTCAACTGCTTCTCCGCCGCTCACGCCAAATACGACTCGACTCAGACCTGGCGGATTCACCTTGGCAAGCTTCTTGCCAAGCTTGGCTCTTTGTTCACTGATGAGGTGGTGATTTCCAATGTCGAGTTCTTTCAGTGCATCCGTCAACACACGGATCAATTCTGGATTACGGTGTCCAAGGTTGAACACTCCTCCGTTGCAGTGGCAGTTGAGAAGCTTGGTCTTGCCAGACACGTCATACATCCACGAGCCTCTTCTCTTGCCTATCACAAAGTCAAGGTCGATTGCGGTATAGAAGTCCACCTTGCCCGACGAAACATGAGAGCCAAAGTTCCTGACAATGCTCCTCTTTGAATCCTTTCCCACGAATGACATGGCTGTCAGCTCCCGAAAACCCGACATCACCGTTCTGCAAATGAAGAAACGTGTCGAGTTCAGACAGACCAGACCTGAAAGCCTTCTTCTCTTATGAACGTGGTCCTACTCCTTTCTGCGATGACCGTTTCTCCGGGAATCACTGTCCTGAGTTCGCAGTTGCGGCTGCCGTTCTGCATCTGTCTCTCGAAAAGTACAGACTTCTGTACCTTTCTGAACAGCATTGAAAACTATGCGTACTACTGAGCGCCAACAAAAGATTATACATGCCTATTAACAATGGGTCACATTTGGTGAGTCGATAATCTGGCAATAGACAATGATGTGGCCTTCATGCACCTGGGGCGAGAGCATAGGATGTCTTGCGTTATGGTCTTCCTAGTGCATCGCCAAAGATGTGTCGGATGCGAGGAATTGCTGGATAGAAATCATAAGAAACGCCGCCGTGTAGAATCGAAGAAGATCAACCAGAGCGACCTCACCGGTCTGCTCATATTCCTTGGCAACTTGGGCGTCATTATCTGAAGATTCACTCCCGGTACGACCCGGTCACTGGTTCCTGCTTTGGTTTCTGGGAAGGTCAGTCGTCGGGTTTCTGGGCCGGGTCCGGGGATTTCCGAACTTCACAGACCTACATCTTTGATTTCGTCCACTTATCCAAGGTCGACGGCCGGGAGTCATAAGATCAGTGCCGCCCTAACCTGTAGATGGGGGCAGAGTGTATTCCCACCCCAAAAGGCGGTAGGACACTCTGCCTGTGTACAGCCTAGTTGCTCCTCTAGAAGAGCCAGGGCTCATTCGGAGGGTCTGCCGGAAACAGACACTGCCATGGCTCATTCGGGGGATCAGCTGGGAACAGACACTGCCAAGGTTCGTTTGGCGGGTCTGCAGGGAATGCTTGTGTCGTATTCATGGTGTGTTTTTCACCGAAAGCATATTGTCGGTGAGGCTCGAAGGACTCGTGAAGCAAGACTAGAGCAGAGCATGGCTCTCTGAATGAAGTAATCTGCTAATGACCGGCCTAGGTATTGTGGGAGTTCAAAAGGAGCGATACGGCTAGCAAGTCAGAGATGATACTCCATCTGTTTCTGTCATTCGCGGCGCTCTCGCCACAGTTGTCTGTCCCGCGCTTGGAAGCAGAGTGCAAGGAATGCGGCACCTCATGGGTGACACTTGTTTGGGACTAGTACGCTTGCTAGAAGAGGATTGAAAGACATGTCAGCGCCCCCTCACATTTCTCGAACTCGCTGACGTCCAGACATATAACCTCGTAACCTGCTTCACTCACCGTCTCTGCAGTCCGCTCGAATCCTGCGGGCATGATTACGACATTGCCTATTGTAAGCGTGTTGGCCGCGTATGCCTCATTGTCATCAACAATCAGCAACTCGTACCCTTCAAGTGCAGGGTGGTCCGCATAGCTCTTCCTGCAGACTATCGTCTTGCCGCTTAAGTAGGTGACATGGCTCTTGAGGTGCACAATGTAGGGGTCTCTGACTGCATCGACTTGGACCTCAAGCCAGTCACTCATCTGGAAGACCCCCTCGACATTCGTCCGTTGTGAAACGCCGCTGATGAGTCTGTCGGGAAGATGGATCACATCTCCCCCTTCCAGAGTTCCAGGCTCACTTATCCTGCGAACAGGAATATACTGACCAAGAAGTGACTCAACTGTGTCCTCTTCTCCTTGTCTGCTCTTAGCCGCCATTCTTGCGATAATGGCCTTGTTGTTGTGTACGACAGCGGTGTCCTCAACGAAGCATGAGTCGGGGTATGCGTCTTCAGCTTTCATTGTGAGCAGCTCAAGACCGAGCTCCCCGAGTGTGGTGCAGTACGCAGAGTGTTGCCCCTTGGCTTTCTTCGCACTCGCAGTGTTCCGCAACGGGTGAGAGGAGATGCAACGTGAGAAGCTGCGACTTGGAGGGCGCACGATTGCTCTCTTGGGTACCATAGTGATAGCCGCCCCCGAGTGAACCTAATCAGTCTATCGGACGCTTTCGCGGGAAACTGATGTAACGACGGAGACCTGCCAAATATGTTCTCTTGGAGCACGTGCTCCAATGATACCGCTCGTCAACGAGAATAGGGGGAGCAACAGCTGCGACCGATTCTCGGGACCTCGATCAACACGGAGGGCCTCTCTGGTGGTTACTGACCAGTACAAGAGGAGGCTCCAACGGGGCTAGTACTATCAGCAGTCTCCATCAGAGGCCTTCGAATGCGTATCAGTCAGCGAGGTTCGTGAATTTGGACTGTAGGACCTTCGGGCATCATCTTGAGGATGCCCGATCGAGCGTGTGATGGTGGAAACGGACTGTCGCCATCAATGGTAACCGGATGACATGATTGCTGCAGTCTTGGGACCACGAGGTGAGCCGCATTCTGCCTCCGGCTACCCGCGTTCATACACTACGCCCTTTCCACCAGAGGGATAGTGAAAATCGATGGCATCTGCTTCACACACCTGATAGCAGGCTCCACACTCCACACACCTTGACTTGTAGTCATCGGCAATGTACGCCTTCTTGCCTTTCTTTTTCCAGAGCCCCATAGTGCACACTACGAGGCATCGTCCGCACATGTTGCACTTCGTCGAGTCGAGCTTGATGAAGTCACTGGACCCTGCGATTCTCGTGACCAACGAATCAATGTCTGCTCTCAAGCTCTCTCCTCCTTCTCTTCAAACGCAGAGGCGATTGCCTCTTGAAGCTCTGGCATGGAAGCTATCAGCTTCTCAGGGCTGGTGAGCATATCCATCCTCTCTCCCAGGATCTTTTCCAATAGCGGAAGGACGTTTCTCATGATGAACGGTACTGCCTGCGGCAAATACAACTTCACATGCCGCATCACCTGTCTGACTCGGACAGCATGAGGCTGGGACCAGTCTAGTATTCCTCCAAGTATCTCCATAATCATCGGTACGAACCAAGACATTGTTTCCTTGGGGCTGAAGGGGAGTGCTCTCCAGATGCGGGCCAGCTCTGGACCGGTCTTGAACTCTTCACCAATACTTGTCTGCTGCCACTTCCGGTCATAGAGATCCAGAAACTCCTTGGACGTGTCGCTTGATGAGATGGCGTCGGCCGCGACTTCGGCGGCTGCTCTCCCAGTGATCATTGCGGGATAGATTCCCTCAGCTTCGAGGGGACATGGAAAACCACCGGCATCGCCGACCAGAATAACGTTGTCCGTGTGGGTGTTCCCGGGGCTACCGAGCCAAGGCAGCAAGTGAGCATGGTATTCTCGAGGTCGTGCGTCTAGTACTCTCACTAGTCTCTGAAAGTAGTCCAGCTTGACTACTTGATCGAGGTAATAAAGCGGGTTCTTGTCCCACCAAGTCATCCAGTTACCCAGTCCGAGATGGAAGCCATCGTGAAAGAATACTTGGTACGCAGCCGGGAATAATGCCGACCACCAGACAGCCAACGTTTCGTCACCCATTATGTCGTCAATTCTCTGCGGGTCAACGGCAAAGTCGTACTGCGGCACGAGCGTGACATGGTCTTGATCCCATCTCATGCGGAGACCGCTCTGTCTGGCTACCATGGAAACGACACCGTCAGCGCCTATGACCAGGCCGCGGTACTTCTCGCCATGCTCATCAATAATACCCACGACTCTGTCGTTCTCTCTTAGAAGGCCGGTCACAAGTGTTGAGGTCTTCAGTTCTGCGCCTGCTTTCGTGGCAAATGCTGCCAGCCAAGGATCGAAGTCACTCCTGTACACGTTCATGGTGATGAAGCTCTTTGCTGGCTCGTAGGAAACTGACTCCGTCGGCCTTGCCATGACGTAGCCCGCTACCACCCCCTGCTTGTTCACGAAGTAGCTTCTAGATGCGGCGCCAGCCCTCATGGAAGGACACACTTCAGGTGTGAGTTCCTTCATGAATCGGAAGTCGGTCCACATTCTTGGACCAAGTCCACACCCAGAGGAGTTCTTTTCGCCGGGCCTTCGTCCTCTTTCGAAGAAGATTGTCTTAAGTCCGCGATTAGCAGCTTCCATAGCCGCAATCGACCCGCCTGGACCTGCGCCGACAACTACGACGTCATAGTTCTTCATTCTTGACCACCTGACATCCTATTCTCCTCTGGGATTCCTTCCGTCTTGGAGAAACGCGAATCTGTTGTTTCAGTCATAACGAAGGTCAACATATAAGTCGTCGCCCGAATCTGGCGACGAGTTCGACACATTCCCAACAAGGCCTTTCTTGTCCCGCTTGTGAGCTCATTTGCCGGGACTGGGCAATCCAAGTATGCCAATGGCTGAGTAGACGATTCCCACGTTTTTTCCCAGTCTGCGAGCCTTTCTAAAAGAGAGCAAACCGTTATTAGTACCCAGTGCTGTCGGTGCTTCGGTTCGCTGGGCGACCGAAGGAAGAGGAAGTCGAGCACCCCCAGCGGAAGGTTTGGCATGACTCGTGAAGAGACTGCCACCATCCCATGCAGCTGGAGACGACCCCTCCTCGTTCGGCTTCGCTTGATAGAGGAGGCTCCAAAAGCTTGCATAGGAATCTGCTCCGTGTTCAGCTGTTTTCAGTTCTTCTTGTTCTTCTAATGGTTATTGGAATCGCACCTCAG
>PRDI01000125.1 GCA_003345595.1 Candidatus Thorarchaeota archaeon | reverse complement strand
GAGGCCATAGTCCCACATGCCACCCTCCATGTAGTGGGTGCCATAGAGATTGTCATAGAGCTCTGTTGCATAGATAGGGATGCTGTTGCACTGGACAAACACGATGTACGGTTCACATGGAATGAGGCCAACACCGAATATGCCTCCTTCCTTTGCGTTCCCATATCCGTCGGTTGTCAGGGTGTTGTTCCAGTCTCTGACGAACCAGTCTATCTCGCTAGTCATATTCCCCAGGAGGAAGTTCCTCTCGTAGAGCTCCATCATGAGAGCATAGTGGCCTGTCCACATGATGTTTGCCGGGCCACGAAATCCGCCAACATACAGATCAGAAGAGTTCGTGGCGTTTGGATAGTGATACTGAGTGAAGCCATAGGCGGGATTAGCCCATTCTCTGAACTCGACAGAGTCATTATGCCACAGTGCCTCGGTCGTATTCATCTTCTCTATCAGGTCATAAGCGAAATTCCTGTAGTAGTCACTGCGATATCCAGGAGTTGACTCAAAAAAGCTAGCAGTAGCGTAAGCCATGAACGCCAAGGCGTAATGGTGCAGTCCTACAAAGTTCTCGGCATTCCAACCAGTCCACGACCCATATGGCTGATACTCATGGCTGACGATTGTGTTCAAGTAGTTGAAAATGGCGAGTTGTTCATGGGTCAAGGAGTTGTAGTCTGCGAAGTTGTAGGTCACACCATTAACGGTCTGGACACTCGTGGGCGTCGCTGGTCCGGGCAGATTGCTGAAAGTGAGTCCTCCGATAATCACGGAGAGAACTAGGACTGCCACAATGAATTTGTTGGTCTTGAGGTAGCTACTCATTCTATCACCCAAGTCGGCAGAGTTTCAGGGCTTTCAATGCTCGCGGCACGCGTGACATATATACTTTCCAGATTGCCGTATCTCAACTCGACACCTGCCGAATGCGAACAAGGAATTCGGCCACCTAGCCTTGGACATAATCCCGGAAGTCCCGGCTTCCACGGACCGACCTTTGAAATGACAGACTACACGCGTAGCTAGCTGCCAAGCAGAAGCGGAAGAAGGAGCATGACCAGCAACCCTCGCAGGGTCGTCGAGCGCAGTTCAGATCTTTGCGACCGCGCCTTCATTCGCTGCTGGTCACGAGCTCCTTGCTGACTATCTCGCGTCCCTCTTCGTCTACAATGACGATGTGAGCGGCGCAAGAGAGTCAGCAGTCATAGCAGCGTACAACCATCTCAAGGAGATTGAGTACGCCTTCAGGTATTTCGTCTGTCATGTTCATTCGTTCCTGTCTAGGTCTTCACTAGGGGTTCTGGCAGCTTCAGCTTCTTGAGGCCGTCCTGTTCGAAGATCATCTTGGCAGCATCCGTGAGAGATTTCTCAATACCGCCGATGTTGTGGTTTGTGGCAACTATGATGTTAGCCTTGGTGACTATCCCCTGGTCGTCACATTCGTAATTGTGGAGGCATGTGCCTCTCGGTGCCTCTACCACCCCGACTCCTTCTCCAGCCTTTGGCTGCACGTCCGATAGTTTCACGTCCGTGCTTACTATATCGGGGTCTTCAAGGAGTTTCTTGATCGACTCAGCAGCCTGAACCATCTCAACTATCCTTGCGTAGTGGTAGCCAAATGTGTGGTGCGATGGCCGACCAATTAATGCACGCATCTCCTTTAGGGCAGCGTCAGCAAGGGGAGTGGCCATTCTATCAGCGATGTTGCATCGTGCGAGCGTGTTGGCCCGCCAGATACCTGCCGGATATCCTGCCAGTTTGTAGTAGATGTGGGTCGCATATGAATGATCGCTCACATACTCGCCCCAGTATTTGGTGTAATCCTTAGGCTCGAAGTCAGCAACCATCTTCCCGCTAGGATCCATAACGTGGATGGTACCATCATAGATGTCGAGCACACCCTTGTTGCTCAGACCCACATAGTAAGTTGGGGTCACAGCTACTTTTGTGATAACGTCGAAGTAGAGGTTGACGACCTTCTTTGCAAGGTCGACGGTCTTCTGCACGTTCTCAAGCATGGCAGGAACAGCTTTGAGCCACTTGTCGCGTTCTTCCTCCTTGAGTGAGTTCAACATCCCACCCGGGATAGCGGTCGCGGGATGGATTGCCTTAGCTGCAATGTCTCTGCACAGTTCCTGACCAAACTCCATGAGCTTGATTGCTTGTACTGCAACATCGGGCAGGTGTTTCAGGACACCGGCCACATTTCTCACACTTGGGTCAGCAAATGGTCCGAACACGAAGTCAGGCGCAGCTAATGCGTAGAAATGGATAGCATGTGATGACAGCTGCTTCGCCTCAATAAGTAGACGCCTCAGCTTTATGGCGGCTGGAGGTGGTTTCACGTCCCACGCGGCCTCGACAGCTTTCACTGATGCAAGATGGTGAGGCTCAGGACAGATGCCGCAGATTCTTGGGGCAATCCTTGGGACCTCTTCCATGGGCCTGCCCACCAGAAACTGCTCGAAAAAGCGCGTGCTCCCAATGTTGAACTGAACATCCTTCACCTTGTTTCCAGGGCCCAGCTTGATGGTCAGAGCACCATGACCCTCAAGACGAGTCACTGGGTCGATGTGGATTGTCTTCTCCTCCGGCACTCTACTTGCGCCTCCTCTCAGCTTCCTCGTGCTTGATACGAATGCGGCCCAGATGACTTGTAGGGTAATCGAATCTGTAGAACGTACCCAGTGGGTCCTTTACTTGTGCGATGAGCTTGTCCGGGTCAATCGGAGCATATGTCCCCAGCATCGATATGGTAGCGGCACCGTGATCCTTCATTATGGGCGGCGAAGGACCAAAACAACCTCTGCAGGTCGCACCCTTATTGACACACTGCCCCTCACAGAGACCCCACGTTGATGGGCCCATACAGATGTAGCCCTGTTCAAGGAGGCATCTCTGGACATCAGCCTTGCCTACATAAGGTCGAAGGATCTCTGAGATGGGCGTTTCTTTCTTCTCACGTTTACAGTAATGACATACGGTGTAGGGAGGTAACTCGAGTGGTTTACCCTCAAGCAATGCAGTCACAGCAGTCAGGATGAGCTTCGATGTTGGGGGACATCCCGGCAGATAGACGTCGAAGGCTGCATAGTCGGTATTAGGTTTCACAACATCTGTGATTGCTGGGACGTTGACCGATGGTACACTACCGCCGTTGACTGTCTTGTTGTGTCTGAACTTGACGTCGTAGCACTGCTCGATGTCCGAGAAGTTGGCCATGCCGGGAATGCCGCCAAAGCAAGAGCATGAGCCAAATGCAATCAGGGTCTGGCATTTCTGACGCATGACCTTCAGAAGGTGAATATCTTCCTCAGTGCGAGCCATACCCTCATAGAAACCGACTGCAATGGATTTGTCGGGATAACCTTCCAAGTCCTTAAGCTTGTAGTCAACCACAGCCTGCCAGTACTTGATGTCCAACAGTGGGAGCACGTCTGCGAGCTTCAGGTGTATGTCTACTAGACTCTGGAAGCAACCCCAGCAAGAACTCCCCTGCGCCATGGCCACCGGTACCGGCTTTGCCAACATTACGCCTCCTTGAGTGTGTAAACAAGCTCGTGGTCTTGTTCGCCAGTGACTTCCACGGCGCCCCACTTCAGCATGCCAACCAGATTCCACACAATCAGGTCCTTGGCCAGACCAGTCTTCTCCGCTATCTTGGTGACAGTGGAAGGACCTGCCTTCAAGGACTCTTCGATAGCCTGTCGTTGCTTCCGTACATCTCCGCGCTTCTGACTGAAGAACCTCTGGAACGCGCTCATTTCCATTCACTCCTTATCGGACCAAGCTTTCTTACTTGCTCGGTCAGCTCTTTGACTCCATCTGCGAAAATCTGCGCCTCTGAGGCGCTAGCCCACTGCAGGCGTACTCTTCGGGGGTCAACGCCTGCCTGTTCAATCGTCTTCTGCATGAGAGCCCATCGGGCACGGAGCTTCAAGTTCCCAGAAGTGTAGTGACAGTCGCCTGGGTGGCATCCTGACACAAGCACGCCATCCGCTCCCATCTCAAGAGCAACGAGAATGAATTCGGGATCGATACGTCCCGTGCAGTTGACTCTGAGAATTCTCGCGTTCGGTGGGTACTGGATCCTGCTTGTCCCTGCAAGATCGGCACCTGCATACGAACACCAGTTGCAGCAGTATGCAATGATTCGGGGCTCCCAGTTCACTGCGGGGCTCGATTCGGCAGTGGTGGTCGACATCAAGCGACACCTCCCGTAGTCTGAGTCGAGGGACAGAGATATGCCTCCACCATTGTCAGGATCTGTTCGTCCGTGGAATGGTACATGATAATCGCACTACTCGGGCATGATGCCGCGCATGTGCCGCAGCCCTTGCACTTGGCCTCTGTCACCAAGGCCACTGGTGGGCTCTTCTTCGTGTCCATTGCGATTGCTCCATACGGGCAGGCAGTCACACACGTGTGACATGATGAGCACAGCTCCGGAATCACATGTGAAACCGTAGACTCGATCTCCACGTTTCCTCTTGCCATTAGCCCGACAGCCTTGGCTGCCGCGCCGCTGGCATCGACAACAGACTCAGATGCGTTCTTTGCCGCCTGGGCCGCTCCTGCAATCATGACTCCAGCGGTGTGTGTGGTCAAAGGTGCAAGCTTGATGTGCTCTGGGTTGAAGAAGCCGTCTGCACTCCTCGTGAGACTGAACATCTTTGAAGTCTCAGCAACATCCGCAGGAGGTATCATCGCTGAGGCCAGCACTAGCAGGTCCGGCTCGTACTCCAGATTGTCACCTGACAGTACATCATACCATGTGATCCTTATCCTGCCGTTAGCAATCTGCACAACCGGTTTCTTCTCCTTGGGAAACTTGCTGTAGATGACCAGCTTCGACCTCGCGAGCCGATGCAGCTCTTCGTGGCCCCTTCCATAGGTCCTGATGTCTTGGTACATTATTACGACTTCGTCGACCCTGTCTCTCAGGTCTGCCGCCGCTTTCGCAACAGCCGAACAGCAATGCCGAGAACAATGTTCGTGGCCCAGTTTGCCCGCCTCTCGAGATCCGACACAACCAATGAATGCAAGCTTCTTGACTTTCTTCCCGTCGCTGGGTCGGATTAGGTCCGCCCTAGGCGTCATCTCTTGAAGCTCTGCAAGCGTGATTATGTCAGGGTGTTGACCATATTCGTAATATCCGAATGGCCTGAATGGCTCGAAACCGGTCGCCACAATCACAGTACCAACATCGACTTCCTTGACCATACCAGTCTTGTGGTTCTTGATCTTCGCAGTGAAGTTGCCAATGTATCCACCGAACTCAACGACTTCACTGTCCTTCATGACTCTGACAAGCTTGTGATGCTCAGCCTGTCGAACAAGCGGCGCAATTATCTGCTCTCCTGACTCATCTGCCGGGAAGAGGTGTGTCCACTTCCTCACATGGCCTCCGAGTTCGGGCATCCTTTCTACCAAGACAGCCTCGAAACCTCTGTCTGCAATGTCAAGGGACGCCCTCAGCCCAGCAATGCCTCCACCGACAACAAGTGTCCGCGGAGTAACACTGACCGACTTTATGGGCAGACTCTCAAGCTCTGCTGCTCGGGCCACAGACATTCTGACAAGGTCAATGGCTTTGTCAGTAGCCTCCTTTGGCTGACGCATGTGGCACCATGAAACATGCTCCCGTATGTTTACCTGATCAAAGAGATAACGGTTTAGACCTGCATCCTCCACGACCCGACGGAATGTCGGTTCATGCATTCGGGGTGAACAGCTCGCCACCACAACACGGTTCAGCTTCTGCTCTTTGATTCTATCCTTAATCAACTGCTGACCTGCGTCTGAGCACATGAACATGTGGTCTGTCGAAAGGACCACATGGGGCAGCGACTTTGCCGACTCAACGACCTTTGCCACGTCGACAACTCCAGCAATGTTGTGACCACAATGGCAAACGAAGACTCCAATTCTCGGCTCTGCTTTCTCGGTCATCATGCGGCACCCCCCTTCGCAAGAATAATAGATGCCTTCATCGCTGCTGCACTTCCTGCTGTTACCGAGTCAGGGATATCCTTGGGTCCGTCTGCGCAACCACACACGAAGATCCCTGGCATCTTTGTGTCGACAGGGCCGAAGTAACGGTGCACGACATCGACGTAGCCGTCATTACTCATCGCCACACCCAGCTTCTCGGCAATCTTGTCCAAGTCGTCAGGAGGCTGAATCCCGGGACAAATCACAACCATGTCATGTTCAAACTCCTGCGGCTGAGCAGTCTCAGTATCCTCTGCTCTGAGATGCAGTTTGCCGGTCCTGACATCCTCGATTATCTCTGCAGCTCGCCCTCTCAGGAATTTGACACCGAAGCGAGTGCGGGCCATTTCGTAGAACTCCTCAAAGCCCTTCCCAAAGGCACGGATATCCGCATAGTAAATGGTCACATCGGTAGAGGGATTGTGTTCTTTGGCCATGACTGCGTTCTTGATCCCATACATGCAACATACTCTGCTGCAATATGGGACACCCTTGTTCACATCTCTGGCACCAACACACTGCACGAAACCAATCGATTGCGGAGTCTTGCCATCACTTAGGCGGATGAGGTGCCCTTGTGTGGGTCCTGCCGCATTGATTAATCGCTCGTACTCCATAGCGTTGATGACGTCAGGAAGCCGTCCGTAACCCAGACGGTAGTACCTTCTCACATCAAACAGACGATACCCCGTCGCGATAATAATCGCGCCAACATCGAACTCAACCCGTTCGTCTTCCATCTCGAGGTCTATGGCCTTGCGCTCGCAGGCTCTCTCACAACGCTTGCATTTGATGCATGATTCCATGTCAATCGTGTAGGTGCTTGGCGTTGACTGAGGAAACCCGACATAGATCGCTTTCCTGAACCCGAGACCTTGATCAAACTCGTTTGGGACTTCAACCGGGCATTCCTTGGCGCAGGCACCACATCCGGCACACAACTCCTCTTTCACGTACCTGGCCCGCTTTATGACACGGACCTTGAAGTTTCCGACCTTCCCGATAACACCCTCCAGATCCGTGTATGTCAATAGTTTGATGTTGGGATGACGAGCTACTTCGCTCAGTCTTGGTGTGAGAATACAAGCAGAGCAGTCAAGTGTCGGGAATGTCTTGTCAAGCATTGCCATCCGGCCGCCAATAGAAGGTGACTTCTCAACCAAGTATACCTTGAACCCTTGGTTGGCCAGGTCCAACGATGCCTGCATACCTGCCACACCACCGCCGACCACAAGGGCAGCTTGTGCCACCTGCTTAGCAGCTGGTTTAGGCTTGGCAGCGGTTCGACTTGACCTCGCGGCGACTTTCCGGCTCGATTGGGGCTTTGCTGCTGCTGGCATGGCTACACCTCCATGACGCCCGCAAGAATCTTGCTGGGACTGATCTTATTGAAACTGATTCCTAGCTTCGCCGGGCTTATGCCTAGCGCTGGACCAAGGAACTGCGGCAGAGTTAGTACCGGGATGCGTTCCTTTTCACCAACACCTTCACCAAACTGAACCTGTGTCAGTTGGATATCACAGAAGACACACGCAGTGACAATGCCATCCGCTTTCTCATTCCGAATGTTGCGAATCTTGTCCAAGCCGATCTTGACGGCAAGCGATTGGTCCATCGCAAGCATTGGGCCACCGCAACACCGTGTCTTGCCTGTATAGTCAACTGGTGTGCCGCCTGCAATCTCTATTAGCCGGTCGATGATCGTCGGGTTCTCAGGGTCATCAACACGGACGATGTCGTAAGGCCTTGTAACATGGCAACCATAGTGGGCAGCTAGACGAATCCCTGAATACGGTTTCACAATCGCGGCCTTTATCGCATCATAACCTATGTCCTCGTGGAATATCTGGAGTAGGTGCTTCACCTGTGTCTTGCCCGTGTACTCCAGCCCTTCATCAGCCAGAAGGGCATTCACTTCGTCTCTGAGCTTCCAGTCTTCATCGAGCTCGTGTTTGACCCACTTGAGCGAACCCGAACACGCTCCGCATATAGCAAGAATATCATGACCATACTTCTCGGAGAGAGCAAGAATACGCCCGCTCATGGCAGCGAATGCATGTCGGTTGACGGACTCCACATACTGAGCGCCGCAGCAGTTGGCACCCTTCATGTCGATGAGCTTAATACCCATTTTGTCCAAGACTGCCTTCACGGCTGCTTCATATGCGGGCAGCCTGACTGGGGCGGTGCATCCTGTATAGAGCACGAACTCCTTCATTCTTGTTCGCCTCCTTCCACAGGCTCTTTCCCGAAATAGCGAGCCTTGACCTTCTTCATGAACTCCTCATTCCAGTTAAGATCTGGGTCTAGCCCTAGACTAGTTCTGTCGTCCTGCTCGAAATCAGTATAGGAACCCTTTAGCAGCCAACCGTCTTTCATCACCAAATTGACGGTGTCTTTGAAGACCTTAGGGATATGACCTTCTCTCGCGGCTATGTCTCTAACAACGTGAAATATCTCAGCAAGGCTCACACCTTCCTGGCATCTCTCTTCGCAGAGTCTGCATGTCATGCACAGCCAAGGGAGTTCAGAACTTAGGACCTCTTCGCGTTCACCAATGAGTATCTTCTGGACCATCTTGCGGGGTCTATACTTATCAGTGTAGTTGGCTACCATGCAGCTTGCCGTGCATAGTCCACACTGAATGCATTTCCTGATATACTCGCCGCCGGGCTGTGCCGCAATCTCTTGAGAGAATGTGGACTTGGGCTCATGTGCAATCTTGTTTCTGGGTTCATGAGCTGTTTCGGACATTTCATCTCATCCTCTTGCTGTGCGACTCGCGGAGCACAGCTGTGTGACATGGTTTGTTGTGAGCAGGAATCGGGCGACTGCGAGGTCCGATTTTCGGTTATATCTGTGGTGATGATGGCAGGAGGACTCTAAATCACCCAAAGGATGGCGACCAGGTGAAAGAGACCTGATATCTCCTACTATGATACCACGGACCATAGCACATTTCGTGGGCTGTGAGCTCGAAGTAGGCCCCGTTGTCACAACATCAGACATGGGGGTTGCTTTCTGAAAGTGTCGCATCCCTAGACTTTCTTCCTCATGTTGTTCAGAATAATGGTTGCTCTCATGGCTGCGGCACTCCCGGCTGACACAGAGTCGGGAATATCCTTGGGCGCATCTGCGCAGCCGCACACGAACACGCCAGCGATCTTTGTGTCCACCGGAGTCACGATCTGGTCAGCCACATCAACATACCCATCAGCGGCTAGGTCCATGCCTAGTTCGACAGCAAGATCATCAAGCCCTTCGGGTGGCTGGATACCCGGACTGATGACTATCATTTCATGTTCCACATCGTGAAGCGTGCCTGTTTCCGTGTCTTCGTATCTGACGGTAAGATTGTGTGTGTGCTTGTCCTCTGCGACCTCGGCTACTCGGCCTCTAACGAACTTCACACCAAACCTTGTCTGAGCCATATCATAGAATTGTTCGAATCCTTTCCCGAAGGCCCTTATGTCCGCATAGTAGATTGTGACATCTGCATCGGGGTTATGTTCTCTCGCCATGACCGCGTTCTTGATTGCGTACATGCAACAGACCCGGCTGCAATATGGAACATCCTTGCTCACATCTCTCGCCCCAACGCACTGAATGAATCCCATGGACTCCGGGATCCTGCCATCACTTAGTCGTATGAGGTGACCTTTCGTCGGTCCGGACGCATTGATCAGTCGCTCATACTCCATAGCGTGAATAACATTCGAGTATCTTCCATATCCAAGCTGTGGATAAGCGGTGATGTCGAACAGTCGATAGCCAGTAGCGATAATGATAGCTCCGACTGAGAGCTCGGCGGACTCATCCGTCATCGATTGGTCAATAGCTCCGCGCTGGCAAGCCTTCACGCACTGGTTGCAGTCACAACACACGGCGCATCCCAGGCATCGTTCCGCCTCGGAGTGTGCAGTTTCCTCACTGAATCCAAGCTCAACTTCAGAGAAGTCTGACTTGCGGCTCCGAATTCCCTGCTTTGCCATGATTGCACGCTTTGCAGGCAAGACTCTTCTCTTGTCAACCTCGTACGACTGAACGCGGTGCCTCTCGGGTGGACTGTGTCCAAAGGGGATTCCTCTCAGGTACATGTCTATCGAATCAGCAGCCTGTCGGCCCTGCCCGACCGCTTTCACCACTGTGAGAGGACCTAAGACAACATCGCCTCCTGCGAAGACTCCAGGTATGCTGGTCTGCAGGGTCACCGGATCAGCTTTTACTGTAGCATACTCCGTGCAGTCACACTCAGTCTGGACTCCCCGAGGATTCGCACTCTGCCCAACACCGAGAATCAGCGTGTTAACGGCCATTGTGAACTCGGACCCGACTATAGGTACGGGCCGACTTCTGCCCGAGTGATCGGGCTCACCGAGTCTCATTCGGACGCACCTGATGCCGGTGAGAACGCCTCTAGGGGACAGAATTTCGATTGGATTCGTCAACATCATGAACTTGACGCCCTCACTCTTCGCGTCTTCGACCTCACTCGGGATAGCAGGTATCTCAATGTTTGATCGCCGGTAGATGACAGTGACATCCGAGGCACCGAGCCGGACAGCGACCCGTGCTGCGTCTATCGCCGCATCTCCTCCTCCAATCACGGCAACCTTCTCCCCGATCTTAACGTCTTGACCTGTGTTGACCTTCTCCAAGAATTCCACGGAGTGAATCACTCCAACAATTTCCTCTCCAGGAAGGCCAATCTTGTTGCTTACAGATGCACCCGTACCCACAAACACGGCCTTGAAGCCCTTGGCAAGCAGATCCCTCACCGACTTGACGGGAGTGTTCACCTTAATCTTCACTCCTAGATCAACGACACGTTGGATTTCTTCATCTAGGATGTTGCGAGGGAGCCGATACTCGGGAATGGCATACCTCAGAAGACCACCGGCTTCGGGCTTGGCCTCGAAGACTGTCACAGGGTAACCCTTTCTTGCAAGCTGGTAGGCACAGCTTATACCCGCAGGTCCTGCTCCGACGACTGCCACTCTCTCCTTCTTGTCAATCTTTGGAACGACTGGCTTAGCCAGATTGTTTTCGCGCTCGTAATCTGCTAAGAACCTATGCAGGTTTCTGATGCTCATACTGTCGTCAAGCGTTCCCCTTTCGCACTCAGCCTCACAGAAGCTGATACACACCCTTCCGAGTACTCCTGGGAATGGTATAGCATCTCTCACAATCTCGAGCGCCTCGTCGTACTTCCCATGTTTCATGAGAGTGACAAAGCCCTGAGCATTCACATGAGCGGGGCATGTTGCCCTGCAAGGCGGCTCGCCCTTTTTGTCAATCGTATATGCGTTGGGCGTCGACTGTGGGAACGGCGAGTAAATCGCCTTCCTGAAACCCAAGCCCTGGTCAAAGTCATTGGGGACCTCTACAGGACACACAGGCACACATTCTGCGCATGCCGAACATTTCTTCTCATTGACGTATCGTGCCTTTCTTCGGATTCTGACTCTGAAGTCACCAGCTTCACCCGTAATCGACTTGACTTCGGAATAGGTGAGAAGCTCGATGTTCGGGTTGCGAGAGGTTTCGCTGAGCCGTGGCGTGAGTATGCATGCAGAGCAGTCAAGAGTAGGAAATGTCTTGTCGATCATTGCCATGCGGCCGCCAATGGATGGTGACTGTTCCAGGAGATAGACCTTGAAGCCCTGAGAGGCGATGTCAAGTGCAGCCTGCATACCTGCAACGCCTCCACCAACAACAAGCGCTGCCGGGACTTTGCTTTCCGTCTGTCCGGCGCTGCTGTTCTGCTTTGATGTTTCTTCCGTCGTCATGTCAACGGTTCCCTTCATTACTCAGTAGCTGGGGTCGACGGTATGAGCCTGCCTCAGGTGTGGTTCAGCGGTTCTTGCTTTGTTAACTAATAAACGCAGTGCTAGAACCCTAAGACGGATGCCGTCTGAAGGATCAGAAATGCTCCTGTAATCACTGTCTGCCCCAAACTGAACGCGTCTAACTTAGGACCGGAAGCCATGACATTCACTATTCCTGCGAGTGATTTGTGTGCTGTCGCCCCTTCTAGAATGCGACCCCTCCGACCATTTCGCTCTTCTCTCACGGCGAAGAGCGCTGCAGTCAGTAGAAACCCTGCGATCAATCCAATATCCACAATGCAGTGACTCAGACCCACTAGTGTCACACCTGTGTGCACGCGCGAACCAGGAGATCCTATTGGCGTCCATTGTCTAGTACATCGACCGCGATCCCGCGAAGATATCCCATCATGCCGTTTCGAGCGACAGCTCAGATACAATCATCTTCAGACGAGTCAGCTGTTCAGCCACTTCCCGGGATTGGCCCATGGACTCTAGAATCCGAGTAGCCTCATTGAAGTAGCCAAGGGCATCCCTGCTCTCCCCCATTGACTTCAGTTTCTCTGCAATAGTCGTCAGATTTGTGAGGTGACGTGATATGTCTCTACCAACGATCACAGATGAGTCAACTTCGTGTCCTCGAAAACCCCTGATATACAGAAGATTGCTCAATAGAAGGGAGTCATCGGTAATTGGGGGGTCGTGGCCAGCGATCATCGTGTCCCATTCCACTCCCAGGTATGCCTCAAGACTTGCCTCATATGAGTCTAGGTCGGGCTCGTTTAGATATGGAAGAGGTGACTCCACATTGTCTCCCACAAAAAGAACCTTGTCAATCTCGTCGTAGCATGATGATGAATCAACAGTGTGACCGGGGCTGTAGAAGAATAGGATCTCATCATCTGGAAATGAAACCTTCTCTTCGAAGACCATGTTCGGAAGCGTCAGCTTCACGTCGCCCTGTGAGTGGCTCTTGAATTCCACCAAATCGTTCTCGCCGGTTTCAGTCAACTTTCTGCGACACTCTTCATGAGCCAGTATTATCGAAGAAGGAAAGCTCATGTTGCCCCACACATGGTCATAGTGGTGGTGGGAGTTGAATATGACCACCGGTTTCTTCCCTGAACTTGGGCTTCGCAGAATCTTCAACAGTTCCTCCATGTACCTTGGGCCAAGAGAAGTGTCACAAATGAACAGGCGTTGGTCGCTCTCGATCACGTACATGTTTGTCACGTAGGGTTCGGTGAACGTCACAAGGCGGCCCCTCGTGCCTATTTTCTGCACCTTCATGTTCACTCCTCCGGAACAGGTCAAGAGCGTGACTTTAGCTGGTTACCCGCTGTCACATCCTGTCTGGCTTAAGCTGGCTGGTTCGACAGCTCAGCTCCGCCAAGGCAATGCAACATAAGAAGGTTCTGAGCTTCAAAAGCCGGGGTTTCGAAGTGAACAGAAGAGGACCGAAAGGGCTCCGGCCGCCGCTGTCAGAGAAACAACAACAGTATTAGGAGCGGCGTTCTCACGAACATGGATCCTGAGGCGTCCACTATGGGAGAGTTTACACTTCTTTCTCAGAATGACATCGAAAGCATACATTCGGCGTCGCTTCACCTGCTTGAGAAGACAGGACTGGCTGTGAAGAACAGTGCAGCGCTCCAGCTATTGGAGAATGCAGGATGTGGCATTGAGTCAAACCGAGTCCGGTTCCCAACTGACCTTGTGGAATCTTGTCTCTCAAAGGTGCCAAAATCATTCAGACTCTATACTCGTGAGCGAGATCGCTATCTCACTGTTGGAGGCAATGAAGTCATATTCAATCCCGGCTCTTCGGCCTCTGACTTCCTGGACTCAGAAACTGGCGAGATTCGTCGAGGAACATCAAGGGACCTCGTCAGACTGATTGAACTTGCGGATGCACTTCCCTACATGGATGCCGTCAGTACGGCCGTAATCACATCCGATGTGCCGGAGTCAATCTCAGATCTGTTTCGTCTCTATTTGGTTCTGAAGCACTCAGACAAACCGATAGTCACGGGAGCTTTCACGAAAGAAGGCATAGCCGACATGAAACTAATGCTGGAAGCCGTAGCGGGAGGCTCAAAAGAACTAGTCCGGTCGCCCCACGCCATTTTCGACTGCTGCCCGACATCTCCACTCACATGGAATGATGTGAGCTCTCAGAATCTGATTGACTGTGCTACCAGTTCGATTCCTGCAGAGATAGTCCCTGCTCCGATGATGGGTGCGACAGGTCCAGTAACCATCTTTGGCACTCTTGTTCAATCAAACGCAGAGATACTCGCTGGCATCGTGATCGCAGAAACGGCGAATCCCGGAACGCCTGTTGTCTATGGTGGATCACTAGCGCTCTTCGACATGAAACAGGGCGTAATCTGCCTCGGCGCAATAGAGACAGCAATGGCTGAGTGTGCCGCTTCTCAGATTGGCAAGTACTACGGAATTCCAACTCACGCCTACTTGGGTCTGAGCGATTCGAAGCTACCAGATGCACAGAGTGGTTTCGAATCTGCTATTGGCCTGATGCTAGCATCGTTGGCAAGAATCAATGTAGTATCAGGTCCGGGCATGCTAGCTTTCGAGAACTGCCAGTCACTCGAGAAACTGGTAATTGACAACGAGATATGCGGCATGGCAAGAAGGCTGATGCGTGGCGTTGAGTCTGAGAACACGGAGAGCATCGTGAGTCTTCTAGATTCGGTAGGACCTAGTGGCGAATTCCTCTCGGCAGACCATACACTCACCAGTTTTCGGCATTGTCAGTTCTTTCCATCTGAAATCACAAGTAGGCAACCGGTACACACTTGGAAGGACGCCGGGTCAAGCGATGCCTATGCCAGAGCAAGGGAGAGAGTTGAGAAGACTCTCAGGACTCATTCGTCAAAACCGCTGCCCGACGCGTCCAAGGAGTCGTTGGACTCTACGCTGATCATGATTCTCAGGAATCGCGGTCTTTCATCGGGCTCGATACCGGCCGTGTAGCAGCTTTTGTCAATCAAGACAAAAGGACTGCTTCAGTTCAACCGAGCCGAGCGCACCAAGCACAGTCCGCTCCGAAGTTGAGCCTCTCGATCTAATGAGCACAAATCCGCCGACGACAAGACCTGCGAAGAGAATGCCAATCGAGAGTGTTATGATGACGATGAGCGAATCATTCGTAGGAGTAGTGGGTGTCGGCGTTTCGCTTGTGATACTGCTGCTTATCGAGGTCGTTGATGTGGACGTGGTACTTGTTGTCACAGTACTCTCGACAACAACGACCACAGTGTTGGATGCTCGGTTTCCTGCTCGATCTTCGAGAACAAGCGTAAGATTGTAGGCACCGATTGAAAAGCCGTCAAGTATGATCACGAATATATCCGAGGAGGAATTCCAGCGCCCTGAAGACCATGGAGATCCATTCACAAGGACCTGGTAGTAAGCTGGGCTGAGGTCTTCTGCCCTCCAAGAGACATTTCGTCCTATCTCACCAACCCGCATGGTGAAGCCTTCCTGATTGGCGATTACTGGCGCAGTATCGTCCACGGTCCAAACGAACGTGCGGCAGAGCAAGTTCCCTGCGGTGTCGTTGGCAACGACGGACAGGCGGTGCCATCCATCACCAGCAGGAAAGGCAATCCGGAATGGATATTCCAGAGTGACATTGGATCCGTCATCCCAGCTGAACCAAACATGTGACAAGTGAGCATCTGAAATATCGAGAGTAATACCTCCTTCAGTTCTCACCACTGTGCCGTTATCGGGACCCATCAGAATCATGCTGGGACGCGTATTGTCTGCCAAGAAGAAGACCCTGATGCTTGCATAGTTGCCAGCGGCATCCTGTGCATAGACCATCAGTGTGTGCGTGCCATCGGACAATGGCAGCTGAGTCACGTATGGAGGATAGAATGTCGAATTGTACTCTGCGTCGTCCCAGCGCAATAGCACTGCCGCAAGATGTTCATCCGAAACGCCGACAATCACTTCGGTGCCTGCTATGCAGACAGAAAGGTTACTGGGTGATATCAGTGTCAATTGAGGAATCGTATCGTCGACATCAAAATCGAAACGGACTTCAGCAGAGATGGCATGTGAGTTATTTGCCCATACATAGAGCGAATGAGTCCGATCACCCGACGGTGCTGAGGTCTCAAACGGACTAGACCATTGGGCATAGTTCGTTACATTGTCCCAAGCATACAGCACAGTGTCCATTTCCTGATCGACCACATCAATAAACACTGTCTGCCCGCTTCTAACTACTGTCGCATTGAGGGGACTAAGCAATGAGACGATGGGCGGTCCATCATGGGCGATAAGCACGTACCTACTTGACGCTAGGTTTCCAGCGCTATCGTTAGCATAGACATAGAGCACATGCAATCCGTTGCCGAGTGGGAGAACGGTTTCGTAGGGTGAACACCAGGTCACATTCGCAGCTTCGGCGTCCCAATGGTACAAGACGTCCGTGAGGTGTGCGTCCGTGACGTTGACAGCTACTGTGGCACCCGAATGATGCATAGTGTTGTTAGACGGGGTGAACAATGCCACGGAGGGGACTATGCCATCCGTTGTGAAGACAAAGACTGCGGTTGCCCAGTTCTCATAGAAGTCAATTGCATAAACATAGAGCCAGTGTGCTACCTGGCTAGTCCGAGCAAGGAGGTCGTAAGGAGGAACGAGAGTGTCATTCTCGATTACGTCCCAATGGTACAACACGACATCAACTCCACCAGGATCACTGATGTTTAGGTCAATCAGTGAGAATGGCTTGACGATGGAGCCATTGGAGGGACTGTTGAGTCTTACGACTGGCCCAGTCTCTTCATGTGCCAGGTCCAATGAGAGGTACGCGGACATGGCATGAAAAACGTCAGTGTTGTCGATTGTTTCCAATCCGATCCAGTCTCTGGGCAGTCGCCCCTGCTGGAAAATGGGAACGTTCTCGCCTGTATGTGCCGTGGTCGACCACGAAGTGCTGACATTAAGAGCTCTGCTTATGCGAAGTGATCTGTTGTACTCTTCAGTATTCCCGTACGCCGGCAGCTCATCGTTCAGAGTTGCACTTGTTGTTGAGAGTCCTCCGGTTTCATGGTCTGCAACCACTATCAACATCGCATGAGAATCAGTGTAGACGTAGTTAAGCGCAGTCTTTACGGCCCTGTCAAATGCTATTGTTTCGAGAGCGACGTCAGTTCTGCTGTTAGCATGGGCTCCTTGGTCAATCATTCCGCCTTCCACCATGAGGAAGAAACCCTCGGGGTCCATTGACAATACGTCAATCGCCTTTTCGGTCATTTCCGCAAGCGAGGGTGTGCTGATGCAGTCCCTATATTGCTCGTAGCCCACATGCCCGTCGGCGAAAAGCCCCAGAACCTTCCCGTCTGTGACCGACATGAGTCCGCTCCTATTCGTGACGAGCGTGAAACCATTCGATTGCATGTCTTCAAGCTGTTGACTGCTGAAGTAGCTCCGTCCTCCTCCCATTATTACATCGACATTCGTCTGCTCGACAATCTGCCTGGTGATTTCGCCGTAGTCGCTTCTGCTCAGGACATGGGTCAAGAAGGCGGCCGGCGTTGCATGCTGAATCTCAGTTGTGCTCACAACACCCGTAGATTTGTTCATTGCTTCGGCGATTTCCAGGATGCTTTCGAGGACTTCGCCGCTTGGCCCCATGGCAAGTCTCCCGTTGTATGTCTTGAAGCCTGTACCAATGGCTGTTGCGGCTGCTGCGGAATCAGTCACTGCGTGATCGACATTGTGTGTTGTGGCCGACAAACTGTTGTTCATGCCTGCCATGAACAATGTGTCCGTTTCTCCGGCCTCGACCCACGTTCCTAATCGCACATGGTCATAGCCCATTCCGTCGCCAATCATCAGTATAATGCTATGTGGAGAGTCATTGCTCGATGAATAAAACGCGAGTCTTCGATGCTCGGATGGTGGAACAATGAGAGGACCGAAGACGCTGACCACTGACGCGGGAACCATGAGCACTATGAGTATGAGGGCCGCGGCTCTCATATGGATCGTACATCTGGCTTTTCGAGAACATATAAGGAAACTCGGGTTGCAGTGAGTCGAAAAAAGGAAGGCCTGTCGAAACAACGGTATGCTATTGTCTGTGCGATGCGAAACTTATCATAAAGGCGAAGACTCAAATGCGAAACGCAGTGGTTCCAAATGAGCTAGTGCGTTTCACTTGGCGTACATACTCAGGAGATTGGGCGGTGACCTAGAGTGATGCTGAAGGAATTCACCTACAAAGTTCCAAACGTCAGCAAGGGATACGCTGGACAGACTCTCTACATAGACCTCAGCAAGAAGGCGATAGTTGTCAAGCCAGTCGATGATAAGATGAAAGACACCTTCACGGGAGGCAAAGGCTTTGACCTATGGCTGATGTGGAACAGTCTGCCCTTGGACAAGGTGGTGAAGTGGAACGACCCCGAGAACGAGATTTGTATTGCGTCCGGTCCTCTCGGAGGCGTGCCTGTTTATCCCGGTGCAGG
>PRDI01000124.1 GCA_003345595.1 Candidatus Thorarchaeota archaeon | reverse complement strand
CTTCTGCCGTAGATAAGGCTCGATCTGATTATCTCAGGAAACTGGCTGCAATGTCTGGGACTACTGTGGAGGCTGATACTGAGGCAGCTGGCCCCACCAGCGTCGGCGTGCCCGGCACGGCTCGTTCTGCAGGCTCACGTCCTGTTTCGGCCGCCCCTGCAGGTCCACCAGCTGGGGGTCCACCGTCTGGAGGCCCGCCTGCAGGAGGTCCGCCGTCCGGAGGTCCACCGTCTGGAGGCCCACCTGCAGGAGGTCCGCCGTCCGGAGGTCCACCATCTGGAGGCCCACCATCCGGAAGCCCATCTGCAGGAGGTCCGCCGGTGGCGGGGGCTGCTCCAAGCGGAGTCCCTAGTGCAGGGGGCCCACCCGGTATCGGCCCTTCTAGTGCCTCCTCGGGTCCACAGGGCAGCTTGTTGCAGTCAAGCGGACCAAGTGCGTCACCTGGGGCAAGACCGGCTGGAGTGGCTGGTGGCAAGAGTTCGCTCCAATCAGAGATGCTTGCAGAGATGGAGCGCTTGCGAGCACTCATGGGCGGCGACTGAATTCGTAGTATCCACCTGCAAGGCACTGGCTCCGCCGAATGCACGGAGTGTTTCGCTAGACGCCTATCATTGTCAGTTAGACAAAGACTGACACAGAAGTTTCCGTGTTTCTGGGAAAAGGCACTGTAGCCATGCTGCTTGGGCGAAACCATCATGTCAAGTTGGCCTGAGGAAGCGGACAGGATTCATTCCTTACGAGTTCCTGACAGGAAATATCAAGGATTGTCCAGCATTGAAGCAGCTATTGCGAATCTGCAGTAGTGGATCCCTATTGCTACCGTATGAGGGCATCATCAGACAGTTTCTGGCTCCGCGGTTATTAGGCAGAATCAAGACAGAGTTGCATGTCAGTAGAGAAATGGCATATGGTGGGCGGCCAAGTGTACAGACTGGCTGACACATGTCAGACTAGTAGCGAGGCAGTACTCCTTGCTAGATCCCTCAAGGATCATCTGTATGTAGTCATCTCTAGGGCTGACGATGGGCGGTGGGCAGTCTACTACCGTCCCAAGACAAGTCCCGCTCCGTGTGGAAGAGGTTGCTGTGGTTCCGCCTGATGGCCGTGATTGTCATCCAAGGACTGATTCGTGGAAACCTTATTGAGTGGGTCAGTTGACCAGTCATACACAGTTCACCGCGGGCAGTGGATGTCGATTGTCGAAAGCAAAGACGAACGCAGCTATGAGCGCATTGAAACTGGTTCCCAAGAAAGGAGCAATGGGACTCGGAAGTGGTTCCACTGTCGCAATCTTCGCAAAAGAGCTTGGTCGTCTTGAATCGGAGGGAAAGACAGACATCGCTGTTGTTCCCAGTTCCTATCAGGCCTACCAACTCGCAAACGAATACAAGATACCCTTGACTAATCTCGACCTTAATCCTGAGCTGATTCTTACAGTAGACGGAGCTGACGAAGTAGATCGACGCTTGGACCTCATAAAGGGAGGAGGCGGCGCATTCTTCCAAGAGAAGATTGTCGCAGCGGCTTCCAAGAAACTCATCATAGTCGTCGACGAGTCGAAGTTGGTGGAGCAGCTTGGGGCAAAGTTTCCGACACCAGTTGAGGTGCTTCCATTTTCACTCGGCTTTGTCAGGAGAAGGGTCGGAGCAATGGGTATCGATTCGTCCGTGCGTGAGGCACAGGGGAAGCTAGGACCAGTAGTTACAGACAATGGTAACTTCATACTCGACCTGAGATTCTCCAAGGCAATCGATGACCCTGGAAGAACGGCAGCTGAGTTGAAAATGGTTCCGGGTGTTGTGGAAACTGGCCTCTTTGCGGGTATGACCGATGAAGTACATGTCGGTACTGATGCAAAGTCGTATGTACTCAGAAAGTAGCCGGATTTGATGGCGGGCCTGACGCGATTTGAACGCGCGATCACCAACTATCGCCTCAGTGGACTGCTGAATAGGAGGCTGGCGCTCTATCCTGGCTGAGCCACAGGCCCGTTCGAGAAACTGGCATGAGGCACGCTGTTAAAGCTTTTGCAGTTTCTTAACACTTTTCAAGTGCAACCATGTCCACTCATTCAGTTACTTTCGCTGTTATGGTTGCACCTTCCTCAAGGGCATCGACTAATGCGCTTCCTTGTCTTGTCTTGATTCGTATTGACGCTTCACCATTGCGTCCAACAACGGTGGCCAGAATGTACTGGTCGTTTGCAAAGACATCGAGTCGCATCTTGGCATACTTCCTGCCCGCGTATAACGTGACCTTCTTGTGAGAGTAGCTGACACTGACAGGCACGTTCTCTCCGGGTGTTCCACGGTCGACTGTTGCCTGAGGTGCTCCGAAGACTGTACGACTCTCTCCTCTTACAGGTACAACGACCTTCTCACCCCCAAACGAGAACATCTCGTACTCAAGTACTCCCCGTTCGAAGTCACGCACTTCCACGACCGGTCTTGCCAAGTCTCTCTGCTGACTGCTCATGCCAGTTGGAAGTTTCACCTTGAGAGAGAGTGAGGCGACTTTCGCGATACGACCCGCTTCGACATGAAGCACCGTATCAACCGTGCTGGGCAGTTGACCTAGTTCTACTCTGCCACCAAGTATCAATCGCTGTATCGCATCGATGGCAGACCCGGCGTGAACAACCCCCACCATGCCGACTCCTGCGGATCTGAGGTCCGCATACGCCTTGAAGTCGGCGTCCTTACGCAGCTCGTCATAGACCACATAGTCTGGTCGTACCAGTAACAGGACGTCAGCGGCTTTCTCCATACTGCCCTCGAGTGGCGCATACTGGACGATGTCGTCAGTGACCTGAAGGTCCCTCGGCTGCTCCAATGTCTTGACAACATTTCCTTTCTTACTATAGAACTCTGCTAGTGCTGCCGCGAAAGTGCTCTTTCCCGAGCCCGGCGACCCCGATATTAGAATCCCCTCGGCGCGGGTTTCCAGCCTGTTCATCAGCTTTGGGCTGAGACCGTAGTAGTCGATGTCGAGCTTTATGATCGGACGGATAGCAGAGATCTCCATCTTATCGCTGAACGGCGGACGCGCAATGGCGATTCGGTAGTTCCTAAGCTGGACAACAGTGGCCCCAAGTTCCTCAATCTCCACGAATGACGCTCTATCCTGACGTGCTCTCTCAAGTATCGTGTTCGCTAGCTGTTCAAGTTCCTCGTAGGTAAGTATGTGATCAGAGAGATCAACGAGCTCCCAGTCTCCCGGTTCTCCTCTCTTTGCACGGGGTGGATTGTTCTCTACAAGATGTACGCTCATGGTGCGGTCATCAAAGAACTCCTCCAGTGTCACTATCGAAGGTGCTCGTTTCTTCTCTATCACGACTACGTCAAGTCCGATGACGTGGCCTGCAGCCGCTTGAACGCTGTCAGACGTGACCAATGTCGCATTCATCTTAGAGGCCACATCACGCACTAATGCATCAAGCTCTCCGGCGTGTGACCCATGAATCTGCTCAGGTGTAGGTCTCTCTCCGACAAAGTCCAGCGTAATTGCTCCGCTCTCAGCAAGAGCCCTGAGGCGTTCCAGTTCATTCATTCCGAGCCTGCCGATGTCGCGCTTTTGGTTCGCCATATGCTCAATCTCGGCCAATACCGCATTTGGTATCACAATTCGATATCCCTTGTACTCTCCTGATTCAACCTGTTGTGATACCCAGCCGTCCACGACCACACTGGTATCAAGCACTACGACATTGTTCGTCATTTGGACTCACCAGCCAAGACACGCAATGTTGTCCGGGAAACCTTGTAGAAACTGACCTCGCCATTCTGGTCAACGAGAGCGAAGACAAGTTTCTTTCGTGCAGCAGAAGCTGCCTCTGTCACCATATCTAGGTCATGAAGGGCAATAGGCTCGCCCTCCTTGAGCACATAGACAAGCTGGTTGGCCGTGTTCTCGGTGGGTCTGTCACCCCTTGCATATACCCTGAATCCTATGCCTCCGCCAAACCCTTGACGTACTGCATAACCCCTGCTTCTGAGATCGCGATACACAAGATAACGTGTCCAGAGGTCTGGGTCATCATTGAGCAGCTCATCTACGATATGTTTTGCCTCAATGGACTCCCCACTGACAGATTTCACAAAGACCCTCTTCCGTTCCAGAAGGTGGAGAATCTCAACGGGGTCAATCTGGAGCCTTCCGTCGTCCAAACGAGTGCCATAGAAGCCCTGCTGTGATATCCTGTCTGCATTGTCGCCTGCAACGTAGCCGTGTCCTTCACTGAAGATGACCTCTGCGGGTTCCTCCGCTGGCTCCATGGACTCCTCTTCGTCGACAATCTCTGCTTCTACATTGTCGGGCTCTTCCGGATTGGGCTCTTCGCCATCTTTATGGGGCAACAGTCTTCGCCTAATAGACGAAGACCTCAACCGATTCGAGAAAAACCCTTCGTCGAGACCAATAGCGAGAAGCATCCTGCACATTATGGAGTATCAAGCCATGTCATATCGCGCCCTTGAAGCCAGTCTCAGAAGCTTCATGTCAGGAGGAAAGCGCATAGGGGTACTTGGAATCGGAAACGACTTGAGAACCGATGATGGAGTCGGACTGTTTATCATCAGTGGCCTAAGGATAGAGCACCCGGATTTGATGATAGAGAATGTCGGGTCAGTTCCCGAGGCCTTTGCACGTCCCTTGGCAGAGTTTGGAGCGCAACGAGTAATTCTGATTGATGCTGCTGACATGCAGAAGCCGCCAGGACATGTTGAGCTCATTGCTAAGGAACAGATAGGAGGGAGAGGAATCACAATAAGCACACACAACATGCCTCTATCCTTCCTCATGATGTACCTAGAACAGGAAACCGGAGGAAAGACGATTCTCTTGGGCGTGCAGCCCAAGAACTTGGAGTTTGGCGAAGGACTGAGCGCTGAAATATGTGTGGTGGGTAAGAAGGTTATTAGTGTCTTGGAGCACGCTCTAAGACAGCACTTGAGAGGTCTCAAAGATGTTCCGAACGATAGAATGGCTTGACGATGGCAGAGTGCAGTTTGTAGACCAGACCCGGCTCCCGCTGGAGATCAAGTTCATTGTCACTACGAGTCATGAACGCATAGCAGACGCAATCAGGGCAATGGAGATCAGAGGAGCTCCTGCTATCGGTGCCGCTGCAGGTATGGGCATGGCCTTGGCTGCAGTTGAGAGTAATGCCCAGACCAAAGATGAACTGCTCCGTCATCTCGAGCGTGCTGCAAGAACTCTGAACACGCGTCCGACCGCAGTCAATCTGACTTGGGCAACGGACCGCATGTTGAAAGCCGCTAGAGGTCTTGATGGAACAGCAAGTGAGATCATGAGCGCACTGATTGATGAGGCTAAGGAAATCGCTGAAGAAGACGTCCGGATGTGTAAGCGGATTGGTGAGAATGCGCTTCCTCTAATTAGGTCTGGATGGACCATTCAGACAATCTGCAATGCTGGTTCTCTTGCGACCGTTCACTTGGGCACTGTTGGTGCTGTAGTCCGTATGGCCTACGAGAAGTACAGCAACATCAAGGTCTATGCAGCCGAAACCCGTCCGCGACAGCAAGGTGCGAGGTTGACCGTCTTCGAATTCATGCAGGACGGCATCGATACGACACTGATAACTGATGGAATGATTGGAACAGTGTTCCGCGAGAAGAGGGTCGACTGCTGTGTCGTTGGCGCTGACAGAATACTCAGAACTGGCCATGTGACAAACAAGATCGGCACATACACAATGGCCATAGTGGCGAAACACCACAGAATACCGTTTTATGTAGCTGCCCCCACATCCACAATCGATATGGCAACTAGACCCGAGGACGTTGTGATTGAGGAGCGTCATCCAGACGAGGTCAGAATCATCAACGGCCAGTATGTCACTGTACCAACTGCAAAAGTCTACAACCCGGGATTTGATATCACTCCACCTAGTCTCATCTCGGCAATTATCACGGACCGAGGAGTTGTTCGTAGGCCCAACGAGGAAAGGATGAAGCAACTCTTTGATTCATCTGCGCCCGGACGAGTAAAGGCATCGTCTTGTGACTGACTGGTCTCACATGATAGATTCTATGCTGTCATATGCATGACAAGAGATGGCGGGCGCGGCAGGATTCGAACCTGCGACATCCGACTCCGAAGGCCGGCGCCCTGTCCTAGCTAGACGACGCGCCCAGCAACTCAAAACCGGGATTGCCTCATAAGGACTTCCGTTGTTCAATCAGAGTCCACCTCCAAAGAGCCACGAGCTGGCGGATTCATGAGAGTCATCGAGTCTTGGGGGCTCTATTGCTCCAGACTCTCAGGAAGTTGTCAAGGGAACGATCATATGTCTTCTCGGCATCTGGTGGAAAGAGGCAGCCCGGGAGTTCATGGCTCTTCCAGTGATAACGGAGGCAATCGCAACAAAAGCCCTGTCTGGGGCAGCCTTCATATGTGCAGCTGCATTGCTTGCTGTTCTTCTCAACATTACACACTCTTTCGGCCATGTCAATCACTCGTGCTCCACGATTTCAGACATTAAAACCTGATTGGTCTATTCGACAGACTAATAGCGAATGTGGTTTTCAAATCCATGCTATGGACCTGTTGAAGGAGCTAGGTGATGATTTCACTGGAGTAGATGGCATCAGACTCAACCCTGCACGTCTGACCACGCTTGAAACTCTTCTCACACAGATCTTCAGTCCTCAGGTCCGAGTGCGTTCACTTAAGCGTTTCAAGAGCAAGAAGAATGTGGTCTTTCTTCTCAGAGTCTGGCCAAGTCGGCGGATCCCATCCATTCGCGTAGTTGCAAAGTTGTTTGTGGTAGATCGGTTTGACGATGAGCTTCACATACTCCAAGAAGGCCATGAGAAGGGGCTTGCCGTACCAACAGTCCAAGGAGCTCAAGATGGAGTCATTCTGATGTCATTCATTCCGGGCGAAGCCCTTGTCGAGCGGATAAACCGGACCTTTGAGCCCGGGCTAATCGACAGGCTTGCTGAATGGTACTACAGGTACCACATGGCTCTGGGTCGGAACAAGGGTGACCCACGCTTACGGAACTTCATAATCAACAATGAAGTGATATTCGGCGTGGACTTTGAAGAGTCGGAAGCCGGACATTGGATTGCTGATATCGCTGGCATCAGTGCAAGCCTCCTTGACACAAAGCCGGTGTTCGACAGACGCAAGAGGGCTCTTGCTTGGCGTCTACTTGAGAAGTACTTGGATCTACGTGGCGAAAGCCGTGGGAGTGTCATCGATGGGCTGTTTGTCGAAACCATTTCCAGTACGCTGAAACAGACTGCTCATTGGCGCAGGGATGACAGTCTTCTTGCTCTTGCAAAACGCGTTGCAGCGGAGGGCATTCCAATTGACTAGATCTCCGAAACTCCGTTGTCTGTTGGGTTCACAAAGATAATCGGACAACCGAATAGCCGCTCTTCCCTAACGTTCTTATTAGCATCAACACAGTGATATGTCCGGCCAAACATATCAGTAGGAGCAGAAGAGGACCCGCCGATGGTTAGAGTACGGACTACTGCATTCATCCTGTCCATTGTACTCGTTGCAGCAGGTCTAGCGGTCATCGGCCTGTCTGCTCTTCAGTCTGTGAGAAGCGCGCCAACTCTGTCTGTTGAGGGATGTCACTTGATAGAGGCTGAGGGAGACTCAGCCATAGTCCGCGCATTGAGTTTCAGATGCAATATCACGATTGCGTGGGGTACGCAGCTCGGACTGGGTGTATACAAGCTGAATATCACAAACATAGATGTCGAGCGGACTATAATCGACTCCGATGCACAAATCCTGTTGATTCGCGTTGGCAGTTCCTCCAAGACTGTCGAAGTGCGTACAACGGCCGCTTCTGCAATAGTACGGACTCATGCCACGATTTCAGACTCTTCACTGACCTTCTACGTTCTTGGTGACTCACAGGGATACCAAGGTGGGGTTTACGAAGTCGTTGCAGCTGCCAACGAGGAGCGGCCGGACTTTGTCTTTCACTGTGGAGACATGACGCCTTTCGGGCAAGACAATCAGTATGTCAGCTTCATGAGGGCTCTCGATAATTTGACTCTGCCAATCTTCCTGACGCCAGGCAATCACGACATCCGTATGGGCGGCGCGTCTAGGTACATGGACCAATTCGGCCCACCAACGTATGCTTTCGATGCAGGGCCTGCGCACATCACGGTCCTTGATACATCTCAGGACAATGTTTCTGAAGAGGCCATCGCATGGTTGGAGCACGATCTGTCGGAGTCAGTGGCAGACTGGAAGCTCGTCTTCACGCACATACCTCCATTCGATCCACGCCCAAGCGGAGATCACGGCCTAGCGAACGCCACGACTGCCAGACGACTGATGGACATTTTCGAGAGGTCAGGCGTTGACATCGTATTCGCCGGCCACATTCACATCTTCAATCAAAGCGTCCGGAACAGCGTCCGTTATGTCATCACAGGTGGTTCTGGCGCAGACCTGTATTCCGCAGACCAAGGTGCCACATATCATTACGTGAATGTGACTCTCAGCGGTCTGGATGCAGCAATAGAGCCCGTGAGTCTTCAGCCACCTGTCATAGAGCGCGATCATGTTGTCATACGAGGCTTCGGAGAGGCTGTTGTCCTGTCAGTGGAAGACTTGAAGGAAATGCAAGCAGTCACAGGCCTGTCGTCCTTTCAGAACCAGTATGGCAACTGGCGTGGACAGGGAGTCTACAGCGGCGTGAAGGTTTCTGACCTGCTCGAGCTGGTGGACGGGATGACCACAGATGACCTGTTGAGAGTCTCAGCATTCGATGGTTTCGAACAGCGTTTCTCGTTCTGGAATGTCTACCCCAATGAATCTTGGCACATACTCCAAGGCGACATGATACTTGCATTCCAGTTCAACGATACAATCGTGCCAGCTTGGTCAGAAGGTCTTAGGCTTGTAATGCTTGCACCTGATGGTGCTTACAGCAATGATGACTGCATGACCACATCTGCCCCTGGGTTGGGCTACAATGCATATCCTTCTGCAGGTGCTCAATGGGTGCGAAATGTCGTGTTGATCGAGGTGGTTCATAGATGACAGTCAATCATGGCGCCTCTTCAAACACCCGTGAAATCGTCACAATCGCCGTCCTAGCGTCTCTCGGTGGCGCGCTCAGCACCTTTGTGGGTTATCTCGGCAATCTCATCAATCTCGCTCTTGGTGTGCCGTTTGGAGCAGGACAGTTCATGGCTGGGCTCCACGTCTTTTGGCTAGTGCTGATTCGGCTGTTGATACCGAAGAACGGAGCTGGCACAGCTGCAGGACTTCTGAAGGGCGTCGTCGAGCTTTTCACTGGAAGCACTCACGGCATTGTCATAGTACTCGTGTCTCTTGTTCAGGGTATCATCGTCGATGGAGGCGCTGCTTTGGGTGGCAGCCCCTCAAAAGCGGGCCCCGGGAGCAAGATGGTGTGGTGGTTAGCTGGCGGCCTTTCTACAGCTTCCAATGTACTAGTCCTTCAGGCATTCTACTTTGCGGGAGCACCTCTCTTCTACATAGTGCTGATAGTTGTCATGGCCTTCTGTTCAGGTTTCATCTTCGCAGGCTACTTCGCTTGGCAAGCACTGGACTTCCTGTACGATACCGGTCTAGTTGTTTCCAGTGCT
>PRDI01000123.1 GCA_003345595.1 Candidatus Thorarchaeota archaeon | reverse complement strand
TCTCGGGGCCTTGGGAGGTCGATGACATACTCTTCTATTATTCGCGCAGGCGCATTACTCAGCATGATTATCCTATCTGACATGAAGACAGCTTCATCGACGTTATGTGACACGAAGATGACTGTGGACCCAGTTTCCTGCCATATTCTAAGAAACTCCTCTTGGAGGTAATTCCTAGTCTGTGCATCAAGATTCGAGAAGCCCTCGTCGGAAACCAAGACATCAGGTGAGGTCACAAGGCTGCGAGCCATCTCAGTCTTTCTTGCCTGTCCGCCGGATATCTCATGCGGTAGGTTGTCCTCCAGACCCCTCATACCGACAAGCGCAATCATCCTGTCGGAGAGCTTCCTCCTTTCTTCGGTGGGCACTCCCTTGACCTCAAGGCCAAACTCGATGTTCTTCCTGACAGTCCTCCAAGGGAACAGGCTCTCCTGTTGGAACATGAAACCCACGCGATGGTGTCCCGGTCCTACGGGATGCCCGTCGATGATCACCTGGCCACTGTCTGCCTCAAGGAGTCCAGCTATTATCTTCAGGAGAGTGGTCTTGCCGCAACCTGACGGACCCACAATACTGAGAAACTCTTTCTCATGGACGTCAAAGGAGATCCCGTCTAGTACCTTAGTTTCCTCAAGGCTATCGTTGAAGTAGGACTTGACTAAGTTCTGGACTGAGAGTTTGGGCACCTTCGTCGCCGAGCAGGGCTTCAGCATATGCCGTTAAATAGTGTCTGATTGGGCTCGTTCCGCCCCAGTGGACTCAAAGCGCACAAAGTAGAAAAGGCCACCTCACCTCGAAGGAGCATTAGACACAGGTTGCTTCTGAGCTCATTGAAAGTAGTCCAGACCCGCGGAGTGTCACTGACAGAGCACGGAAGGTAGCACAAGTTGGATTCACCAAGAGTTCTCTTCGAGATAAAGGAAGACAAGAGCACCAGTGCAATCGCCGTAGGTGATGTCGTAGGCACGGGAAAGTCCGAGCTCTGTACAGGTGGACGTGACGGAGTGCTACGCGTCTATGATGCTAACAAGAGCGAGATTCAGTTCTTAGCTCAACTTGACATCGAAGGCAGCATTCTATCTATAGAGATCGCCGACGCCAACAACGATGGACAGAACGAAATAGTGGTCGGTCGGAGCATAGGTCCTCGAGATGTGGCGGGAATTGCTGGTACCCTACAGGTCTACAGGTTCTCATCCAGCGGCAGTCTCGAGCTATTGGCAGAACACCCTGTCGACCGATTCGTGACAACTGTCAGAGTCACCGATGTAACTGGTGACGACAAGAATGAGATCATGGTAGGCGGCAGCGACTCAACTCTCAGGGTATTTGAGATGGACACTCTGAACAACCTGTCAGAGTATGCCCGCTATCGGCTCGATGACATGCCCATAACGATAGGGACATGCGATGTCGATGGTGATGAGATAGATGAAATCGTCACGGGCAACAGAGACAAGACGGTCAGAGTCTTCAAAGTCAAAGATCATACAATTGAGCAGATGGAGGTACTCGACCTACCTAGCCCTGTAGTTTCTGTCGCCTCCGGTGATTTGCTCGGAGACCGCAAGATGGAACTAGGCGTCGTGACCTACGACGGATCAATAAGGGTATACCGCAACGAAGAGAGTCGGCTCGAGCTATTCACGATGTTGGATAAGGTCAAAGCTCTCTCTCTGAGGATTGAGGAGCTGAATGCCGATCACATGGATGAGGCAGTGGTCGCCACATCCGACGCTAATGTTGTCTTCTACAGTATCCAGGCAGCTGAGCTGCAACAGGTGGCAAAGGTGGAAATTGGGACCAAGATACTCGCTATCAGTGCAGGTGACGTAGGAGGCGACGGAAGGAAGGAGGTTCTCGTCGGCATATCAAATGGTCCACTCAGGGTCATCCAGGGTTTGTATACTGTTATACCCAAGTTTGAAGTGAGTCCTCAGGCAGAAACCGGTGCTGGGTTGAGGGGCCGTGTCACGCTGACCAACGTGACAGATAAATCCGTCAGTGGTGTTAGTGGGAAGGTCTACTGGTTTCCCAAGGCAGACATGGATGTCACGCCGCAACAGGTACGCTTCGATCTAGGACCCTTTGAAACAAAGACTGTTGAGCTTCAGCTAATGCCAAAGGCCGAGGGTTCGATAATTGTCAGACCCATAGTACTCATGTGGACAGACTCGGACGGCCGGGTGCGGCAGGTAACCACTCCCGAAACCGCGGTGATGGTCGAGAAGGGATCCGTGACGGCAGCAGCATCAGCCGTGGCACCTGTTGTGCTTACCCCGCAGAAAGAAACCGAGACTCTTGAGGAGGATACAGGCACACTTTTTGGAGAAACTGTTGGCACTGGCTTTGGCAGGGTTTCAGCAGAAGAAACAACCACATCAGTCGATGAAGAACCAGAGATGACAGAGAGCACAGCGGCCTCATTGCGTGAGGCAGAGAAACTGCTTGACAGGCTCTTCAGCGAAACTACCGAAGTGACTAGTATGGATGTTGCCGCACTGGCCGAGCTTCCTGAGGAAGAGGAGGCTGCAGTGGAAGTCCCTGCACGGGCAGTTGTGTCGGCCGAGAGCACCATTGTAGCCGAGATTCGTGCACGAAAACCCAAGCCCTTGAAGCCCGGTACACCCTCTGACTCGTACAGCTATCTGTTCAAGACCATGGTGATAGGAGAGGGTGCAGTAGGCAAGACGGCTCTAGTCAACAGATTTACGACTGGACAATTCGAGAAGGACTACAAGACCACGATAGGATCGCAGTTCGCAGTCAAGCTCACTCACATCTCGCCACCAGAGTCTCAATACGCTACTGGCATCAAGATACAGGCGTGGGATGTTGCAGGCCAAGCTCGTTTCAAAGCAGTACGCAAGATGTACTACAGTGGAGCCGCAGGAGTCATACTGGTGTTCGATGTCACTCGTCGGCGTTCGTTCAGTGAGCTCGTCAAGTGGGTTGAGGAGTCCGATGAGTCAGTAGGTGGCAGGGTACCCATGGTCTGCGTGGGCAACAAGATAGACTTGCCCGACAGGGCGGTCAGCAGCGAAGAGGCTAGGCAATGGGCCGAGTCACAAGGTTTCGTCTACATGGAAAGCAGTGCAAAGACAGGCGAGGGTGTGGCGGACATGTTCACGATTCTCGCCGAGCTCATGTGGAACGAGGCAAAGAAGACCTCTGACACCAAGAAGCATGGCGTCTAGCCGTGTTCTGAGATCTCGGACTCACACTCTGACAGAGGTTTTGAGCCCCGCATCGAACGCAGCCACGTTGGGACCCACAGGTTGCATGAGCCCGGTCAGCGATTCTCTGACGCCATTTGCCGTGAGAGGTGCTATGCCAATGGTGAGTGCCGCTCCCAACATAAACGAGTTCAAAACGCGTCTGTACTCGGTCTCACCAAGGGCTAAAACAGGATCGATAGGGGAAACGCTAGCACAGATTGATGACATGACATCAAGTATGTCTGCCAACGGTGGGTATTTCGTCGTTCCCGTTATGCACTGCATTGTTTGCACTTCGGCAGTACTCACAACTGCGATGGCGCGCTCTCCACAGTAGTCCACTGCCGCACGAAGTGCTTCCATTGGCTCAAGACCAATCAACATATCGACCGTACCACGAGGAATGAGGGGGCCTAAGTCGTGGTCTCCTATGCGCACATGTGTGACCACTGTCCCTCCTCTGCGTGATGCTCCAAAGGTTTCACCGATTGTGGGCCTGTATCCCTTCAAGATGGCGGCCTCTGCTAGGACTCTTCCGCACAGTAAATTCCCCTGTCCTCCTACGCCTGCAATGAGCACATTGTACAGTCTATCCAAATAAATCACTCCTGGCGAATGGCCTTGTAGGGACACACTCCTATGCATGAGCCGCAGCGAACACATACCTCGTCAAGGATTGTCGCTTGTTTCTCAGTAGGGAGCCAGCCAATAGCAGTGCAACCGAACTGACTAAAGCATATCTTGCACTTCTCACCACGACAGAGAGCCGGATTCACGCTCACTTTGCCTAGACCCTCGTGGGAAACACCACGGCGCTGTTGCTCCAGTCGACATATGCCCTTCAGGATGAGGACCCTTAGTCCATCTTTTGCGACAGTGGTATGAATGAGTTCGATAAGTGGACCTATCTCGACGGAGTCACTCGTTGTCATGTAATCCGGACCGATTGCCCGAACCAGATCAGGAATGCTGATGCGCCGTTGGCCCTTGTCTTGTACGGCAGAACCAGGATGGGGCTGAAATCCGGTCATTGCAGTAGTCTCATTGTCAAGTATCAGGAAAGTAAGATTCGCATTCTTGTGTCGAGCATTCACGAGAGCTGGCAAGCAGGCATGGAAAAATGTTGAGTCCCCTGCCACAGCAACGACTGCAGACTCGAAGCCAAACCTACCGAGTTGTCCGAGTCCGCACGCGACACCGATACCGGAGCCCATGGCCTGCATTGTGTTCATGGTTTCGTCATAGAAGACTCCCAGCGAATAGCAGCCAATGTCTCCAGCGACGACAAGCTGGCCGCCTCTTCTCTTCTTTTCTTGGCGCAGTGCCCAGTACACGTTCCTGTGAGTACATCCTGCACAGAATGTTAGAGGCCTCGAGATGAGCAGCTTGGCCCCTCTGGCGCGGGCATCTAGACCTCCGTGGAGTGACATTTCGTGCGAAAGATCAGTGACCTGTGACAGACCTTTCACAACATGATCCACACTCATTTCACCCCAGGCCGGGAGGGTTTTCGTGCGTTTGCCATAGAACCGGGGCCGGTCGGGCGTCGAGAGGCCCACATATTGGGAACGTATCTCATCCTCCAGGAATGGGTCTGTTTCCTCTACAAAGAGCACCCTCTCTACTCCCGCCATGGCATTCGCAATCAGTCCTGTGGGAATTGGATTTGTTGTCACAAGCCCTAGACTTCCTGTATTCTTGGTGTGGACAAGTGCCAGCGCCTCCTCGGAGTAGCTCTGGCAGATGCCTGAGGATATCAAGAGGGTCTTGGCGTCAGGGCCTAGGTTGAGCTTGTTCAAGCTCGACTTCTCGAACTCAGCCGCTATGAGCTGTATCTTGCTCAGCAGCTCTCTGTGCTTCACGGCCGGCTGAGGCACATTGAAGAGGCCCCTGGGAAAAGAGGACAGAGTCGCCGGCGCTACCTGTGGCAATGGTCCAACATTCACCAGACTGCTAGAGTGACTCAGCCTCGTTGTGCTTCGCACAATCACAGGCACTTCGTGCCTTCTGGAAAGATCGAAGGCATAGAGAATCGCCTCCTTTGCCTCTTGGCCGGTGGAGGGCTCCAGCAATGGCAGCATGGCTGCTTTCGCGTAGAACCTCGAGTCCTGCTCGTTGCTTGAGCTGTGACCTTCCGGGTCATCGCAGACCACGATCACCAAGCCCCCCTTTCCACTGCCAGACAGGTTGAGGTTTAGCAGGAAGTCTGCCGCAACGTTCAAACCGAGTGACTTCATGGGGCAGAGAGCAGAGACTCCAACCCAGCTGGCCGCAGAAGCTGCCTCGAGAGCCACCTTCTCATTGGTGCTCCACTCAACATAGATTCCTCTGTCAGAAGCGCTTCGCATGAGGCTCTCTGTTATCTCAGTGGAAGGCGTTCCCGGATACGAGGCACAAAACCTAACGCCTGCTTCTATCGCTCCTCTTGACATCGCCTCATTACCGCTCATCAGAGAATGTTGAGATTTCACCATGTGGTCCAGCTCTTCTGCGAAGGGACCTGAGTGAAGAGAAAACACTTTCGAAAGGACTAGTGTTGAATACTGGGAAAAGTGTCAAAAGACAGATGTCATGCCGAAGATGACGCGCAATGACCGAACCAACTGAAACGCGAAGCACCAAGATCACTTCTCTGTATTCGGTTTCTCACGAGAAGGACGCGGATGGCTTCATCTCTGCGGCTATCGTTTGGCGATATGCGAAGTCCAAGGGTCTCAGACATAGCGTGGTTCTTACTGACTACGGTTCATTCGAGGCTGTCTTCCCAAAGGTAGGTGGCTTCAGGAACACCCTCATCGTGGTCACGGACCTTGGCCTTGATGAGAACTCCCTTGACACAGTCATCAGTTCGCTAAAGAGGGCCACAGCCCAAGGCTGCAGGGTGGTATGGCTTGATCATCATGAATGGCCCGACAGGGCAGTAAAGTCCGTGCTATCATTGGCCAACAGCCCGGTACTGCGGATCAATCACGAGTACTGTGGAGCTGAGATAGCATTCAAGGTGTTACTTCCCCGTGATGAAGTGTGCGCAGAGATGGCCAAGATTGCACATGACACCGATTTCAACATCAGAGAGATAGAGTCGGCAAGCGCGCTCACTGACGCGTTGTCCTTGACAAGATTCGCTGCACTCGACAAGGGAGATGACCTGACAGCGGCTCTGATGCCTCTCCTCAGGAGCCTAGCAGAGTCAGGAATGACAGGGGTCTGGGACGAGAGTGGCAGGAGGTTCCGTGATGTCTTGCTCAATCAGAGAGTAGACAGCTATCGGAAGGAGCGGCTCAAGAAGATGCGAAAGGCGCTAGCCGCACATTCCGACTTAGAGATTCACGGTCGTCTGGTCCGGATGGTTGAGATGCCGAATGGGGTTACAACCACTGACATGGGCACATTTGTCGCTGATACGAGAAACCTCACAATCGGCGACCAGCAACTGCCGGTGGCCGATCTCTTTGTAACTTTGAGTCCTGGTGGGATGCTGGGATTCCGGCGCGGCCGGGAAAACGTCTTGTGCAACGCTGCGGCGGCGCTTTTCAAGGGTGGCGGACACGCATATGCGGCAGGCGGTGAATATGGCCCGTACCACGACTTCCAAGCCGTGTGCGATGACGTATTCTCGACACTCTCGAAGAGCAAGGAATGGGTCATTACGCTTGGTCAGGAATCTGCTTGAGAATGGAACTAGGCAGTAGTGTCTGGATTGGGATCTACTGACTTGGCAAACAGGGTCGCCATGAGTGCTCTGGCGTCAATCGACTGGTCCCAGAGTGTGTCAAACCTCTGCATCGCATGCTCAACCACAATCGGTTGCTCAGTCCGGTCTAGTAGTACAGCTGTGTCGGGCCTGAATGCATTGGTCAGTAGCATGACAAGTTTACTTCTGTTTAGGGCGACGATTCTGTATGTCGCTATATCTTCAGGATACAGTCTGAACTGTAGACGCCCACTGCTCAGCAAACTCGCAAGCTGACTGACTTCGTCGCGCATGAATGTAGCAACAACGCCAAGACCGTTAATTGGGATATCTGACGCTATGAACACTACGCGCACATTGAGGCCGTCCATGGCAGCTGCAACTATCTCCTTGTCTACAGGACCACTAGTACCCTTCGCGCCAATTAGGTTGTCTAGTCTGTGAATGAGCTTAAGTTCGTCACCCGCTTTCCACTGTTTCCTGTCTAGCAGCTCGGATCTGATGAGCCTTCTGACATTCTCGACTCCTCTGGCTAGGTTCGTGTTCTGTTGCGTTGGGCTACCAGTTGCGGACTTATACAAGAAGGCGGCCAAGTCCTCTGCAGTTGCCCGAGTCAGTAGTTCGATTTCACTCTCTATCGAATCCAATCTGTTTCTCCAAGCGCGCTCCAGACCATTCGCGATTGTCTCGTTGCTGACAACGTAGGAACTGGGCCGTGACAACTTGTCGACAGATATGAAGCCGGCTGTTTCCAACTTTCTCAGGCATTCATATACCCAGACTTTGGTTGGAGGCACAGCCTTTGTCTTCTTGATTTGGTCATAGACGGCACTGAAAGTCACTCTCTGTGGCCCTCGTGAAGCTTTGAACAAGTATCGAAGAACCTTCATCTCGCTGGAATCGAGGTGAATGCCAATCAAATCGAGAGCTGCAGCAGCTTTGCTCATGATTTGGTCCTCCAGTCGGATGTTTCGGCCGCGGCATCGTTAGCTATCGCGAATTCCGCATCGAAGCTCGCAATGGCATCGTTCACTAGTTCCTGATTGATGATTCTCGGGATGAAGGTGGCTGCGAATGGCTGATCTGATATCATGAGTACGACTCTGTCACTGTTTCTTGCAACCATCTGGTACGTTTCCCCAGCACGTGTACGTTTCCTTAGTGAAACATCGAGTCTGTCATGAATCAGTGATTTGTAGGTGTCAACAATCACGCGACCAATCGTGTCGTTCGTGTCGAAGTCCCTACTCAGCAACACTCTCAGGATGGCCCCCTTTCTAGCAAGCCTGCTCACAGCTTTCGCATGCTGTTCTGCGCTTGCCAAGTCGATACCCCTCTGGCTCGTCGAGAGTCGTAGCACGTCCCCCTTTCTGACTGTCGAGTATATCTCGCCATCAATCAGTCTGGTTATCTGTTCCATCCCTTCAGCGAACCTGGCCGCAGTCCTCTGGAGGACTCCGGTGATCAGTTCAATTGCATCGCCGGCAAGACGAGAGAAGTCTGGAGCTTCAGACTCTTGGTTGTCCATGTCGTGGGCGGCATATAGCCTCTGGATGTCTGAAAAGAGCCTCATCTTATCCCGTTCGAGCGACGTCAGCGCTCTTGTTCTAGCTTCGCCAAGAGCTGCTGCCAAGGTTTCGGCAGTGACAGAGTAGCGGTGGGGCTTGGAGAACCTGTCGACAGTCAAGCATCCATCCTTCTCAAGAGATGCTAGCCATCGGTATATTTGAGGCCGAACGATACTCTTGTGATTGGCTTCTGCCTGTAACTGACTCTCTATGTCCTTGAATGGAACTGAAACCCCCTGTTCATGCTGGTTCCGGAGGATGATTCTGAGGACTTCGAATCGTCTATCGACTGTGTTGATATCGTAGCCGATTAGTCTGAGGGCATCTAGCATTTCCTTGGTCTTGAGGTCCGACCTAGCCCGTTCCTCCTTGTCGGGGTTACTCCTTCCGTGTGGTTTTCGAGGAAGGGGTGAATCACGGACTGTCACGGGTTACCCGATGCCTCCTCTGGGCGGGACACGTCCATCGACCTAGCCCCTGTCCACAATTCATCGAAGCTCAGGACTGATGCATCAATGATATCGGGATTGAACTGTCTGGTTATCCATGCCGCCGTCAGTGGCTTCTCTGACACGATCAGCGCCATGCACTCATTGTTCAGTGTTACGTGATGGTACGTCATGGGTCCGTCGTAGATTCTGATTGCTACGCTAGGGGCTTCCGGGGAACCGAACGCATCTCCGCGACTGTCCGTCGGTCCGCTAGACTGAAACAGGCTCTCGACAATCTTGGAGGTTACGAGACATCGGACGTTAGCGCCCCTCAGCACTGCGTGTGCAATCTCTAGAACCACCTCTCCGTTTTGATTGATGAACGGAGATGGTGACATGGCTGTGACCCTGATGACACTCCCTTCGCGTGCCATGTCCTTCATGTTGTATGCGACTGCTCTCCGGATGTCTTCTGCACCAGTCACCAGTCGGGAGCTTGTTCTCTGTTTGCTGCCCGTGAACTCCAGCACGAGGTCCTGTGCCAGAGCTGCACAGTCCAAGCTCGCGACGGCATCCGACTCAGAGGAGATAACACGAGTTTCCTGCTGCATTCTTCGCCTGGCAGATTCGGCGGTCCTATGTAGTCCGGTTTCTACAGCCGAAGGGTCCGAAGAGTAGCGTATTCTCTGAGGGCCGTGTCCTGTCGCCCTTACAAATCCAACCTCAACAGCCGACCTCAGTGCTTTCCCCGTGGACGACTTAGAGATTACTGCCCCCGGCTCTTCTCTTCTCAACTCGTCTTGGATTTCATCGATGCTCAAGGAGTCGCCTTGCTCCTTTTGTCTTTCCAGCACGGCCTTGACCAGTTTCAGTGTGCGAGAGTCCCTGTCTGTTCTCAGAATCAACCCTAGAGCCTTCAGAGCACGGGTCACAGACTCATCGACCAAGATCACACCCTCTTACCTTCCATTCTTTCTCGACTCCTGACCAGGGTGGAAATGAGATACCCCGACTTACTCCCGGGGAACATATCGATCAGGCGTTGAGGAGAGTCGAAGAGAGAAACTGACTGTTCCCATATGAGGTCGAATGACGCGATAGCACTCTTGACGAGGTCGGGATTGAAGCTGCGACTCACCCATGTCGCTGCCAGCGGGTCCTCAGAGAGCAAGATGACCATACTCTCGTCATTCAAGCTAGAGAAGTGGTAAGTTCTCGCGTTAGGTCCACAGATCCTCGTGTCAATCTTTGCTCCCTCCTTCCTCAATCTCGCCACTCTGGCAAAAGATTCCATCAGATTATCCTCTGGCAAACCGGTGGCAAGAAGATCGCTCTGTGTGAGGATGTCGGGAGTCACGCAAAACTGGAGTTCTGCCCCCTTCTCGACGGCCCTCAGCAAATCGTTAAACGCCTCTAGGACTGTGCTCATGAACGGGCCGAGCCAGAGTCTGGTAACTCTTATGATGCTTCCAGCCGTTGCCTTGCCGAATATCTCGCTCCTAGTGGCTTCTCTATATGCCTCAGGTCCCCTCAGAAGCCTCGATCGAGGCTGCTCCTTGTTGTTCTTTGTTCTGCGCGTGAGGCTCGCTGCCATGTGACTAAAGTCAACGGAAGACAGGAGCGACAATTCCTCCCGGAGAAATCTTCGTCGCGCTTCCAATCTTGTCAGAGTTTGGTGCTTGAGATCCTCCAGTCCTGTCACAATGGTGTTTGCGTCCGCGCTGTACTTCTTCCTGCGTGCTCTATCACTGTCGACCATCACCATCCGCATATTGACAAGTGCCTCCAAGACCTTTCTTACCCCTGTTCGAGTAAGATCTACGCCAGGTTCCGCCCGCAAGAGGGCGTCATAGATCTCAAGCACATCAACGGGGCGCTGAAGCGATGACTGTACGTTTAGTACGGCACGCAGGACGCTGAGGGCTCGTAGGTCATGAGCAAAACCCAACATACCTAGTGATTTCTCAAGCCTTTCTCGTGACGACATGGATGGAAGCTCCGGCAATTCAGTGAGCACCAGCGTCTGAACAACGAAAACGTATCTTTAGTAGCTTCGGGCTAGTTTACAAAGTTCGACTTTATATCGCTTGTCTTCTAATGACAGATGGTCTTCTTTCCGATTGGATGGCCATGAAGACGGCTGACGGGGCATATACGAAGTGGGTAAGGGGGGCGGACCCGATTGCGTTGCTGAGGACTCCAGAAATGGAGTCCCTTCTAGACTCCGGTGATAGCTACACTCTTCACATATCCCGCGCCAATCCTAACCACGAGCGGCAGGAAGTCGGTCATAAGGGACAGTATGGTGCCCGCCTTCAGACGCCCCTGAATCACATCGTTCAGGGTGCTAGCGTCAAGCTGACTAAGGACTGTTTCTGCGGCTGCGACTGGGTCATTCAGCATGGCATATTTGGAAACCGCATACATGCCATTCCCTGTGTTCATGATGCTCCTTGCCAGCCTTGACTTTCTGTACTCCTTCTCATAGAGTAACGTACTCTCTCTGGAATAGTCATTCTCTTCGACCATACGTTTCGCGTGTTTGGCGAGTAGCGTCCCGGCATGAAGACAGGTTGTGACACCACCACCCACAATTGATGACACCTGACCAGCGGCGTTTCCACAGAGCGCGACACCCGCACCGGTGAATGAAGGAATCAGGCCAGTGCATGGCACGACGCCTCCATTCACATTGGCTATCCTGGCGTTCTTGGTTTCCTCGTGCTTCCTCATGTACTTCATGAGAACATCCTTCATTGGAGGAAGTCTTTCCCAGCTCAATCTTGATGACGGCACCCTACCTATCCCTAGGTTCGTTTCCGACTCACTGCGGGGATATAACCAAAGGTAACCTAGGCCGACGTCGCGTCCTACATAGAAATAGGCAGTGTGAGGATCTTCAATCCTGCAGCCCTCCAATTTGAAGCGATACCCATAACTGAGCAGCCACCTAGGATGGGCGAAGCCTGCGCTTGACGAGACCTTACTGAACGACCCGTCGGCTCCGACAGTCAGACTCGCCCTTGATTCTTGATTCCCATTGTATTTGACGCCAACAACCTGCTCCCCTTCCTTTATGACCGAGTCGACCTTCGCTTGGCACTTTAGCTCAGCACCATTTGAGACTGCCCGGTCTCTCATCAGCTCTTGGCAACTGTCCTCATCGAGCAGATAGGAGTTACCCAGTAGTGTACGGTCGACAGCAATGTGTGAACCGGTGTCAAGGCTCTCACCAACGATCGACTTGAAGCGGTTTACAACACACTCTGAAGTATCTGGCACGTTCAACAAGCTCAGAGCCTTCTGGGTGACCAGTTCCCCCATCAGTGAGTCGGTCAGGGTCTGATGCCTCTCTAACAGGAGCACTTTCAACCCATGCTGTGACGCTTTCTGAGCTGTCATCAGTCCTGCAGGGCCAGCTCCAGCAATCACGAGATCATGTGTCATATATCAGTACCCCTGAGAGATGCCCGGCTCCGGGCGTGGGCGTATATGCTTTTCTGAAACAAATCCTGGTTGAGTTGTCCACAAGTATATATTAAAAGGCCGTTCGGTGTCGTAACCCTCGACCTTCGAAGAAGAGCGAACTAGGAATGAAGCTGAAATCCATCGCCTACTCAGTGTACTTAGTGCTCTCGATTCTTGTCAGCATGTCAGTTGCTTCTGTTCCGGCTATGCTCCTAATGTTCCTTCTATTCCACAACGTGGACCCTTTACTGGACACGGTTGGCTGGCCATTCGCACCAGTCCGGCTTTTCGTCCAGAGCACGCTTGGTCCTTTTCTGCCAGAGTTTGTGCCCGAGAAGCTCTGGTTCATTATCTTGTTCGTACCCAGCTTAGCCATCTGCTATGGCATCTTCTTGGGAATCCTCGCCTTGATGTTCAAGGGATCGCGGCGCTTATTGCCGCACTTTGATGACGGCTACTACACAGTTGAGTCCGAACAGTGGCTGACTTACGAATACTACGAGTCGTACTACGTCATCTTTGCGCATTTCACATCCTTCTTCTCTGTCTTTCTCGACACCAAGCCAAGACACACGCTCTTTGGCGCAAAGATTGGCAAGAACACTATTGTCGGCAATGGGCGCCTGTTCAATCCTGAGCGCACGGTGATCGGGAGCAACTGTTTCTTTGGATACAACGCCATAATGAGTGGTCATGTCTACGAGGGCGACAGATTGTATCTGAAGACTGTACGAATAGGTAACAATGTGACTGTCGGGGCGAACGCGGTAATCCTAGCCGGTGCTAATATTGGCGACAACGTGATCGTTGGGGCAAACACAGTTGTACCCAAGGATAGGGCAATCCCCCCGAACACTATCTGGATAAACGGGAAGGCAATTCCGAAGAAGCCAGAGGTAATCGTGGCTCTTCAGTCGCAGGGTGCAATCGATTCACACATTGTGGTCAATGGATCTGTGACTGACAAAGCGGATGATCCTAGCACCAAGCCGTCTGGCTCTCAGTAAGCCGCCCTCGGTCTGTCCACCGAGGTTCCAGCCATGATTCTCCTGCTGCGAGTCAAGAGCCGAAAGGCTGTAAAGCAGTTCGGGGTTCTGACTGATTAGTTAGAAAGAAAGCATTAGTGTGCCAGGCCCAAAGACATTTCGTCGATGGGGAAATTGGCGATGGTCTTCAAGGTGTTTTCCAGTATGGATTCATAAGACTACGCAAGGACGTGCCAGTATTATGTCGGAGTCGAAGCCGAAGTACACACCCCGAGGCTACCAAAACTACATACTGGAGAGAATCTCAGAGCTCAGAGGGACTAATCTACTTCTAGAGCTGGACTGCGGCCTAGGAAAACGGTTCATCACCCACCAGCTAGTCACACAGAGGTTTCCGAACTCGAAGATACTGATTGTAGTCCATTCCTCATCGTCTCTCGCAGAAACCGTTGACTACTTGCGGAAGGAATACGGGGGTCTCGAGAAGGATCTTGGCGAGCTGTCTTCAAGAATCCCGTCAGCTCGAAGGGTACGGCAACTAGTTGAGAAACGTGTGATAGTAGCCACTCCTCAAGTCCTCGCCTCAATGGCCGCAACTCAACCCGGTCTGCTAGACTCATTTGAAATGTTGTTGATCAACGAAGTCGACACTCTAGTGAAGAGAACGAGCTCAGCGTCCACCCTTGTTTATCCGTGGTCCACGATTCTAACTGTGTTCAAGGACAAATGGCTGATTGGCATGAGCGGCACCCTGCGCGATGACCATGCAGTGTTCACCGCAGAGCAGTTAGAAATCCGAAAGGAGCTGGAAACTCTCAAGGAGTACATCACTGGTGCTCATGTAATCACGATGGAGGAACTGTACGGCACTGATGTTGAGGAGTACCTTGAACCAACTTTCTTGGCAATGAGCCTAGTTGTGGATGCGAGAATCAGATCTGTGTCTCTGGTGCTTGACGAGTTGGTCCGTAGCGTACGCACAGAGATCATGAGGGATCTCGAGGAAACAGACAATCTCGATCTAGTAGAGGGCGATTCGAGGAGAGTCCATCTTCTCTTGGAGAGACTTCCTGTGTCGGATGACCTCAAAGGCCAGTATTCATCACTACTTATGCTTCGCAAGTATGTCTATGCTATGCCGCCCAAGCAGTTCCTAAGGATGTTCCACGGTGACTATCTCAAGCATTATTTTAATCTGAGCGAGCTTGGTCGCGCTTTTCACACAGTGTCAGCGAAGACCTTGCGTGTTCTTGAGGTTGCAGTGAACCACAAGAAGACCGTAGTCCTGACGTCCTACATCGAGATGGTGAAGCAGATTCGGGGCGTGCTGGAGAAATCGGGTTTCAGCGTGTTCGCATTAACTGGTGCGAGTCCAGACAAGGCGGATGTCCTCAAGCGGTTCAAAGAAGCTGACGAACAGAGCGCCCTTGTGATGTCACCTGTTGGCGAAAGAGACCTAGACATCCCCCAAGCCGATGTAATGGTTGTGTGCGACACCATAAACACCACCAAGACGATGTATCAGAAGTTCAAGCGTACGAGAGGGGGGCTTGTCCTTCTCCTCGCCTATGCCGGGACTTCCGAGGAACGGAAAGTACGTAGACTGCTCCAAGGAGTACTGGAGAGGTACCCTTGGTCAACCGCGATCCTTGACTCCCCCCCGCCTGCCTAGTTTGGAGTCAGTTGCTCACTTGCTGGTGAACACAAATGCGGATCCGAGGAGGTCGAGAAGAGGCGCGTGGAACTGTGGTTCCACACTCGAGTACACATACTTGGCCATCTCTATGAACTCTGTAGTTCGTGCATCGGCGTCCTCCGATGTTCCCAAGATCCTGGTGGCGGACTTTGTCACATTCTTGGAAATCGTCTTGGCTTTCTTGAAGTCGCCAAGTATTTTCAGAGACTCTTGCTCTACTCTCTGTATCTGACTCTTGACCCTAATATCCGCAATCTTGTCCGCCCCCATCGACTTCACTAGGTCCATCAATACGTCGAGTATGGAGTTCTGGAGTCCAGCGAGCAGAGCCTCAATCTCGTAGGCTGTGAACTTCACCCTCTCATCATTCACACCGAGCTCCCATTTCAGGTCACTGCTTCTCTGAACACTCAGTCTCCGATTGCCATTCACTATATGTTCCTCATAGAACCGGCTTTCAAGACTGGTGACGACAGCAGTCTTCATCAAGGCTGCCTCGGGGAGTTTCATCTGGATTGCTTTTCCACCATTCTTGACGGTGATGCAAATGCCCGCTTCGGGAGGGATCTTCTGAACATAGTCCGACGCTGGTGACACCTGAACAGGAGGCAGGTGGTTCAGCAGTTCTGCCAGGTCTCTCACTTCTTTCTCGGTGCAGAAGTACGAATGGCCATCTCCTGAGATCGTGATTGTGCCATCATCTGCTCTCTCAAAGTCTATCTTATTGCCACCGCCTACGCCGGTCGTCTTAACATACGTCTGCTTGTAGCTGCGGGCGGTCTGCGCAAGCTTCTCCAAGGCAGCTGCCGCCATGTGCGCTTCGCCATAGCCCAACGTGATTTCTGCTACGCCTTCAGTACCGCGGCCAAAACCCAAGGCCCCATCCTTGCGTATCTTAATGTACAAACTAACACCCGTCTTTGGGATGAACTAGTGGTTCAAAACTGTTGTGGGTGTGGAATACAGTCGTATTGCTGCGTTCCGAGCTGGACATACAGTCACTTTCTAGGGGGCAGACTTCGCTGTTTCCAGGGGCTGAGCCCAAAGCCCCTTCCTGAGTTCTCCTATCCTGCCTGGTTCGCCAAGAGGATGTACCATTGATGCTGTAGACCCAACGCGTAGGAATCCGACCCGCTGGCAGGCCTTCTTGGTGATGGTATCCCTAGAGTCTGTCAGCAAGGTTGCCGCCACGCAGTCCAAACGGGCCGCTGAGAACCGTCCTGCCCTCTTCAGTGCAGCTGCGACTGGGTCTACGGTCCTCAATTCTTCTGGCATGAGAGGGCTCATAATGCTGGCGATCTTCGCGGGCCTGCCATGGAATAGAGTATGAACTGATGAGACGGTCATCGCCCCGATTATGTCACCAAGAAGTCTTATCGCGAACAGAGATGTCTTTCCGAGCGGTCTTGATCCAATGAGCCATCTTCCATAGTTTTGCCCAGCAAGCAGGAGCCCATTTCGATGAGACAGCTTCTGGTACGTAGCAAGTAGTCGGACACCTGCGTCCTCTTCGACCATTTCCTCGAGTCTTAGCCCATAGTCGACACTTTTCCTCGCCTTCATGCTGAGAATCGCGTGGGCAGCAATCATCGGCAGCGACAAGACCGGACCCACAATACCCGCGCTCTCACGTCCGCCAAGTACAGAGAACATGACATCACACGTCGTAACAGTCCTAAAGCCAGCTCGATGGTAGATTCTGAATCCAGTTCCAGAGGTGCCTGCAGTAAGGTGGACGAGTCGACACCCTCTATCCTTGGCGCGGTCGATGGCTCGCTGGACTAGCATGGCTGCGAATCCCCGCCTCCTATGGTCAGGGTGTGTCGAAACATCATCAATCATGGCGACTGGCATCGAGTCCCCGTTCACGGACATATCGCCATATGTCATGACCAGAGAGGCAACAAGCCTGCCAGAATCCTCAGCTAGAAACACTGAATCCGGATCGAATCGAGGCCGACTCACATAGCGCCAGACCCAGCTCTGAGGAGACCGTGGAAACAGAATCCCGCTCTCGCTGAAGCAGAGATTATAGAGGCGCGCTATTGCATACTCATCTCCCTTCCTGTACGAACGAATGACGCGGCTATCCTCCATGTTATTCACCGATGCGCTGAAGCTCGTCGTAGGTCAGTGCTTAAGTACTAGGCCCCACTCCTCAAGAAGCAGGTTGAACTGGTTGCATAGAACTATCGGTCATCTAGTCTTATTTGTGCTCGTTGTTGTCCCTCTTTCTACAGGATTCTTAGCAGGAAACAGACTTGCAGAAGCGAATCTCAGTCAGAGCATATACATGGAGTCGTCATCTGCATTGATTACTCGAGGGCCAACCGTGCACATGGTTACAAACCAATCGGCCGTGTTGCTGTGGAAGACTTACCTTCCGACGAATGCGACAGTGCAATACGGACTAAACATGAGTCTTGCGGACAAAGTTTCCAATAGCACCCTCGATGTCACTCATCGCATCAAGATGACTGGGCTTGAAGAAGGGAACAGGTACTACTACAAGGTCACCTCTAATGACACTTCAAGCGACATCTACAATTTCAAGACCGCTCCAGCAGATGGTGAGCCGTTCAAGATGGTCGTCTTCGGAGATAACAGACCTGACACCGACACCTATGTACAGCCGGCGGCGTACTCTAAGATCATCAATATGACGATCGCTGAGGCTCCAGACATCGTGGTGATGACCGGCGACTACGTATACACTGTAAACAATGACCTTGGCACCAACAGATTAAGGTGGTCAGCTTTCCTCAACATCACTGAACGCCTTGGACACTACGTCCCAATCTATGCTGCCATCGGCAACCACGACACCGGGCTAGCTGTTGGCTCTCCCATGATAAGCTACTTCCTTGATGCATTTGAGCAGTTCGGAGAGCCCTCAACCTACTTTTCCTTCGATTATGCTGGGGTCCATTTTGTCGTTCTGGATTCGGAGGTTTCTGGCCCTCAGAGCAGAATCACCGGATTACAGTCCACTTGGCTGACGAGCGACCTCACGAGTTCCGGATCACGAATGAAGTTTGTGTTCGTTCATCGTCCTCTCTACCCACTGAGCCACATTGGGAGTTCGCTCGATGAGAATAAGACGGAACGTGACGGCATGCAACAGCTTTTCGAGTCTGTCAATCTCACACTGTTCGTGGCAGGTCACGACCACCTGTACAATCGCATGACTGTCAATGGGGTTGTGCATCTCATTACAGGCGGTGCCGGAGCCCCACTGTACGGTACTCCTTGGGGCGGAGCATTCAACCACTACTTGAGAGTACAAGTGAGTCCGAGCCTCGTGAACATCACGGCAATCGGGCTGAGCTCAGAAACCATGGACAACTATCGATTGCCTTACGAAGGACCGATTGAGATCTTCCTGAGGGTTGTCGCCAATAACAGTCTCAAGCAAGCTGGCACATTGCCGGAAATCTACTTCAGTGAGGTCCCAGTTTCGAAGCTTTACTCTTGGGATGGCGCGGCAAACATGACGACACTCACAGGGTTGCCCTCTTCGCCGGGTCAGCACCAACTGGATGTCTACGCATACAGCTCTGAGGGGGTCTGGAGTCATACTGTGTTCGTGTTCAGGACTACAGGTTCCACAACAACGAGCACGACTACCACGACTACTCAGCCAGTTGATTTCACTCAAGTCCTAGTGATTGTTGGTTTGGCCGGGGTCGCAGCAGTCGTCCTGATTGTGATAGTCCTGCGGCGGCCTAAGACAGGCTGAAAAGATGAATGGGCTTCGGCCAAGCCGAGCCTTTAGGACAAACCATCAACTCGGGTCGACCAAAAGCGGGGAATGGAGAAGGCGATGGGCCTTCTCTCAAAGTCAGGGTTCAAGCAAGTGCGTCCTTTACGTCAAAAGCGAGTGAACCCGCCTCTTTGGTCTTGATTCCGATGTCGAGTGTGTGTTCGCCTTTAGCCAGAGGCTTCCCTTTCACTTGAATCGTAATCTCTACGCCCACCTTGATTGGGAAGGTCTTGTTCTCGGTGATTTCAGAGGCCGTGATCTTAGAGGCTTCGGCCATTATTGTCGTGGCATCCAGTGGAAAGTCCACTTTGTCGACCTTGAGTGGCGTCATACCAATCGCGGTGCCTGGTGAGAGCGTGTTCTTGATTTTGAACTGGAAGCCATCTGGTAAGTTCTGGAGGCTACCCTTAATGTAGAGTTTCCTCAAGAGAAATGCGGGAATCTGCATATTCCATACTTTCCTCCAAAGAGGTTTGATATACTAGGTTGTGCACGGCACAGCATGATTTATACGTTCCGAAGTCGGGCATCGTAGCGCAAAGCCGCGGAGAAGACCCACTATCGGACCTACGGAGTGCTCTCTCCTGAGCAACATCAATGCGCTCTTTCGCGTGGGGCACTTTGATGGATTGTTCTCGCAGCTGCAGAGGTGGTATGTGTCGACTTTGGCTCCATCTAAGAAACCCGGAAGGTCATCATCTAAGAAGCCTGAGAGTGTGCCACTAAAAAAGTCTGAAAGCACTCCATCAGAGGAGTCGGACGGGGTTCGTCTGGTTCAGTATAGATGTCAGAGCTGCAATGCTCCTTATCCGCTCGGTGCAGATGATGTCATTGCCACCTGTCCCTACTGCGGTTTCACATTCACTGTGGACGGCGGCACCACATCTAAACATCTCATGTTACCAAACAGACTCGACGCTCAGAATGTTCGTGATGTCGTGCTAGGGTGGATTCGCTCTTCAGCAGCGAAGTCCATCGGCCCCAGTGTAGCTAAGAGTGCGGATATTGACAGTCCGATGTTGCAGTGGCTTCCCATGTTCCGAGTTGACTCCAGCTACAAGACCCACTACTTGGGTGCCAACAAAGACAGGAGAGAAGGTCATCATGGTTGGGTCCGAATCGAGTCCGGCGAAACCGGGGAAGGATCAATCTGGATTCTTGCACGACGACATGCAGTTGACTTCGCCATGGAGGAGTTCATCGACTCGATTGACGATACGAAACCTGTCACTTTTGACATCAAGGCCACCCAGTCCTCTCCGGTACTCAATTCCGAGATAACGGAGGCCGATGCTCAGCCCCGGGCGCGCCAAAGAAAATCGGAGAAGGACAGGGCGGCGCTGTTGAAGGAAGTGGAGCGCCTATTTGACTATCAGCTTGACGTACATACGAAGGACTGCACTTATGTTCACGTTCCCTACTGGCTAGTGCCATTCACGTTTAGAAACGGGACCTTCAGGGTGGCTGTATCCGGGGTCACGGGGGAGGTTCTCCTCGGGGAAGTACCCGTGACTAAGCGATATAGAATTGGAAAATGGCTGACAAGTGTCACCATGCTCATTTCGTCTGCACTTCTACTTCAGGCCTTGCCCTATGTGACATATGCAGTGCTTCAGGGTAGTTCGTCATCCGATGATTCAGGTGCTATTCTATTCATTCCGTTGGCTGTGCTCTTGGGTGGATTCGTTCTATGGACAGGATCTGTGAGAATGTTGGGTACTATCCTGCGATACCAGATCTGCCTGACTGCTGAGGGAGAGGACCGGGAGAAAGGTCCCGGCATCATACACAGTCTTGGACATCTAGTGGGGCGATTCGAATGAACCAGATGGAGTGTCCTCAGTGCAAAGGCAAGATTGAGTTCTCGGAGCACAGCAGTACTGTTGTATGTCCATATTGTGGCACAACCGTTCAGGTGCTGACAAAGGAGATTCTGAAGGAACACTATATGATGCGCCTCCAGTATGGGCCTCAACAGTCAAAGGAGCGGCTTATCAGCTGGACAGCAAAGCAGCTTGGTGCTCCAAAAGACCTTGATGCGAAGGCGGAGGTCAAGGCTCGCAGACTTGCCTATTGGCCGTTCTGGGTCGTGGAGGTCGAGGCCGTTGCCGACTATGCTGGAACCCAAAGGAAGCCGGACTTCGGAGCATCAGGCTCTGCAGGAAGGTTCGGATGGAAGACTGTCCCAGAATCGGGCCACATCGACATTGAGAGAGACATCTTCATACCGGCTCACAGCAAGGTCCCTGTGCACTTGAGGAAGTACATGATACCCACCCGCAGAAAGGAGTTCTTGAAGAGAGAGCTGGTGCTTGAGTCGGGTGGATCCCTTGAGGACACGCAAGTAAGACGCAACGAAGCCATTGAACTGGCACAGAGAGAGATGGGCGACGTGCTCCGAAAGGAAGCTCTGAAAGAGGTCGACAGTATCAAGAAGATGGACTCCAAACTCAAGGTGCCTGCTGTCTTCTTGGTTCACGTTCCCGTGTGGCATCTGAAGTACAGCTATATGTTCAGGAACTATGAGGCTCTCGTCGATGGAGCATCGGGTCGAGTGATCTATTCTCAGTTTCCCAGAAGAGTAGCCTTCAGGGCGAATCTCATGCTGAACGGCCTTGTTCAGCTTGGGGTAGGGGGAGGAATCGGTCTCATCTTGATGTACATCGGTATCACCCGGTTTGATCTGATCTTTCCTACGATTCTCGGAGCCGTCTTTGGCCTTGGCATGTTGGCGTTCGGTCTGAGATTCATACAGACTGCTTTCTCACTGAAAGCCGGAGAGGAAACAGCCGGGTAGAGTATCGCACTGACCTGCCTCAGTCCTCACGCTGGCATGGGCAAGTTCGACAAAGGTAATAAGGCATGTCAGACGGTTTTATGACAGATTCATTGCAGCTTTGAGGATGTCATGAATGCAGTTTCCGTTTGACTACTTCTTCGGTCTTTTTGGCGCAATAGGGCTGATGTTCATCATCGTGCCTTTGATAATGTTGGTTGTCGCCATCGTGGTAATCTTCAAGGTGTGTTCAGTAGGGTCTCAAGCAGTCAAGGGAGTGCTGGTAGACGCGCCCCAGTTTGCGATTCCCGAGAGATACAGAGGAAGCGTCCGGTCTGACGGGAGTGAGATCAGGACAGTTCGTTTGCCCGAAAGATGCCCGTCGTGTGGGGCAGCTATTGCTCAGGAACACATTGATTGGGTCGGCCCCCTCGAGGCACGGTGCAACTACTGCGGTAGCACCGTCAGAGCTCAGCTTGAGCGCATCTGATAGCTGTAGAGCACTAGATAGCCCTGTGAAATGGTGGAGGTTCTGAAACTACATGGCCGCGGGACTTGAGCTGCTTGATGATGGCACACACGTCAGCTTGGATGTGAAGAAAGAGAACCTCGAACCAAACCGAGTATTCTGCATCGTTCACGAACCTACAAAGAGCATCTACTTGTGGAAAGGCAGTAAGGCTGGCATCAGAAAGCAGTTGGCTGGAGCACTGACTGCCTCTGAAATGAGGCTTGAGCAGGGAACAAAGTTCAGAGTCCGGGCCATCGACCAAGGGGACGAGCCAGCTGTTTTCCTCAATTCTCTCTAGCATCGAACATCAAGTTCGTCTGTTTGCCGTAGACATTCTCAGAGAACAAGAGTTGCCGGTGGAAGAGGGAGGTTTCCACCGGCTGAGCAGATGTCGGATTTGAGGCTTGACACGAGGATTAAGGTCGTGTCAAACGTCAATGCTCTCTGCAGGATTTAAGGTCAACTTGGAAACGCACAAGCATTTGTCATTGTAGCTGACCCGCTCTCACTGTTCGCGAACCAATGCGAAGTCAGCGAGCTTGCCGAGCAGGCGTATATATTCTGGCGGCTGCCCAGAAAGAGCGCGCTTGGCTTGTTCGACATAATCTCGCGCGGCTTCTTGTACTAGCTCTGCGGCGTTTGTGGCCTTGATTGCTCGCATTGCGGGTCCTGTCCTTCCTTCGGCCAATGATATGAGGCAAGCTGCTCTCTCTTCTTGGGTTAGCATCTCCAATGCTTGGATCAGAACGTAGTTGCCGCGTTTTAGCTCGAGGCTTGATCTGCTTCTGCCGGTTCGAGTCCTCATGCTACTATCAATGTCAAGGAGGTCGTCTCGAAGCTGGAAGGCGAAACCCAATGCTCTAGCATATTCGGTCAAGGCACGCTTCTGACTCTCAGTTGCGCCTCCAACAACTGCCCCCATTCTAGCAGACTCTTCAAGGAACGACACAGTCTTCTTCTCGACGAGCTCTAGATACTGCTTCTTCTTGAAAGCTTCTGGGCGGTCCGGACTCACAGACATGTCTGCCGCTTCGCCCTCACACATTCGGGCGCCATTGCCCCCCATTATGGCCAGCAGCTCCGGGTTGCCCTGTTCTCCAAGTATGCGGACTGCCTGAGATATTAGCAGATCGCCTGCAATGATGGCCATCTTGACACCAAAAACCCGGTGTACCGCCGGCACCCCCCTTCTGGTCCTTTCGTTGTCGATGATGTCATCGTGTATCAGGCTGGCCGTTTGGAGAAGCTCTGCAGCCAGCGCTACAGGAAGGGCTTTCTCAGGACTTCCTCCGACCAATTCGCACGTGAGGACCGTGATCAGCGACCGTAGCCGCTTGCCGCCCGCCCTGATGAGGTGATGGGCTGCATCGTACAGTTCCTGAGGCTGCCCGACGTCAGTATCGAGATAGCGGTTGATGTACGTGTCAATTGCCGCCGTAGTTCTGCGGATATCATGATCTTCAAGGAGATCTGTCACGGAATTTGATTGCTGGCCGGTTGCTCTGAGAAGCTGCGTACGCACGCTGTTTATCCCTCCATCATATAAGGCTGCCAAGCTCTAGGCATTATTAGTCGTTTTGATAGGAACAAGAAGTGGGCGGGCCATCAATTGCCAATGTGTAAGCCCTGTTCAAGTGGCTTCGTTCGAGTCTGCATGGAGTGTCTATGGTGCGGAACGGGGGTCAGTGAGCAACTGATCACGAAAGCGGGTCAACATTGTCGTGTCTCGGGGTTGCGACGTGTGGAGATGATGCATGATGCGTCTTAAGGTGCTCGATTGGCAGCTGATGTGTTTCTCCATGGAGCTAGACAATGAATGACTAGTCTGTCAATCTCTTGACTATGGCAGATTCATACCGTCAAAGCTGATTCGATAGGTATTTCGGTCTAGTTCAGGCATCACCTGCCGGACGTCTTGCACATGAACGCAAAGAGTGCTGGTGAGACCATCGGTCCCGGATACGAAGGAGTAGGAGAGTTCTGCGACCTCTTTGCAGGCACGAACGATATCCCTTTCTATCTCGATTATGCACGCAGACAGGGGTCTCCAATTCTGGATATAGCAGCCGGGGCAGGTCGAGTAACACTCCCTCTAGCCCGAGAGGGGTTTGAGATGACTGCTCTTGAGATGTCACCATCCATGCTCAAAGAGTTCCGAAAGAGGATGAGTCACGAGCCGCGCAGCGTCACTGAGAGAATCAGGCTGGTTCAGGGCGACATGAGAGACTTTACCCTCAATCAGACATATTCGCTTATAATGATACCTGACTCCTTTGGACACGCAATGACCAGCAGAGATCAGTTATCCACATTGGCGTGCATTAGAAAGCACCTAGCCAACCGAGGTCTCTTCATACTCGATTTTCGCTGTGGCGCTTTGCTTCCAGATCACATGGAATTCGAAGAGCCCCCCGCTTCTCTGCCCGATGGGAGAGTCGTCGTCAGAAGAGGAGAGATACATACTGACTTCGTCAACCAGATAATGAGAGTGGATGTCAAGTACTCCGTGCACAAACCCAGCACGAGAAGGCATAACCTTGACCGAGTGATAGAGGTGGCATCGGGAGCGGCGGTAATCTTCAACAGAGAGGCAGATCTGCTTGTCGAACTGTCTGGATTTGTGATCGAACAGGAGTTTGGTGGGTTTGATGGCCGGCCCTATACTTCTGAGTGTGAGCGGCGAGTCTTGCTGCTGAGAGGTCGCTAGCGTAGGTCCTATCGCATGCCCTCCGGTGGAGGAAGTCTGTCCACCTTTCTTGGTTCGGTCTTGAGAACGGCGCGTTCCTCAGCCTCAAAGCTGTCTGTGTACAGGACTTCGCCCTCGACAACAACCTCCCGTTCAAGGTAGACTGAGCGGCCGTAGATGTTCTTCACTCTGGCTCTCTCTTCCACACGGATCTGGTCTCCGTAAAGCGACTCGACTCTTGCGCGCTCCCTGATGACAATGTCCTTGGACTCGACAGTTCCTCGGGCCTCACCTCTCTTGCCGATTCTGAACGTTTCCTCAGCTCTAATGTACTTCGCCTCGATTTTGCCGCCGACATCGATTCCAATGGACTCAATTCTGCCGCCAGCTGTGAGAGTCCCACCAACATCGATTGTGCCCGAAGAGTGTAGGTCCTGGCCAACTACCGCAGTTCCTCCCACGTCTAGCTTCTCAGTTAGGGTGAGAGAACCATTGACGTGTACAGCGCCACCCACATCAATCAGAGAACCTTGAGCGGAGCCTTCTATCCTGACAGCGCCGCCGACATCTATCTTCCCGAAGGTGAGGTCACCAGATGCTCTGAAAGCTCCTCCCACATCGATCGACCCAACTTTGGACCCGGGCCCCACAGAAACCGCACCGCCTACGTCAATCTCGTCGATTTCTACGGCGCCCTCTGCCTTGAAGGAACCACCGATATCCACCCGCGAGATCTTGCCGGAGTTGCACCTGCCGCTGCCCCCGGCATCCATCTCCTTGGAATCAATCCTGCCACCAACAGAAACTGACCCGCCAGCATCCAGCCTATCGACCTCAGCATCTCCATTGACCGCCACTGAGCCTCCAGCTGAGAGCCTCATCGCCTTAGCATTCTTGGTCACTCGAATTGCTCCACCCGCCTTGCCAGAACCACAGACCAAGTCTCCTCCAACGGTGATGGTCCCGTCTGCCTGAATCTGCTTGGCACTGGCTGAGCCTGCGACTTCGATACTTCCCTTGTCAATGGTGACATTAGTTTCAACAGACAAGTCACCCTGTATCTCGACGTCACAGCGCTCGGCACGCAGACCGTATGCTTTCAATGATCCTTCGATGACTGTATCCCCTCGGATTCGGATTGTCCCGGTGACCGTGATCTGCTCACCCTGCTCAGGGGCTATGACCTTGCAGTCACGGATTTCAACGTCACCTTGGATAGTACCAAGTTCAACTCTGTCTTTGTTCCTGAAAACCTGGGCTTCGGTCATCGTTCTTGACCTCTTCTTCTAGTTCGAATCTGCCAATCATCGTAATATAAAGCAGACACACCTGATGGAGTCACAAGATGTTACCTCGCGATTGGCGACTGCTGGGGATGGAATCGGCTTCTGGGCTCTATGTTTGTCCGCTATAGAACGGTGCTACACCCTGAAAGAGCGTCATTCAGGTCATTTGTCTGCGATGTCTTCGAGTCTAGGCGTTCTGTTCCTCGACAGTTCTTCGCCATGGCGCTCGCTCTCCGACCAAGGCTCTCATTCTCCAACGTATTGTCTTCTTACTGCCGACCAGAGAATTCCTCAGAGCATTCAGAGCTTGTAGTACGCGTTCAGTTTCGGCCGAGTTCAGTTCGTAGGATCCAAGCGCGTCGAGGCATTTGGCTATGGAGTCTAACACATCGTGATACAGACCCCAGTCTTCAGAACACAGACGCGTAATGTAATCAGCATTAACGAGTCCAGGCAAGTCCTTGTTTCCAAACGGCAAATCCTTCAGAATAGTGATGATGTCTCGGATGTCTTTCTCATTGAGTCTTGAGATTGACAATTTGGAGAGAAGTAGGTCGCTCAGGGAAAGCGTTGAGTCCTCGATCTCCAACCTATCCTTCAGCTTGATTCTATGTTCGAATTCGAGACTATCAAGAAAGACATCTATGTGATCTTTGGACCTCGGTTTTTCAAACACCAGCCTTCTCCCACTCGTCGCCATCGTCATGCTCGTGTTCTCTACATAGCCGAAACCTTCCATGACACTAGCGATCTTTGTCGACTGGCTCGACAATCCAGCGAAGTCTATGTCAACGTGACTTCGTTCGCAGAAGGCTATCTTCGTACAATGTTCCCGGATTCCCAGTCCTCCAACCAAGCGGAGGATCACATCCTTCTCTTTCGCTTCTTGCAGGATCTTTCTGGCTTCTGTCAGATCCATGTGGGAAACTTCGCTCAATCTCAGTTCGTGCCAACCTGTCCGCTTGTTTACTAAAGTCGAGGCATCTGTTGAGGGGTTTCTCGGGCAATATGAGTTTCACTGTTGGCATCAGTAGGAGGGCATGAATACTCAAGATGCGCTGTATCACGTGGACCGAATGAGTGTCGCAAACCGCCGGGTCCTTTTCATGATGTGGAACCATCCGAATCTGGTGATGGATGCACCAATCCGACAATTCTCTGCCGCACTATTCATCTGCAATGGAAAGGCAAGAGAGGAATGTCGAGAGGCCTACTATCACATGCCCATAATCGGTTCAGGGATGGGAATTCCCACCATACCTGCCATCCTCTTGTAGAGTTCGAGATACTGGTTTCCTCTCACAGTCACCTTATACACGCGCTTACCCTCATCATCCTCGGTTTCGAGAAGCCCCCGCTCACACAAGTAGTCGATGGCGTCCTTTGCCCTGTCAACAGGCATGTTTGTAGACCTAGCAGCACGTGTGAGTGGACAATAGCCGTAGATGTATACCACTCTGATGATCTCTGCAAAGATGTCATAACGAGTCCGCTTCAGAAGGTCGCTCTTCGCACGAGGCATACTGTCACACCCACCGCTTGTTCTCAATCCTGTCATAAAAATACACTGTCTTGCTTCCAGGAGCACTGATAGAGAATACTTATGACGCAGGATGGACCGGCCTCTTCTCAGATGACTGGTGCTATGATACTCCGAGCCTACCTCGTGAAGACGAACGGAGAGCCGCTGTATGGGCGGTCATACGACAAGGGTCGCTCCTCAGTAGAAGAAACAGTCCCTCCACAAGTCAGGGCGTGTGTCACACTCTTCACCTCGAGCGGGAGCACTGCGGCAGGACAGGTATACGCTCTGAAACAGGAAGGCATGCAATGGGCTTACATGTTCTTCAAGTCATTTGCGATCGCTTTGCTGACGTCAGATGATGAGGACGCTGCTCACCTGAACAAGCGCATGACATCGCTGGGTAAGGAGTTTGCGACTGCCTATGGAGAGTTGATGGTGTCTTGGTCTGGGGACATGGGTCAGATTGAGGGACTAGAGGCGTTGGTCAACAAGTATGTCACAATGAATCTTGGTTCCCCGTCTGAGAGGGTTTCGACAGCGATTGAGAAGCTTGTAGATGCGAATCTAGAAGCCCACAACGTTGCCTATGTGGGTGTGTTTGACGCGGCCGGCAGTCTCGTTCATGGAAGCGTACCAGACAGTCACTTGGCTGCAATCCGGTCGGAGATATCGCATGGAGTGATAAAGGCCGTTGCCGATGTAGTGCCCAACACCGTGGCCATCGAGGGCCATGAGGTTTCTATCCTTAGGGTTCACTCATTTACTGTAGCCGTGGCTTCCTACAAAGATGAGAGCAGGCTGAAGGCTGTCAAGGCAGCAGGCGAGATCGCGCACTCCATCGAGCTGTTGCTTGATGACGAGTCGAAAAGTAGCAAGCCCCGTAGACGCACCCGAAAGGCTTGAGCCACGAGTATACCAATAACGCTGGACAAGGCGAAACACAGAAGTACTCCACAGGCATGGTCGGGCTACTCGTCTAAAGTGGAGGATTCATCATGCTTGTGTTGGGTATATCCGGGTCTCCAAGAGGTGAGAGATCCAGCACTCGCTTTCTTCTCACAAAAGCATTGGAAGCTGCTTCTACTGTTCTGTCCGCCAGTTCTAGGGAGCCGACTACCGCTCTGCTCGACCTGTGTCAGTATCAGATTCGCAGATGTACGGGCTGCGATGCCTGTGTGAGAAAGAAACCGTGTCCTGAGAGTGAGAAGGACGATATGCCTAAGATTGAGGAGAAGATGCGTCAGGCAGATGCCATCATAGTAGCGGCCCCGTCGTATTTCACATCTGTACCGGGAATCCTAAAGGACCTGATGGACAGGTCTAGGCCGATGAAGATGCAAGACAATCAGCTCAAAGACAAAGTCTTTGCAGTCGTAACATACGCGGGCCTGCGCTATGGTGGACAGGAGGCTGTCGTAGACTTGCTCAACAGATATGCTCTGGCACACGGAATGATTGTCGTTGGTGCAGTTGGGAACCCTGTTAGAGATGGCACCTTCGGTTCTGGCAGCATGCAGAGCGACGACGGGAAGTGGAGAACCTCCAAGGAGGACCCACTTGCGATTGAGGGCAGCACTCAAGTGGGCCTCAGAGTAGCAAAGCTGGTAAAGCAGCTTAAGGGAACGGCGGGTCAACGTTGAAGCGACCAGACACCGCAGGCAGAGTCCAGGTATACACCGGGAATGGAAAAGGAAAGACTACATGTGCCTTGGGTGCCGGCCTCCGCGCCGCAGGTCACGGTCTGAGAGTCCTGATGATCTGTTTTATGAAATCCAAGGTGGCTGAGCGCAGTGGAGGAGCTGATGTGAACTACGGTGAGTTCCGAAGCGTAGAGTGCATTCCGAACTTCAGTATAGTTCCTGTCGGGCGTTCCACGTTTGTTGACAAGAAGAACCCTGACCCCGTCGATGTCAAGATGGCTCAAGAGGGGCTGACGATGGCGCGCGATGCTTTGTCTGGCCACAAGTGTGACGTGCTCATACTAGATGAGATTAATGTGGCAGTAGAATGGAACCTCATCAGTATTGAGAACCAACTCGCTCTGATTCATATGAAGCCAAAGAGTGTCGAGCTCATTATGACAGGCAGGTATGCGAGGCCTGAGGTCATTGAGGCGGCCGATCTGGTGACCGAGATGAAAGAGGTAAAACACTACTACTCTTCCAGAAAGGTGCCTGCTCGTAGGGGATTCGAGTTCTAGCATCTAGCTCTCCCAATCAGTTCCGCAAATCGAAGACCTAATATCGCGAACCCTGAGTGGTTCAGGTGTCATCAAAGTGAGGAGTACCCCCGATGGTCGTCGAGAAGGCAAAACCCAAGCGCAAAGCTAAGCCTCGCAGGTCTGGTCTAGATGCCCTCAGAGCCGCCAAGGTAGTGTGGGAGGCCACAACGCTGGCTGAGCACCTGAAGGATAGCCCAGAACTGAGAAAGGAATTCGTGACGACCTCGAGTCGTCCCGTGAAGAGGATCTATACACCCCTTGACGTCCCGCACTCGGATTACCTGCATGACCTTGGCTTCCCTAGTGAGTATCCTTTCACCCGCGCTGTTCAGCCAACGATGTATCGTGGACGCCTTTGGACCATGAGACAGTTCGCAGGAATGGGCACTGCTGAGGAGTCAAATGCGCGTTACAAGTTTCTGCTAGCCAATGGCCAGACCGGGCTAAGTGTCGCTTTTCACTTGCCTACGATATTCGGCCACGACTCGGACCATCCGATGGCAATGGGCGAGGTCGGCAAACTGGGCGTGGCAGTTGACTCGCTGAAAGACATGGAAATCCTGTTCAGTGGCATCTCCGTTGATAAGGTCACGACATCGATGACAATCAATGCGCCAGCATCTGTCCTTCTCGCCATGTACATGGTAAATGCGCAAAAGCAGGGCGTTTCTTCCGAACAGATCGGTGGCACAATCCAGAACGACATCCTGAAAGAATACATGGCACAGAAGTCATGGATTTTTCCGCCCGCTCCATCACTTAGACTGATAACAGACATCATGGGATATGCCGCTGAGAAGATTCCCAGATGGAACACTATCTCCATCAGTGGCTATCACATCAGGGAGGCAGGTTCGACCGCAGTTCAGGAACTGGCTTTCACACTTCTCAACGGCTTGACATATGTGAAGGCTGGCATGGATGCGGGTCTTGACGTGGACATCTTTGCCCCGCGTCTCTCCTTCTTCTTCAACGCGCACAACGACATCTTCGAGGAGGTGGCAAAGTACAGAGCCGCTCGTCGGATATGGGCACGTGAGATGAAGGAGAGGTTCAAAGCCAGAGACCCTAGGTCACTATGGTTGCGATTCCACACTCAGACGGCCGGGTGTTCGTTGACCGCGCAACAGCCAATGGTGAACATTGTAAGAACCGCCTATCAAGCACTGGCGGCAGTGCTCGGCGGTACACAGTCACTTCACACGAACAGCATGGATGAAGCACTGTGTCTGCCAACGGAAGAGGCTGTGAGAGTGGCTCTTCGCACACAACAGGTGCTTGCCTACGAAAGTGGTGCCGCTAGCACTATTGATCCGCTTGGGGGATCCTACTACGTGGAAGCTCTTACAAACGAGATGGAAGAAGAGGCCTACAAGTATTTCGACGCGGTTGATTCTATGGGTGGCGTGATTCGTGCAATCGAACGTGGTTTCTTCCAGAAAGAGATTGCTGAAGCCTCCTATCGGTACCAGCGTGAGATTGAAACGAAGAGTCGCACGATAGTTGGCGTAAATGACTATGTCCTAGAGGGAGAGAAAGTCTCAATTCCCGTCCTGAAGATCGACCCCGAGGTCGAAAAGCGGCAAGTCGAACGCACGTCGAAGATAAGGAATGAGCGCGACAACAGGAAGGTCCAGGAGGCTCTGGAAGGACTTAGGCGTGCGTCGGATGGAACTGAGAACGTCATGCCGCATGTGGTCAATGCAGTGAAGGCATATGCCACAATCGGCGAAATATGTGATGTCTGGCGGGACATTTTCGGTGAGTGGGACGAACCCAAGGTATTCTGAGTACCACCCCTGTAACTGGTGGCTCTGTTTGGTACGCAACATAGGGTTAATAAGCCGTTTAGGATTCACTATGGTTAACAGCATCTAACGATGCTACGGAGGCAAGAAAATGCCATCCTTCAAATGCAAAGACATTGGTATGAAGTGCGGTTTCACCGCCAAGGCGAAGACTCAAGACGAACTGTTGAAGATGATTGGCGATCATGCCAGGAGTGTTCATAGTCTCAATCCGGTTCCGCAAGAGACCATGGACAAGATCATGAAAGCAATCAAGAAATAGACTTCAGTAAGTCTTCAAGTCGTGCGTTCTTTTCCATAAGGACTAATGGGGACGGAGCCGGGTGCAACCACGGCTCCGCCAGTCTTCCTTTTTCTAATCAGTTCTTCTAGTTCTCTGTTCCTTCCTACACTCTGCAGGGGTGTTCATTTCCGAGCCCTCGGAACGTATCTCCTTGGCTGTCGCTCCCTCTTCCGAGTCGCCCAATGTATTGCACGTTTGACAGGGCGTATTGACGTGACGTTAAGAGATAGACAGGATTAGCCACCGAAGATTGAACTGGTGCTGTGACAGCTGCCCGTTTCTCATAGAAACGTCATGCGTCTGGTTTCCTGGGAGGAACTGCGGTCGCAGGTTTCATCGATGTCCTTGAAGTATAGCTCGGCTCGATGAGCCGATGAAGATAAATGCCGGATTCAGCCGTGCGAAGGCGCGCTTACGACGATTCGACCTTTCGGCCTCGTGCTGAGAATGGAGGAAAAACGATTGTATAACAAGGTCACCGACGACGTTGTGAAGAAACTGGTGGCAATATGCGGCGAGAAGTACGTAACCACTAGTGAACCACTGCGTCATAGCTACATGGCAAGGGGAATAATGGGTCTGGAGGCTGTCCTGCCAGAGGCCATAATCCGGCCCGCCAATGCAGATGAGGTTTCGAGAGTTCTGGTGATGGCCAACGAGCATCTCATTCCTGTCACACCAGCTGCCGGCGGCCTGAGTGGAGGGTTTGCACTCCCTGCCATCGAACCTGGCGGAATATACATGGACATGACTCGCATGAACGGGCTCGAGGTCGATGTCGAGAACCGCGTAATGGTCGTTGAGCCTGGTCTCAAATCGGGTGACGCGTGGAGGATATTCAAGACAAAGTATCCTGAGTGGGCACCTCCAATACCTGATGGAGCGCCGCCAGCGGCCACGGTCCTAGGTGATGCGATTGAGAGAGGTTTTTCGCTGGTCACAGGAGTGTATGGTCCACAGGCCGACATGATAATGGGCCTTGAGGTAGTTCTTCCGACCGGTGACGTTCTCAGGACTGGTTCGTGGGCTGTCCCGGGTGCCAAACCTTTCTACAGATGGGGTCCCGGTCCGAATCCAGACGGTCTGTTCCTTGGATCGCAAGGATCAATGGGCATCATAACCAAGGCCGCTATCAAGATAGTCCCTCACCCACATTTTAAGACGGTAGTCGCCTACGGTGGTGAGAGCTTTGAGGACATCGTGAAGCCCACTTGGGAAGTCTCGAAGCACGAACTTGGCATTGCCGACAGATGTGTGATGGTCCAAGGTGGCAACTGGCAGCTTGTGTTGACCCGCTGGCCCAAGACGAACGTGCCTTTGGACTACGAGTTCTACAAGAAGATGGGCATGTCAGAGTACTGGATGAATTATGAGATCTGGGCGTGGTCCCAAGAGGAGCTTGACTTCACGCTCAAGAAGATTGACGAGATATACAAGGCCTACGAGGTGAAGGCGAACACCAAGTGCCCTCAGCAGTACCTTCACCCCAAGCAGATAGCATCGCGCCTGAAGAAGCCGAACAAGATTGCCATTCCGTACGCGCTCTGGGAAGCAGGTTTCCTGTTCATCACATGGTACTGCCCATGGCTTGAGAGCGCGAATATGATGGAGCAGTACTGTGCGAAGATGGAGGAGTACGGTTTTCCACCGACGATGTGGGTTGCTTCAATCGACCATGGCCGACAAGCTATTGTCATGCCGATCGTCTGTTTCGACAGTACCAAGCCCGGTATCTATGACAAGATCAGAGAGTTCAATCTTGAAACTACCAAGTCATTCCTGAAGCAAGGTTGGTTGAACTACAGACCCGACCCATTTGTACACGCTCCTGAAACCTTCAGTCTGGCGAAAGACTACTACAAGATGCTGGTGAAGTTCAGAAAGGTCTTGGATCCGAATCTGATATTGCATCCGGGTAGACTAGCCATCCCGTGGGAAGCGGTCACCAAGTTGCCCAATCCCTGCGGGGAACCAAAGGCCAGTGAGAGCAAGGTCAGCAAGCCGACCAAGCCGCAGGTCAAGAAATGAGGTTGATGCGGCCACAAAACGAAGCTTAAATGCATTGAATATGGAACGGAGAAAGGATTGTCATGACATCAACTCTTGAAGACCTACGAATGATCAACGCGCGCTGCATACACTGCCGCGCTTGTCAGTATGCCTACTCAGGCGAACCAGACCGAGAGGGTCAGACTGAGGAGTACACTGGAATGATCCAGGGTTGTCCTGCTGGTCTTTACTATGGTTGGGAGGGCTACTTCAACTCCGGCAAGCAGTGGATTGCCCGTGCTTTCCTTAACAACGAGATCAAGCCGAGCAAGGAATTGCTTGAGGTTGTGGAGGCATGCACGACCTGTGGAAACTGTGAAACTCAATGCGAGAATCGGATAGATACAGTATCAGTCACTGAGGCTCTCAGGGCAGCCATCATTGAAGCTGGCATCGAACCACTGGCAAAACACAAGAAGTTCGGCGAGATGGTCGGTAACGATCTGTTGAGGAATCCTTACAATGAGCCTCGTGAGAAACGTACTGACTGGTTCGCGGGTGCCAAGGACAGGAAGGACGTGAAGGTCGCCTACTTCGTGGGATGCACAGGTGCGTATAGGCAGCAGCACATCGCAAAGCACACTGCCAGTCTCTTGAAGAAGCTGGGAATTGACTTCACGGTGTTGACGAGTGAGGTCTGCTGTGGGTCTCCAATGCTGAGGACTGGACAGAAGGCAATCTTTGAGGACGTCATGAGGAAGAACATTGAGCTGTTCAAGAACTATGAAACAGTTGTCTTCTCCTGTGCTGGCTGCTTCAAGACGTTTCGCAACGACTATCCCCGCATAAGCGGCAAGCCGCTACCATTCAAGGTCCAGCACACGATGGAGCTCGTGCGTGACAATATCAGGTCAGGCAAGCTCAAGATCACGAAACCATACAGCAAGACAGTCACATGGCATGATCCATGCCACAGCATCCGACATGTGGGCATTGCGATTGAGAAGGATATTCTGAGCCGCTCCAACAACTGGCTCACAGATGCCCGGACAGCGGAGAAGGCAAAGGAAGCCTGGTTCGAGTTGCCGCGGGAGGTCATGAAGGCAATACCGGCTCTACAGCTCAAGGAGATGTATCGAGTCAAGGGCGACAGCTTCTGCTGCGGTGCAGGCGGAGGCGTGAAAGCACAGTTTCCAGATATGGCGTTGGCGACAGCAAAGGAGCGCCTGAAGGAGGCGGCCTCGACTGGAGCACAAGTCCTTCTGACATCGTGTCCATTCTGTGTGACCAACCTGAGCGATGGCATCAAAGCTTTGAAAGAAGAGGAAGCACTGTCACACAAGAAGCTGCCCGGCTCAGACCTTGAAGTCGTTGAGCTGCTGCAGTTGCTTGACCAGCTAATATAGAATCACCCGATGTTGAGGAGTGGGACACTATCCCACTCCAAGCATCACTGCGGGATCTCATTTTAGGCGCTACTCGATAGCGCTCACTCTCGGGGTCAGCTATTGTCTGGTTATTTGCTTCAGCAATCCCCACTTATGCAGAAGATTGATGACCCATATCCAGCCAATCGCCGTGACCGAAGTCACGATTTCCGGTATCGCGACCCCAGTCCAAGGCAGGGTACCTCCGAAGTAGGAAGTCCACATGTAGAGCGACACGAAGGGCAGCAGGAAGGAGACCAGACAGAACCACCAGAGTTTCCTGTACCTGAGCCAAGAGATGGCAATAATCCACATTGCAAAGGGGAAGGGGAGGAAGAATCCGGCTGAAACGTAGAAGTGCAGACTACCGAAGTTTTCGGAGAGCACTCCGATGCTGGCAAGGAAGCCGAGGGAAACCACCAGAATGATCAAACCGATTCTTGTTGGCCAGTCCTTCAGCGCCCTCAGAAGAGTCACGGTGAAGTACAGCATCAAGACGGCTGTGACAATGAGTCCCACATTGAACACGACAGCCGCAGCTATGCCATTGTTATAGTTGCCAAGGTCACTCAGCGCGTTGTCTGACCATGAGAACCATGGTGAAATGAAGATAGCTATCAGAATGCACACAATGGCAACAAGCGGGCCTAGGAAACCTACCATGAAAGTGGTCACGGGCTTCTTGCTCCCTTCAGCAGTCGACATGACTACGGCCGAGTGGTCCACAGGTATAAGAGTACTGCCTATGAATACACCATGCCGAATGCATATAACGGCAAATGCATTCATGTATCACAGTTCATTCGCCATTTGGCCATGAGTATGGCGAGGAGTGAAACACAGTGTCTGACCAACCCACCTGTCCTTACTGTGGTGCACCAATCAGTTCTCAACCCTCAGGAGAGTATGACCAGTCGATCAGAATGAGGTGCCCAAACTGCCGCGGGGTTTTTGAGTACATCCCTGGGTTCGGTACCTTCTCGCTCTCAGATGAGGAGCGTCAGTCAGGCGCGGCCGGGCCGTTTCCAGGTATGCGGCCCAGCGCTGGCGGTGCAGGAGGATTCAGCACAGAGCCTCAGCCTGAGTGCAATGCTTGTGCCGCAGTAGGCCTAGTGTTGTGCTGCATAGCTGTTTCGCTGATTCCTTTCCTGTTTTTCTGGCTCCTAGGTTAAGTGGCCGGCTCACTGTTCGCAGTGACGTTCAGGCGGATGCCCACTTGACTGAGTTCAACGGGCGTTTCTATCTCCTTCCTTATCACATGTGTGCTTCTTGGCACAATATCTCTTTATTTGACCTGTAGCCAATGGTGAGCGTACTGAAGGGCATTCGGGATGTTATCGTTGGCTCAGAGCTTCGGGATTAGACGCTGTGTAGTTGCAGCGTTGGCAGTGGCTGTGCTCTTGGTCAGCCTAGAGGCAGTGCCCGCACCGTGCGTTGAATCTCTGCCTGAGAGCACCAAGCTTGGGCCGTACATCAACAAGCTCATTTTCAAAGTTATCCCCAACAGCGACGAGCAAGTCTTTGCACTGCTCAATGACGAAATCGACGCCATCGGCGACTCAGTCAGTCCGACTTATCTTTCCCGCCTGATGGAGGCAGAGGATATCGAGGTAACAGAGACATTCATGAACTCGTATGGCTATGTAGCCATAAACACAGGGAGATACCCGTTCAACATCACTGGCTTCAGAAGGGCAGTAGCTTTTGGGGTAGATAAAGAGAGAATTTCTCGCGAAGTATGGGACGGGCTTTCTGTTCCCCTAGATTCTGTCATCCCAAGAGCGAACCCATTCTCCATCGAAGGCAATTCGCCCTACACATATTACAAAGCGAATGTGCCACTCGGGAATCAGCTACTTGATGAAATGGGATTCCTAGATACCGACAGCGACGGCTTTCGGGAGGCACCAGACGGCAGCAATTTCGATGTCGTTGTGGGAACGACAGTATTCGCTAGCATTTTCGAGGAAGTCCGACAGGTATTCCTCGAGGGGCTTCGAGGGTTGCACCTCAACGCGTCCTCCCTAGGTCCCTTCTTCGACTGGCCGTCATGGGAATGCTGTGACATAGACTACGACATGATGTTCTTACATACACGCTTCACCACTATGGACGTAGACTGGCTTGCGTATGAGTACTGGTCCAGCTACGCCGGGGAGAGATACTGGAACCTCCCGCAGTTTGAAAATGCTTCATACGACTCTTGGAGAGATCAGCTGCTTCACTCTACAGACTACGACGAGGTCTACGAAGCCGCAACCGAGATGCAGAAGATACTGCTTTACCAATGCCCCGTGATAGTCCTCTATGAGAACGTCTTCCTGTCTGCATATCGAACTGACAGGTTCGAGGGTCAAGTCAACGAGGTCGATGATGGCATCCCCGGTTGGTGGACGAAGTTCAAGGTGCATCTGAAGATATCTCTAGGAGGCCCATTTGGTGCGACCTTTCGCTTGAGCAATTCAATGGACATTGATACGTTCAACTTCATGGCCACCGGTTCCCGATATACGATGAACGTGCTGGACCAGCTGTATGACAGCCTTATCAAGCGTGACCCCGGTGGTCGGGACATGATGTGGCTGGCTGAGTCGTATTTCACGGAAACGCACAGTGACAACCCAGATGTGCCTGAAGGCCACACTCGATTCGTATTCAATCTGATCCGAAACGCTAGCTGGACCGATCGATTCAACCTAACGGCTGAAGACGTTTCGTTCACAATCAATTTCTACCGAGAGGCTCCGGGCAACCCGTACGGAGCAGACTTGGCCGACTTGACTGCAGCGTATGCCCCAAACAAGTACCAACTGGTCGTCGAGTTCGCGACTGAATCATACTGGCATCTGCACACCATCGGTTACATGCCAATAATTCCTGAGCACGTCTTTGAGTCGATTGGTGCAGCTAACTGGAACATATCAGGCGTACAACCACCTGCTCAAGAGATGGTGACTTCGGGACCGTTCAACGTGTCTGAGTATGTTCAAGGTCAGTTCTGCGAGCAAACCTACAATCCATACTACTTCTATAGATGCAGAGTCGTTGACCCGGCTCCTAGTGCTCGTAACCAGACCACTGCCGATGGGAACATAGAGCAGGGATTTCCCAGCTTTATTTCACAGGTTGGGTCGATTGTGTTCATTGGATCGCTGGCAGTAATTGTCGGAGTGCTGATCCTCTACTTGGTGCAGCTGAAGCATGCGTCCGTGCCGTCAAGGCATCGTGTCAGATACCCGTTCTTGAACTCAATACATGACACACCGTCAGACGGCTACTCAATAGGACTATTGAAACCCTGGCACGGCGAGAATACCCTCCTCGCCACTTCACATGATTAAAGCTCTCCGCCCTGTGCTTCGAATTCCGCGAGTTCCCAGAT
>PRDI01000122.1 GCA_003345595.1 Candidatus Thorarchaeota archaeon | reverse complement strand
CCACAATCTCTCACCTGACATCATCAATCCCGCTACGAGGTCAACGCGGGCTGTAGTTGCTGCATGTCCTTCGGGTCTATAAACCCTCCAATGTGTAATCGTTTTCGTACCGCGTGGAGGACGCGTCATGAGAAGCGTGTAGTCATGTGCGAATGGGGAATCGATAATCCTCAGGTTCCGCTAGATTGTTCAGGTAAGAGTGGTGTATGCTCGGTCTGACATAGTTCTCCTGCCAGCCCGAATCAGCTTCTGATGCTTCTGAGCCAGTTCTTCGAGTATGTGGCGAGCATCAACTGGCACATGTATCTGATGTCGTTAGTAGAAACAGAACGTCCATTTCGCCACCCATCAATCCTCTGAGGAATGGTGAGAGATAGGCACAGCGCCGAATGCTCTCTGTGTCTCATAACGCTTATACATAAGTGAGGGAATGGTCCAAGATGTTTGCATAGGAGGGCGATTGAAGTTTGCGTGAGCTTTCCTCTCTCTGTGTAGTCACAATTCTTGTTGTCACGATTTCTGGCATTCAAGTTCCCATGACATTATGCTCACCCACCATTCGTTCTGGTTGGTGCATCGATGAAACGGTACCGGCTGCTCTTTCGAATGGTGCGCGGATTGTGGAATCCAGTGAGTCTGCCAAACCTTGGTTATTGATCATCACACACGAGGATTTCGAGTCAACACTAGCGCCTCTCGTGGACTGGAAGGAACGCACAGGCTACAACGTGGAGCTGAGGAGTTGGCAGTACTTCACTGACTATTTCCTAGGTTGGGATGAAGCCGAGGATATCAAGCTCGGCATCTATGCGAGGCATGCAGCAGGACATGCTGACTATGTCTTGCTGGTGGGTGATGTGGACCACTTCCCAGTCCGTTATGTCATGACCGACCGAGAACAGAATGACTCGTCCATGAACTGGGGATATGGAGCATACTATGCGTGTGATCTCTACTATGCTGATGTGCACGACGAGTCCGGACAGTTCTCATCTTGGGATTATGATGACGATCATATCTATGGCGAGCTTTACGGAGAATGGTTCACTGACCATTTCATCAATGTCGATCACTTGGACATGGTTCCTGACCTTGCTGTGGGAAGAATACCCGCTTCCGATGCTGGCGAAGTGCAGGTATATGTGGATCGTGTGATTGACTACGAGTGGAACGGAGCCGCCAAAGATGGAGGAAACGATGCGCTGCTAATAGTCCCGAACAGCCCCGATGACAGTCTTGATGAGGAGTTCCTTGGGGCGTCGGAAACCATTGCAGAGACAGTTCTCAACCCGGCCGGATTCGACATCACACGTTACTATGATCCGGTCATCAACGACTTGGCTGCGAGTCTGACGAACGGCTCTCCCACAGAGAGTGCAATTCTGGACAAGTTCCACTCTGGGCTCTGTTTCGTGAACTATGGTGGTCATGGCAACTTCCAGTGTTGGGATAGCTGTTTCTATGCATGGTCACCTTTCTCTATTACAACTCCACAGGAGCTCATGCCGATTGTCTTTAGCACGGGGTGTGGGACCGGGAAGTTCTGCTACGAGCCTCCTTACGAACCCTATGTCGACATATACGGCACAAGTCACACCGGAATCTATGCAGGCGAATTGTGGCCTGTGGTCGGCAACCCCACGCTGCCTCCCCCTGACTGTCTTCAGATCGACTATATTGACTCTATGGCAGAGGTTCTGCTTAATTACTATTTCCAGAAAGGGGCGATTGGCTACATCGGCTGTGTCACTGGTGCACAGGTATGGTCCAAATACCTGGACACATTCTTCTACCAGTCATATGCGCAAGGGTGCACTCTAGGCGAAATGTGGGCTCAGATGGCCACTAGGTACTGTGATGAAGATAAAGACACTCTAGGACCAATTGGGAGGGGCGAAACGTCTTTGGTGGCTGGAGGTAATTGGTTCACTCTGGCTGGTTATCATCAGCCAATGAAGTTCCTACTCTTCGGAGACCCCTCACTGAGGATAGGAGGGCTGACAAACAGGCCGCCTTGGACGCTCTATATTCCTCCGCCGCTCACACTGGATGAAGGCCAAGAGCATGCCTTCGATGATTCCGACTTCGGTTTCTATGACCCCGAGAGTCAATCACTTACATTCAGGTGGGACTTCGATGGAGATGGGACTTGGGACACAACTTGGCTCTCTGGGAATGCAGTTCACGCATACCCCGATGATTTCGACGGCTTTCTCCGCGTACAGGCTTTGGATGGCGAATACCTGAGCGAGGTGGAGTCACGTCACATTACGGTTATGAATGTAGAGCCATCTCCCACAATCAACGCAGACACCTCCCTCGAAGGGGGCGACACCGTAGGTTTGAGTGTCGATGACGGGGATCCGGGAGAAGACACCTTCACATATGCTTGGGAGTTTGGCTCAGGAGCCACTCCCGAAACGAGCACAGTGAGGAACCCCCTTGTGACCTTCGGCGGCCCTGAAGGACGATTCTTTTCCTCGGAACCCAAGCTGTACAAGGTGAATGTTACAGTCACGGATGACGATGGAGGTGTTGGCACTGCACAGATCACGATTGAGGTATCTTCTCCATCACTGTTCGAGGGCCGTGTTGAGGTCATTGTCCTCAGTGCCAGCATCATCGCTGCGATAGTTGCCTACGCAATCTGGCAAATCCGCTTGAGGAAGGTGAGAGGACACTAATCGGATACCCAGAGCCTTCCGTGATGTTGGTGTGAGAGAGTTCTGTGAGGTGGTCGAGTGCACACGTTTAACAACCACACGTTGATTTCCCTGAGCCAAGATGAACACAGAAACCGATAATGCAGGAACACATCGGGAGAACATCCACCCGGGTCTTGTAGTCGATGTGATTCTCAAGAAGGACCAAGCGACAGGCAAGCTGACCCGGGGCGTCGTCAAGGATATTCTTACGAACTCCTCCGTCCATCCTCGCGGCATAAAGGTTCGGCTGAAGGACGGACAAGTCGGCCGAGTATGGGCTATTGTTAGGCAGTCCTCAGGGAAACCGGGAACATGAGGTCTTGTCTGTTTCCTCAGGCGAGGTTGTGAGAGTGTCATGCCCGGACGAAGTAGGAGCCGTGGTCTTGGGCGTCCACGGCGAGGATATGCTGTCACTGCACTGGTGGGATTGGATAGCCATCGCGCAGTCCTTTGGGTCGTGCACAGCCAATCCATCAAACAACAGGCATCAATTGACTGGCCCAGAGATCGCGACGGTGGCAGCGATGGCGACCGCTACAACTTCTTCAACGCCATCATTGCCGCTCTGAAGCCCGTATTCTCGGGTGGCGTGGGCAGTCTCATAGTTGCCAGTTCTGGAAACGGCACCGCACTAGCCGATAGCTTCGTCGCTCATGTACGCAAGCATCACGCCTATCTTGTACGTTCCATTAGAATGGAGAGCATCACTGCTGACGCAAGCACCGCCAATGCCGCTAGGACCCTAGTCAAGACGCAGGCGTTTCAGACGGTCGCCGCGAATGTCATCGAGCAGGAATCGGACAGCATGATCCAATTGCTCGATGCAAGACTGGCTGATGACACTGGACGTTTCACTGTCCTCTACTCGCTTGAGGAGATAGACCGGTTCTTCAGGGCATTTTCCAAGGCTGGTCCCCTTTCTGTCGGAGTCCCTGAACACATACTCATGACTGAGAAGTTCTGGGCCGCACAGAAGAGCAGTCCTCGGCTACAGCGAATCACGGATCTTGCTCGTAACGCAGGGGTGAAGGTTCGCGTTTTTCCCGAGGACGACAAGAGTGGGGCACGTATCGCCCAGCTGGGTGGTCTTGTGTGTCTAGTGGTACGGAGAGGTCCTAGCGGCGCCTAGCTTGCCAGAGGATCTTTCAGATGGTGCCAACCTGCTTCATTTGTCGCTTTCTGATTGGTATCCACTTTCGGACTCTTGCCCTGTAGTCTGCATACTCTGCTCCGAACTTGGATTCAAGCAGCCTCTCTTCATAGCTCGCTATCGCGTCATAGACTAAGAAGACTACGACCCATAGCACTATGGAAAGCAATGACAAGGTCCCTATCGCGAGCGACAAGTACACGAGGCATGTGCCTAGGTACAGCGGGTGCCTCACACGGGAGAAAGCACCGGTAGTAAAGAGTCCCATATCGCTACTCTCGAAGAGCACTTTGTGCGAGGCGTTCATGAGTTGCAGTGCGAAGATCATGACAATGATTGCACAGAGAACGCTCATCCAAATCAGCACGATGTTGGGCGTGAGAGTTGTTAGCCTGAAGACGAAAGAGTCAAGAGACCAGACCGTGATGAAGACTATGAACAGCGTTCCTTGGTAGAGGTGGCACTTCGGCATTTCTCCCGTTAGGTGTTCCTGACTGTGTTTCCCCATCATATCACACGAACAGACCCTGCATTCTTCTCCTATAAAGAGCAAGCCATGGCGGTGGACGGGAGTGACTGCGCGGCAGAGGCGTCAACGAATGTGGTGCGGCAGTGAAACCGCAGACCAGATCATGATAGACGACTTCCTCCTACTCTATTTTCTCGCCGCCGAACCAGAGTGTCAGTAGCGCCCAGAGGACTATTGCGGACAATGGCAAGTCCATCAAGCCAAAGGGCTGGATGTTCGGGGCGCCTGCGACTGTCACTATTGACAGAAGAATCCCAAAGACGATCCCGTTCCTTCTCCTTTTGACAATCGTATAGGCGGATACTATTCTGAGGACACCATACATCCCTCCAATCAACGACCAGAACACAAAGTCGCCTGACAGAGATATTGGAATGAGTTCAGGTGGGAGAACAAGCATTGATAATGCCAATAGTTCAATAGAGCCGTGAATTACCAAGACACCTGATGACAGTCTCACATAGAATGGTTTGTTCATTTGTAGTACACGAAACCGGGGAAACGTTCTTCCGCCACTTAAATCCTCACATACTCCGGATTGAATGTCTGTGACAATCGCCGATTCATCGATGTGCATCAGCATCATTAATGGAAACGAAGAGCGCTCAGGTTCCTGACTCATGCTGTCGCTTCTGGAAGCTGCTGATATAGCGACAGACTCAATCGGTTCCGGTATGAACGACGAAACCACTGGAGAAGGATGATTCGCCTATACGATACATCCACTATGCTTTATTATATTTGAATACTGATTATTACACATGCACGCATTCAAGCGTAATATAACTCCAGCATTGCTCCTAGCTGTTCTGTTGGCACCAATGTCTGTCGCGCCGTTCGTCGTGGCATATGCCCCCGGCGACGAAGCGCAAGTCTTTGGTCACACCTTCAGCGAGGAGTACTGGACAAACAGCTCAATCATAGTAAAGGGTGCAGATGGAACAAATGCAAGTCTCACCACATCCTTCGTACATGTTGGTGAGTTTCAGGCGTTCCTGATAGCATTCAACGAGATCAACACAACAGATGGTCAGAGAATCGTACTGCCGTATCAGCTCTTTGGAATGCACTACAAGACTCCGGAGAACAAGGAGGTCTTCATTGGTGCAATCTTCGCATTCTTGCTTGTACACAACGAGAGCTACGGCTCAAACGATCTCCCTGATGTCGGCAATGAAAACGCGTGGTACATAGTTCCTGTTACCTCCAACAGCCCATGGACCGACGTGACTGCGAAGGTCGAACCCATTCCGGCAACTCTCGTGGGACCAAACCATTACCGCTTTGGGATGCGATACACGAACATGACCGCAAGAGTTGTTTCTGCACAAGGCGGTTTCTGGCTTTCGCTCTTACTTCCACTTGTGACTGTCCTCTTCAGTGAGATAGTCATCCAGTATGACATCACGATAGCTGCAGATGGCGCTATCAGTACGGAAACGCTCTACACAATTGGCCAGGTGACTCGTGCGCGTGTATTGAACATCGAGGTAGACCCATCAGCGATCATTCTGCCCTCGATGGAGATAAGCGCAGTCCACTACCTAGCCGTGTTTACCAGCAAGTACAACGTTACGAGGAGTTCAGACGGTAATCGAATAGTGCCGCCTACTGCAACGACTCCGCTGCCTGATAACATAACAATCAGGGTTGGAAATGACAGCGAACGTGCATTTGACATAGGCCTCGGAAGGAACTATGCTCTCTATAACGAATCCACAGACCCATGGGACCTCATAGGCGACAACTACGTCGCTCTGAACTGTCTTCTAGGAGCTAGGGGAAGCGACTTCCTCCTGATTGCATGGCAGGCTCCACTCTCTGCATTCCTATTTGCACACATGGCCTACGGCCTTTCTGCCCAGCTGCGAACGACCTACTCTAGCGTTCAGGACATGGTCAATCATGTCGGAACTGCATTTCACAACAGCCAGTGGTGGTACGCGGTGACTTTCCCTGAATGGAACGGACTGCGGGTGCAGCAAGACCCCGTCTATGTTGCATACACCAACGTTATCACCAGCCAGACCGGTGGTGGCGGAATCATAGTTGTGGCAGCCGTTGTGATTGGGGTTGTTGCCTTGGCCGCCGTTGCGAGAAAACGCTAAATTCTCTGTAGATTACAGTCGGAGAGGGCTCTTGAGGCCCTCTCGTTTCATTTTCTAAAACCTGCTTCTTTTAGCTTGGAGTCTACGCTGTGCAGACCGAGTGAGGTGAGTGTTTCTGGAGTTGGCACACCGTTCTTATCCCAGCCCACAGCGCGATAGTACCTTGCCCGTGTCCTTTCGAAGGACACCCTGTTCAGGGTCTTGCCGGCATAAGGCCCGGACGGCAGAGGTTCCCAGAATCTTGGCGGGTTGTCGTCATCGATCTTGGGCTTCCAATTGACATCAGGGCCCCCAAGCAAGAGCATTGCTCTTTGTAGCTGAAGTATTCTCAGGGCCTTCTTGTTGTACCACTCTTCGGAGGTCTGTTCCCATCCCGTGATGGCTGTATAGAACTGAAATATCTCGTCATTGTCAACGCTCTTGGCGAATGCACAGTAGACTGCGGAATCATGCAGAATAGCGGACAGCTCCCCGAAGTCACCCACCGGCGGAAAGCGAGCTGCAGAACCGTGGTCGCCTCCTTGTGTTGAGCAGGCGAATCCGATAGGATTCGATATGTAGTCCTTTCCACTCCGGATACCATGACCCCCGATTGCCATGCCTTTCTCTTGTACGACATAGTTCGTAAGATCGACTCCCTTCCTCCTGCCAATCTCCCGCGCAGCTCGATAGACCCCCTGCGCCAAGACATCACCAATCGCCTCACGTTTGACTACTAGGCGCAGCAATCTTTCGAACGCTTCCACGTTGCCCCACCTGAGATCTATGCCTTGAAGGTCGTCACTTGTTAGGATCCCTCTCTGATAGAGCTCCCCTGCAAGACCGAGGACCGCCCCGCCTTGGATACCACAGAGACCTGCCTCGTTGATGAGTTGGGCAAAGTGAATGTTCGTTTCGGGATCGAAGATGCCTAGGTTCGTTCCTTCAAAAGCCTGCAGTTCGTAGTCCGGGTTGTCACAGATTGTCCCATCGTATTTCCCACTTCTCAGTACAGCCAGCTTGAGACAGGTCACAGGACAACCAAAGTCGCCCCAGTACTTCTTCACCCAGAACTTGTCAAACTCATCTCCGCTGTAGGCCTCATTATCATGCCATTCTTCCTGCCAGTTCCTTATCGGTTCTGAACTGCTCCCAGCACCGAAGTAGTACCCACCGCCTCCGGTCCCCCACCGTCTCCACTGCTCTCTCTCATACGCCTTCGCTGACATGCTCTTGTGCATTGCGGCCATTGACTCCGGGTCGTCTACCTCCGGAAGGGGCCCGAAGCCCTTTGCAACAACTGCCTTGAGATTCTTGGAGCCCATCACCCCACCATATCCGCCATAGCCAGCGGCATGAGAGTATTTGGCTAGCACCACTGCCACTCTAGTCGCGTTTTCTCCCGCGGGTCCTATGTAGAGTATTGAAGGGTCCTTTACTTCCCCGTACGTTGGTCGCTTCGCTTTAATCTCGTCGATTGACCTCTTGTTCAGATAACGGAAGGTTTCCCTTGCCTGTCTGCCCCAGATGGGTGAGGCGTCTTTGATCTCGACTTGGTCGTCGAGGACCATTATGTAACATGGTTTCTCTGCCCGTCCGCTGATTATGAGCCCGTCACAGCCCGCACACTTCAGATCTGCGCCAAACTCACCTGCAATAGTTGAGCCAACAACACCATTACACTGGGGCGACTTCCCGGAAACGCAAATCTTCGTACCTGGGAAGTAACCTGTCAGAGGCCCCGTAAGCATCAGCAGGATGTTCTCAGGGCCTAGCGGGTCTACTTCCTCCCATCTCTTTCCCAGTCTGTTCCAGAGTATCCTTGTGGCTAGGCCTCGGCCGCCAACATAGTCCCTTAGCAAACGATCTGGGAAGCTTCTCTCTTTGATCTCACGAGAAGAAAGATCTATGTCTAGGTACTTGCCAGCATATCCTCTCATTCGTCCCAGACCTCCTTCAGCGTTCGTTCCCCAAGGATGAGCATACCTGTCCGATGTGTCAGTTCTTGAGGTGTTTCTGGTTGCTGTTCCTTCGGGTGCACCTCATCATGCTGTAAAAGCGTGAGTGCATCCCACTTCCCGTCCGTACACACCTTGACACACTCTGGGTCCCCGCCGCATAGATCACATATCACGATACGACTTCCATCAGGGTGAAGGTGCGGAACGTGGCCTGGGCAGGCATCAATGCACGAGCCGCATGCAGTGCATAGCCCGTTGTCCACTATGATTGCTCCGGTCTGTCCATCCACTGACAGAGCCCCCTCGGGACATGCCTCAACGCACTTGGGGTTGTCGCACTGGAAACAGAGATGGGGTATCTCGACACCCGGAATGAACATGAAGACGCGGACTCTTGATGCTTCAGGCCAGATACGCTTGTCATGGAACAGCGAACAGGCTATCTCGCATCTCCTGCATCCGCTACAGAGCAGGTAGTCACGCTTCATCCTGACTTGACCACTTTGAGTCATATGTGTCCCTTGCCTAGAAGTAGCGCGGGTCTGCCAAGGCGGTCTTTATTATTCAGTCTTTCTCACTGGCAATAACGGAAACCAAAAGAGGAAAGGCATTTGAGCCTCGGGTCTCTTGGAAATTCGCTATGAGCACATCGGAAATCAAGAGCGATAATTGGGTTATCTATGGCGTAGTGAGCATCCTCATCATATTTGGTGTTTCGATGCTCTACGATCCTGTCGCGGCCCTATCGATTCTGCTGCATACCCCAGTCACACTGGCAACGGCGCTTGACCTCTCTATTCCTTTGGTACCACCAGCTATCATCATCTACTGGTATGTTTTCTACTCGTTCATCTTCTTCAGCTACTTCTACTTTGCATTTGTTCATAGAGAGTATCGCAATGCGATGGTGTTGGCATACGTCCTTGTCAACGTTGTCGCATATGCCATCTACTTAGTCTTTCCAGTCCTTGGGCCCGAACGCGTGGTTTCTGGTACGGACTTCTTCTCGCTCCAGATACAGTCACTCTATGCGCACGACGTGCAAGTCAACTGTTTTCCGAGTCTTCATGGGTCGACCTCTCTTCTTGCTGCGTTTTCTCTCTGGAGGGCAAAGAAGCAGTATGGTTACCTTTCATGGCCGATTGCCATCGCAATCATGATTTCTACTCTCCTTGTTCGCCAGCATTGGATTGTGGATCAGATCGCAGCAACGATTGTCACGCTTCCAATCGCCTATATCGTCTTCAACCGATTCAAGTATACAAGAGTCTTGGAATCAACGACGAAAGTCCGCCCATGGCAACTACTCCTGTCGGCGGTCGCCGCTGTTCTCTTCATGATAATCTACGTGTGGGTGTTCTACATGTAGGGGGCCGAAAGGAGAAACTCTGGGGTAATCCCGCATGAGGTATGCTCTTTTCCTTACTGAGATGGGACACTCAGGAGTCGTCTTCAATGAACAGGACGTAGAACCTAAGGCAGTCAGAGTTTATCTTCCGGGCTCTCGGCAGTCTATCGAGCAAAGCATCAGACATCTGTTTCCCGGTTCATCTGAGATGAAGAGTGCTCTTCCCGAGCTGTGTTCACTCGTTCAGCAGTTTCTCCGAGGCGATAGTATATTGATTCCTTTTGAGCTGGTTGACACATCCGTATGTTATTCTTTCCAGCTTGATGTACTCCGGGCAGAGAGAAAGATACCGAGGGGAACAGTCGCATCATACTCTTGGGTGGCCAAGAGGATTGGCACAAGAGCTGTGAGAGCTGTGGGTACTGCACTGGCAAGAAACCCATTCCCAATCGTGGTTCCCTGTCATCGAGCAGTCAGATCCGATGGCTCGCTAGGTGGGTTCCAGGGCGGCCTTGAGATGAAAAGGAAGCTCCTTGAGATGGAGGGCATTCGACTTGACTCAAGAAACCGCGTGGACTCACGGTTCATGAACCGATAGACTGGAGTGCAGACCCGCAGTACGCTATGAAGACCCATTCCCCGGGACCGGAAATCGCTAGTGGAATGGCCGCCATGTGAGGCGCTGCGATGATTTCAGGTTAGAAGGCACGATAGTCTGTCAGGTATGGAGCAGGACATGCTAGGTTTCATTCACCTCGAAGACTCCATTGATGCCGATACGAACGATAAGGGCTAGGAACACCGACTGAACTCTTTTGAACTCTCATCAAGTGTCTTGCCCCATATGGGGGAATAATAGGTGTTGTTTCAGTCGGTCTTTTCCATTTTCGTTATTAATACTCAGGAAGGGAGGATTCCAGGTGAATCAAATGCGAACCACCGATATGATCAGAAGTGCCCTCGTACTGGGGGCGGTTCTCCTCTTGGTCACGTCAGCTTCGTTTGTCACGGCCCGAGCCGATAGCCCGGCACGTGGCACCGATGACGATGACACTACAACGACTACGATCACAGAGGACGACGAAACCACCACGACCACGGACGACGATGAATCCGAAGATGAACCTCATGAGGAAAGAGATTCTGACGGCACGGCTTGGATTCAGACCGACATCATGACTGTGAAACTGGACCCCGAAACGCCTACGTATCAGTTCTGGTATACTGCAGATGGCAATGGTTCGAGAGGACGCTTCATGGTGAGCTACAAGATGATCGTTGAGTTTGATGATCTCAACGGCGATGGCGTCTATCAACCCAATGAAACACTGGGGTTCGTACCGCTAGAGGCGTTCGAGTGGACTCTACAGACTGGTGTTGTGAAGAACCAACTGGGCCAGAATGAAGAGGTCTATGCTTCATACACCAAGGGTGGACTGAAACAGGATGGCTGGGACGATGATTGGTTCGAGGACTGGATGCCCGGTTATGAGGGACCTGGCGAAGATGACAATGAATCGCTGAGTCTTGCTGATGACGAGGATGAGCATCAAGGCAACTTCACAAGGTTCCAAGACATGACCCTTCAGTTCTACGCTCACATCTACATGAAGGACTACACTGGTAACGTCACTGATGATGAGGGTGTCAAGGCCAATTACACAGTCTTTGGTGGTGTCGAGCTGAAAGTGGACATCGAGATAGGCAACTTCCCATTCCAGTCTGGTGCATCCAAGATAGCTATACTCAACTACATCAGAGAGGATGTGGCCTCTAGCAGCGAATACAACTACCGGTTCAGGCTCCACGAGGATGACATCGAGGAAGAGATCGAGTCCGAGGACGACTCCGGAAACGGAACTGAGGTTGGTGAGAAGTTCCACGACGTTGAGGATGACGACAGTCAGGGTCTGTCACTAGTCGACGGTTCGACGAACGTGACTCGTGGATTCTATCGATGGGTAGACAAGGCTGTAATGACCCTGAACAATGGCTCAGAGATTGCCGTCGACGTGGGTGCATCCTTCTGGACAAATGGTGAGGCACTCTTGCTGTTCTTCGCGTACCCTAACTTTGATGGCGGGTCACTAGTGCACGATCCTTCAATGGGTGTGTACGAGGGACACTCACCAGTTGACTCTGGAACCCCATGGCTGTCCAATGTACTCCTACTGGGTGTAGGAGCGGTTGCCGCTGTTGCCATCGTAGTGGTCATAGCATCGAAGCGACGAGCATGAATCGACTGGGAGGAACAACACCTCCCAGCTCCTTTTTCTTACATACCACAGTGTTCTTAGATACCAGTGCAGCGGTGAATCACACCATGAAGTCTACCATCAAGAACTACATGATGGCGGCACGCCTTATAGCGGCACTATTGGTGGTCGGTGGTATTTCTGGTCAGTTCGCTGCTGGTGTTCAAGGACAAGACCATCCTGAAGCGATAGTCCTCAGCAGTACAGACATAGTTGTGACCGCACTGTCAAACGACACATCCGAAGTTTCCTTCTCATCACTAGTGATGAACACAGGCCAGACTGCGATCTCTTCCTTTCAGGTTCGGTTCGACGTTCACCATCTGAACATGATGGAAACGAAAGTGGACGGGGTTGCGGCTGTGGCAGAGGTAACACAGGCCGATAGATACATGCTGATCACGGTGACACCAGTTCGAGCGATAGACAACACGACGCCTGCAACTCTCAGTATCAGGTTCGCGACTTCAAGCATTCAAGAACGCATTGGGCTCAGTCCGGATGGTTCGATGTACGAACACCATCTCCTCTACTACTTGAACCCTCTGAATGAGATACGGAACCTCACCATGTCCGTGATCATGCCACCCTATGCGATTCTTCAGGAAGGCGTTGCGGCTCCTCTGTTTCCTCGTCCGACAAGCAACTACACCGATGGGTCGCGTTCGGTGTTCGTCTGGTCTACTCCTAGGCTCCTGCCCGGGCAGGAGATAGCCTACATTGTGAAGTACCAGCTACCTGTAGGGGTGACTGCATCCACATACTCTGAGATTTTAGTGGTGGGTGTCGTGACTGTATCAGTTCTCACTGGATTCATACTGGCACTGTTCCTTGAGAGAGTTCCTCGGCTCTTGATAAGACTGAGAAGACCGGGACTGGTGCAGATTGCTGGCATCTCCAACCATGAGGCCGAGGTGATCCAGTTCATAGCACAGAAGGGAGGCTCTTGTACGCAGAGGGATATTTATGCTGAACTCAACCTCTCACAGTCGATGGTCAGCACCATACTCACTACCCTTGAACAGAGAGGGACCATCCGGAGGTTCAAAGAGGGGCGAGAGAATCTGGTACATCTCATGGAGTGACTTGAGCGGATGTGGCGGGGGCGGTCTAACCAGGATGACTGACGCGGCTCCGATTGACAGAATCGTTCAACTGAGGGCTGCAAGTGAGGGCGTGAAGGACAGGGCAGTCATCACTACGTGCACCTCATGCAGGGAACAGTTCCCCAGCCAGAATCTCACAAAAAAAAGAGAGAAAAAGAAACACATTGTTGTGATACCATCAGACTCGCTCCGCGGAGGACTCAGGTAGGTGAAGATTAGAGATGCTGCAATTGGGGCCAATGCAAGCATGTACTACAGGCTCGATTTGCACAGAATCAAGGGCGTCTACTACCCGAAGACCGAACGAGAAGTGCTAGCCGCAATAGAGCACGCGAGGGCGCATGGGTTCAGCGTGACTCCCAAGGGAGGCGGCTCCGGTCTTAGCGGCGCTTGCACTGGTGGGAATGGAGAACGAGTGATGGTAAGCAGTCTTCAGATGAAGAAGATCCTGAGAGTTTCTAAGGACCGGGGGTATATCGATATTCAGCCGGGAATCACGCCCGACGAGATCAACGAGTTTCTCCAGCCTATGGGTATGCGTTTTCACATGACTCCGAGCAGCCGAGACATCGCCACGGTCGGCGGGCTCCTGAGCACCGACGGCGGTGGGAATGATGCTTGGTTCAATGGTACGATGCGGGATAACACGATTCGCGTCAAGATGGTCCTCTATGATGGAAGTCGCCTCACCGTAGATTGGAAGGGTGTGAAGAGCAGCAACACAGAGCTCGAGGAACGACTGAACAAGAAGAAAGTCACCATTCATGACGTCGCATGCTCCCATGGCACGATGGGTTTCATAACTGAGTTGAGGCTGGCTATCAAGCCCGAAGCGAACGAACCCTTGGTTGGTGCCATCATTGAGCTCGATGACTATGATGCTCTTGGCAAGTTCATCCTGCGGATGATAGAAACGAAATGTCCTGTGAAATACAGTGAAGCCATTGTGTTTGCTCATGAGGATATCAAGGAGAGTCTCAAACCCCCATTGTTGATAATGCAGTTCCCGGAGGATTTCGAACTGCATCTCTTTGATCAGCGCATCCGGCTCCTTGAGAAAGCAAAACTTGAGCGTTTGAAGGACTATAGAATCAAGATGGCAAAGCGGAATCCCAACACTGGAATGCAGATATCTCTGTTCGAAGATTATGGGTTTCACGATGAGAATCTGGCAGATCTGCAACACACAATCGATGAGATTGAATCACTTCTCATGAGCCATGGGTTCGCTCCTTTCGCGAAGTACGGACATGCTCCGAGCAAGTGGTACTTGGGAAACAACAGCCCCACATACGGACTCTTGATGCACTCTAACGAGATCAAACCCGAAGGAAAGACGCGTCAGGAAACCTATCAGGCTGTAAAAGACATTGTCAAGAAGTGTGACGAACTCGGCGTGACTCCGAAACCGGAGCACAAGTGGTTGTATAGTGATGAGGTGAAGAAGGCTCGATTAGAAGAGATCAGAGCAGTCATCGGTCAGGGGTTCAATCCCTTCATATTCGAACCCGACTGTGCATCGGATACTCTGTCGTCAATGCTCTGAAAGATTCTCAACCAGATGATTGCGCCCGCACACCTCTCTCGGCCCATGAAAGACTGGAGATCCACCGTGTACCCCAGAAGGTGAGCATAATGCTCTTGCTTGCGACTGAAACATGATTCGCCCGAGAGTTCCTCTTACCAATCATTGAATAACGCTCGGGAGGAGTAGAGGTATGGAACTCGCTACATTCGGTACAGGCTGCTTCTGGTGCACAGAAGCAATATTCCAGCAGCTAAGAGGTGTCACCTCTGTGGTTTCGGGATACTCGGGCGGGCAGCTCGAGAACCCCACGTACGAGCAGGTATCCACAGGTGCGACAGGTCACGCCGAGGTCTGCCAGATTGAGTACGACCCCCGACAGATAACGTACGACGAACTGCTGGAGGTGTTCTTCACAGTCCATGACCCAACGACTCTGAATCGTCAGGGCGACGACATCGGCACACAGTATCGCTCCGTGATCTTCTACCATAATGAAGAGCAGAGGAGGGCTGCTGAGGCCGCAAAGGCGAGAGTCAATACCAGCGGTGTCTGGAAGAATCCAATCGTGACAGAGATCAAACCATTCACGAAGTTCTACCGCGCAGAAGACTATCATCAGAACTACTACCGTCGCAACCCGAACCTTTCCTACTGCCGCCTTGTGATTCGGCCCAAGCTGGGCAAGTTCGAACACACATTCAAACTGAAGCTTTCAGGCGAAGAGATCAAAGAACTGCGAAGATAGGGAGCTGAGCGGCAGCCAATCGCTCATAGCGCAGAGAATTCCTTTCCTCTTGGGCAATGTCTACTGCCGCTTCGACTCGCTTCTCGCGTACAGAGGGGTCTTCTTCTCTCACTGTTCTGATTTTTGCCCAATGTCTAGGTACATTGGTTTCAGCTTCCTGTATAGGACGCTGACGAAGATTGCCAGCACCACAGACACCACTAGCATACCAGCATAGACTGCACTCATTCCGACTGCAAACAATGGCGCGTAAAGGGTGGGATTGAGGGCCGACCCGAAGAAGAATGAAAATGTCACTGCTCCTGCTAGAACCCCCCGCCGCGTTGGCGAAATAATCTGACTATACGTTATCATCATTGGGAAGAGCAGACCGCCTGCCCAACCCATACCTGCAAGTGCCAGTCCCACAAGAGGAACCGAGTCGGCCGACGTGATGTCACCAAGCAGAAGGAATGTGATTAGTCCGCCGAAGAGGGCTAGAAACCCGAGGCCGATCGGCAGCGCAAAGCCTCGCCTTCGTGCAATCGGACCCAGAAGAGAGCCTGCGGTCGCTCCAGATGCTCCCGCTCCCAAGAGAATCAATCCGATTAGGTTCTCGTCTAGTACACCTGTCAGTCCACGTGAAGTCCACACGAGAGCTCCCAAGTAGACCAGCGCCACAAGGAAAGTAGAGCCAAGCATCAGCAGAACTACAGGCTTTCTCAGCTCGATACCCAGATTCCTGACGAACATACGAGGACCTGCATCTGCGTAGCGCGTCTTGGTTGGTCGATGAGCTATTGATATGGCAACGAGACCGAACGCAGATATCGATAGAAACAGGAAGTAGTACGATTGCCATCCTAGTACGACCATCTGTCCTGCAATGAATGGTCCTACCCCGGCACTGAGCGACGCCAGGGCCGAGGCAATACCCATTCGCTTTGGGATCTCTTCTGGGGTGGATACATCTGACAGAAGTGCCAGCAACACAGGGTTCACAAAGCCGAAACCAATTCCGCACACGACGTTTCCTACTACGAGGATTCCGAGAGATGTCGAATAGGCAGTCACAGTGAGTCCCACCGTGAAGGCGATGAGCCCACTTACCATCACCGGGACTCTCCCGTAGACGTCGCTTATAGCTCCCGAGAAGAGCTGAATGAATGCAAACGGGAACATGAACGCAGGTATCGCGGCCAGTACAGCCGTTGGGTTGGTCACAAAATCAGCTGAAATCGGACCCAACAGGGTCAGGACCCCATTGCCGACCAATGGTCCTACCGCGTATATCAGGTATGAGGTGAGTACGAGAAACCGGTATCTCCCGGTTTCTCCACCCGATTCCAGTTCTGTCTGTGGTTCAGCCTCGGCCAAGTCCGGTTCCTCCGCATACCACTGGCAGTTAACCATAGTTAAACGCTTGGGTCTGACAGATTTCACTGGATCCGCTGTGCTTGCCGCGTTCCCTTGTTCTCAGCACGTATGGCAAGTGCAGGTGAGGCTCGTCAGTAACAGAGAACATCTTCGAATTGGGTGGCAACCTTTCGTAGGTGCGTGCGTCTGATGTTCCTAATTCATGGCAGTTCAGCTGCAGGAAAGGCAAAGACGAACGTTATCATATCCAGTTCTTCTGAGTGCTCTTTGGTTTCGATATGAACCCTGCCAAGGAATAGCCGAGTGAGTTCTCTTACCAGGGCGAAGTCCAATCCCTCAGATGAGTCTGTTTCGAGATAATGCTCGAATAGGTCGAGGGTCTGCTTGGCCTCTGTCTTGGCCGCAAGTGTTCCCATCCGTATCTCCCACATCGGTGTAGGTTCTTGAAGTAGAGCAGTCGTTGTCGCGGTGATGGACAGAGTAGCTTTCGCCCTCCTGACCAGTCCTCTCAGCAGGCTGAAGAACAGATCGGAAAGAAGGCCGTTTGCACTGACAAAACACTTCCCGGTTTCAGAATCTATTTTGACTTCAACTCTCTTGTCAGGCATAGCCTTGGATGCTCTCGTCGCAGCCAACTTGACACAGTCGACAAGATCTGTCGGCTCGAGGTCCTTCGGAGGGTACGGTTCTCCACCCACTAGCCCTCGCATCGCTCTGGTCAGATCATCAGCCTGTGAGATTTTCATCATCGCCTGTGAAAGCAGCGTCCGATTGGATTCACTCATGTCCGTCTTCTCGCTCATTCTGCTGAGCAGGCTGAGTGTTTCTACGTGCTGGTCAACTATGTCGCTTCCCACTACGTCCGAATAGACTCTCGTCCGACTCTTGAACTCCAATACCTCTTTGTTCTTGTCTAGATACAGGTACGTCAGGGTCAGGTAGAGAAGAACCCCAGCAGCCAGAAGGATTACCTCTGCAGTCCACCAGCCCGCACTCCAGTATGTGAAGTTGGCTTTCAGGATGATCGATATGATCCAGAGCGACTGAGTCGACACCGCTAGGCTCTCAACTGAGTACTGCCCACCTGTTGCAGCAGCCATAAGCATCACAAAACTCACGAGCGCAAAGGCAGAAACGAACCCGGTACAGAGCATGATTGTTTCGCCCACAAAGCTTCCGAATAAGCCAGGATCCATCTGGAAGAGCTGTGCCTTTATGATCTCACCGAGAATGAGTACGATTACCACTGAGATGTAGCCTGCTAGGTGGAGTCTGACAGAGAGAGTTGGCCTCTCCCCACGAGGAGGAGCAAGTATTCTTCGCACGGCGACGAGTAAGGTTACTGCAGAGATGAGGCCTCCAATCACGTATGCCACAAATGGCTCGTACTGGTCCCCGTACACATCAGAGAAGCGCGAGATCACAATGGCCGACTCTATAATAGTCCATGAGAACATCAGGAACACTATAGGCGAATGATACCATGACGTTCCGCTTCTCGATCTGAAATAGAGGATAGTGCCTACCACACTTGTGAAGACTGCCGCATTCAAGTGTATCAAGACCGTCACTCCTTTGTTGACGTAGGACACGAATGAAAGTACATTCTCAATCAAGTGGGTGGCAACAAAGGGGCCTACGAGAAAGATCGTGAGAGCCACGACAATGGTGTATGCGATCCACCGTTTCACGCCGACATCTACGAGGAATGGATAGCCCGTCGCGATGACCATGAAGATGAGACCTGCTGCCTGGAATACGACGCTCAGAATCCACAATTGGGATGGTTCAGACAGAACGAACAGGAGTATGACGGATGACGCAGCGTACGATGCGATCGACATTGTTAGACGCACGGGGTCATGTGTTGACCAATCGACTCTCTGTCTGTTCAATATCATGATTAACAGAGTGTATGCCGCTACGCCTGCCAACCATATGGCATAGCCTGAACCCGTGACCGTAGCGCTTGAAGGCATTGCCTGATCGATGAGGTACACAAGTCCATAGAACGCAAGTGCGGCTACAAGGAGTAGCGGTGTAGCAGTGCGTTTCCTCCAGATGGAACTCTCCTTCAAATCCTCCCCCCGCATATGATATGCCAAGAGCAACAGCACTGCCACTGTCGTAGTTTCAACGAGGTCGAGAAGGACATCTGCCGGGGTGATGTTAATCACTGGCGTACCAATACGGTAGAAGTAATCCAACGTGGCACCGATGTGGATGGCCGAGATGTACACAAGTGCCACGACGATGATCTTGTGCTTTGGCGATGGGTCGATTCTTGTCCGGCCCAAGGCAGCAGCAGACGCGACGACTGCTAGGAACGCTAGAACGGAATGAATGGCTATCCCCGAACCGGCTGTGTTCCACGGGGGGTTACTCTGTAAGAACAGATAGGAGAGTATAGCCACTAGTACAAGAACCACGGCCGTCCTTACAGCGTCAAAGGGCTTCAAGCGTCTGGCTTCTCCTTATCCGATGACGTCGTCCAATATGAGAAAAAGCTATTTCTGTTATATATAGAGGATTGACTTTTCTCTCATTCGCTGTTTGGGGTTTCATGCGGCAGTTTCTGCTTAGTTGCATGGAGTGCCACCAGCGCCTGCATGACAGCAACTTTGACCTGAGCAATCCGAAGCTATGACAGTATGAAGAATGCGTCCAGTGCTGCTGTTCGGACTGACGCGCTTGCGACAGACGAGGACTGATTCTGGTTTCGCATCACTGACATTCTGTTCCATAGCAACGAGAATCTTCTTTTGACGCTCCTCCTCATGATGTGTGCCACATCTGCTTCTCTTGGCTTGACGCAGCGAGTCGGGAGCAAAGTTCTGAGAGCTCGGGACGATGTTGAGCGGTCGCTGCTTTTTTGTCATCACGAATGGCGCACAGTGCTCAAGGTACAGATCAGAAGACGACAAGTTTAAGACAAAGCGGGAATTCTGCGATTAGTAACTGGGAAACTCAATTTCATTAATGCCTAAACATTCATAGTACTCGAACCAGTAATTGCCAATGCCTGCAGCTTTCCAAATCGTCGGTTGGGGGATTCAACTGTAATGGTAGAGAGGTCTCATATGGGTGTTAGCAGTCTGAGGCTAGTTGCCATTTTCATAGCGGTCTTCGGGCTTCTTATAATGCCAAGTCCTGTCAATGCGGAAACCAGCTCTTTTGCAGAGGATTTCACGACAACAACCTTCATGGATGTAGCCCATACGAATGCGACGGGTTGGGGGTCTGGAAGTGTGAAACTTCCCTCCAGAGTACCCACGTTAGAGGGGAGTTGCTCCTTTCCGGGTGTGATCGTTGACATAGCCATCGAAGGCAGGTACATGTATGTCACTGACGGGGCTTTTCACGTCATGAACATAACTGATCCTGTTCATCCGACGCAACTGGGCAGTGTTTCAGTAAGTGGGTTCATCTGGGTGGAAGGTGATTATGCGTATGTTTCCGAGGGGACGAAGTTTGCCGCCGGTTCCACCCTCAGGGTGGTGAATCTGACAGATCCGACAAACCCCGTTCTTCTTCCGAACGGAGCGACTGGTGGGGGTCGTGTAAGTGTTTCGGGCAATTATGCATATTGTGCAAGTGGCACTGCAGGCCTCCGGATTGTGAACATAACGGATCCATCAAAGCCTGCTCTGGTTTCGACCGTACCCTATGTTGACTCTGGCTTTCAATCGGTGTGTGTTTCAGGTGATTATGCCTATGTGGCCGAGGACTTCGACGTACGGGTCGTGAATGTTACTGACCCCGTCCATCCAGCGATAATTTCTTCCGTGCAAACCGATGGCGACCACAGGGCGATTGCCGCTTTTGGACTGTATGTAATGGTTGCCGGCGATGCAAGAGAGGTGGAAGTGATGGATGTGAGTAACCCTCACAATCCTCGTCCTGTGGAGGCGTACTCTTTGATAGATCGCATCTGGGACATGCAGATTGATGGGCACTACGCATACCTCGCTACTTGGTGGAAGAAGCTAGTAGTCATCGATATCAGCAATCCTCTCGGCATTGCCCCGGTGGAGTCTTGGGGTGATGGCGATTCTGACGCTGTCTGCGTGTCCGGAGGATACGCATACGTGGTAGACAACGTATCCGGGATTGTTAATATCATAGCAATAAGTGATCCAACCACTCCCACGTCGGTAGGCCTTTACGTCACACCAAGTATGGTAGTCTGGGATGTCTTCGTTTCGGGAAGCTATGCTTATGTCGCGAACGCAAACCGGATGATAATCGTCGATGTTACTGATCCCGAGTCCCCAGAGTATGCAGGAAACGTGACTACGCCGGGTACGTGTCGTGATGTCTATGTGTCAGGACAGTTCGCTTACGCTGCATGTGGCTCCTCTGGTTTGCAGGTCATCAATATCAGTGATTCGTCCCATCCCTCCATCATAGGGAGCTACAGTGCTGGCACAAATGGACGAGGCATCTATGTTGAAGGCGATTATGCTTACATGGCTGATGATTCCGCAGGGCTCCGTGTCTTCAATGTCACCAATCCTTCTCTTCCCTCGTTGACTGCCACATGTGCTACAGGCGGACTTGCATACAGCGTCTTCATCGATGGCAATCATGCATATATTGCCTGTCATGGCGCAGGTCTGGCGGTTGTCAACATTACCGACCCAAGGAAACCCAACCTCTTGAAGGTCTATGACACTCCGGACACTGCAGATGGTGTGTTCGTGAGTGGTGACATGGCCTACGTCGCGGATGGCAATACGGGTCTGATTATTCTCAGCATTTCAGACCCAGCAAATCCGACGTATCTTGGCACTTTCGATACCCCTGCTCAAGCATGGGGGATCGACGTTTCTGGGGGTCTGGCCTATGTGAGTCAGTACATTGGTTCATCATGGTACCCGTATATTGATGTGGTCAATGTCACAAATCCGATCAATCCCACTCTGTATGCCAGGACGGGACTGAGCTGCAGCAACATTTATGGAATATGTGTCGACGGCGAGTATGTCTACGTTGCAGATTATGGATATGGTCTACGGATTGGTGAAGTAAGACGGAATAGGTATAGGCAGTTTGAAGCCTTGGCCGTGGCACAATCGACGGCAGTATTCAATGGGTCTGCATCGTCCTCATTATCGTACGCCACACTGGACTGGACCGGCACCAAGCCAGCCGGGTGTGAAATCACATTCTTTCTATCCCCAGACAATGGTTTGCAGTGGGAAACGGTCCTGCCGGGAGTACGACACGACTTTGTCTACTCTGGACGGCAACTGGTATGGAAGAGCGTACTGACGTGCGCCAATCATCTGAGAACGCCGGTCTTGTCGCAGATATCAATCAGTTTCACAACAGTGCTTGACCCGCCCTCACTTCTGGCGCCGAGTGATAGCATCCTGACGAATGACAGCACACCCACGTTCGAATGGTCAGAAGTATCGGGCGCTTCTGGATATCTTCTGCAGATTGACAAGACACCCACTTTCGATTCTGTTGACCTGTTGAATGTGACCGTGACAGGTGCGACCAGCCACACTCTGGTCACGCTTCTCCCTGATGGAATCTGGTACTGGAGGGTAGCCACAAATGACACTGGCGGCGACCTTGGACGGTTCTCATCCCCACGGCAGATGAGTATCGATGCGACTGCTCCAGACTTCGACGAAGCCCCAGTCAATTGGATGGTTGAGTTTGGAACCACATTCAGATGCGACCTGAATGCATCTGACTCATCAGGCCTAGACATGTGGTGGCTCAATGATACGAGCTACTGGCATGTTGACGGAACTGGGGTGATAACGAACTCTTCACTAGTTCCTGAGGGTGTCTATGGACTAAGGGTATTTGTCAATGACACAGCAGGAAACCAACTACATGCAGACTTCCAGATTGATGTATTGGCAGGAGCGCCGCCAGCGTGGGTGCAGAGTCCTGCGAATCAGATTGTCGAACTCGGTGACTCTCTGATCTATGATTTGAATGCCACCGATTTCTCAGGCATAGACGCTTGGTGGTTGAATGACACCCTGAGATTCATTATTGATCAAAATGGTGTCATAAGGAACAAGACCGTGATAACGACGGGTCAGTACGGGTTGCAGGTGTGGGTCAATGACACAATCGGATATGTGCAGACAGCTCTTTTCTTCTTTCGAGTGTGTGACACTACTGCACCAGACTGGATAGTCCCACCTGTCAATCAGGTGTGTGACGTGGGCTGTCTCTTGAATTATGAGCTTAGTGCTTCTGACTTGTCAGGTCTTCACAAATGGTGGCTCAATGATACTGCGCACTTTGGCATCAGTGAAGACGGTGTAGTGACATCATTGGCTCTCTTGCCCGTAGGAACATACGGACTGCGGGTCTGGGTCAATGACACGATTGGAAACACACTCACTGCTGCATTTACAGTCGTGGTGCAAGACATCCTACCTCCTGCTTGGGTAGAAGTGCCTGTGGACCAAGTTGTCGAGTTCGGAAGCAAGTTCAGGTACAATCTCAATGCCACTGATCCTTCCGGTGTTGTCGATTGGTGGATAAATGACACATTACACTTCGCAATAGACAGTGCGGGTATAATCGTCAATGTCACGGGCTTGAGTGTCAATGTGTACAGTCTTGAGGTGAGAGTAAACGATAGCTATGACCACTGTACGATTGCCCTGTTCGTGGTGTCTGTGCAGGACACTACCCCACCCGCTTGGGTCGTGGTCCCTCATGACGAGGTGGCAGAGTTCGGGCAACGAGTGAGTCATGGGCTGTACGCCTATGACCTGTCAGGGCTATTCTCCATATGGATCAATGACACGATACATTTCGAACTCGTTGGGATCGATGACATTACGGGATTCCACTACGCGATTGAGAACAAGACTCCATTGCAGGTCGGTGAATACGGGCTAGAGGTCAGAATCTACGACTTCTATAACAACTACTGTGCGGCAACGTTCGTCATCGCGGTGGAGGACACAACCCCACCTGCTTGGCTTGTACAACCTGTAGACAAGACTCTCTCCTACGGGCTTTCTCTTGACTACCAGTTGGAGGCTTTCGACCTATCCGGAGTTGTGCTCTGGCTGATCAATGACACAATACATTTCGCTATCAGCAGTTCCGGACATCTGACGAATGCAACGATTCTGTCATCTGGGAGATACGGAGTCACAGTGACCGTTTCAGACCCCTATGGCAACGCGTTGACTGGGGTATTTGCTATACATGTGAGCGCGGCTACGACCGAAACTGCGACTCAAACTACGACGGGAACCACTACTGGGCCTGACATGAGCCTTGCTGCACTGGTTATCTTGGGTGGAGGAATCGCCATGGTCGTAGTCGTTGTTCTGCTTCGCTGGTCGAAATCTTCCCTAAGACAAAAGGCAGTCTAGTTCCCCGTAGTATCCACACAAACCACAAGCTTGCCCAATGAGAGCGGCGCCGAGAGGATGAACATCTCCCAAGTGAAGAAGCTGACTAGATCTGCCCGCATCGTCTGCGATGTGTAATCTTCGAACCTAGCTCAGCGAAACAGGAGTTCTCTTATCTCTGCGCCAGCTGTATGAGGTTGCCGCATGTATCGTCAAACACGGCGACGGTCGCAGGCCCCATCATCGTCGGCGCCATAGTGAACAACACACCTAGCTTCTTCATTCTCTTGTACTCTTTCTGAACATCATCAACGGCAAACGATGTCAGAGGTATCCCTTGCTCAAAGAGAGCTTTCTTGAACCCCTTGGTAGCCGGATTGTCGCTTGGCTCGAGAAGCAGTTCAGTACCGTCTGTCTCCTCCGGCGATACAACTGTCAGCCATCTGAACTTCCCTGCCGGCAGGTCGGTCTTCTTGACGAAGCCCAGAACCTCCGTATAGAACTTGAGGGCCTTGGCTTGATTGTCTACATATACGCTGGTTACCTTGATTCTTATGATACTCTTCCTCCAATCTAAGCATCGTTCAAGATTCATGAATGCTCTGAAAGGTGCTCGACCAGACGGTACCACCACGTCACTCTCGCTGAATGCAAGATTATCCCGCGAGGAAACTTCACGTTGCGAAGTCAACCTTGTGGTCGTTAGGTACCGCGTACAAGTATGTGGTTTTGTCTTCATTCAGTTCGTGAACTTGTCTTCGATTTCAGGCAATCCTTAAAAGTTTCTGTGGCCATTTCAGATGGGGACTAGCGTGGAAGAGAAAAAAGTGGGGACCATCGCTTTCGCTGCTATGCTTCTTCTGACTGTCGTTCCTCTTGCATTGGCCGTTGATTTCCAGGCGAGGGTGATGCGGACACCACTACAAGAAGACGTGCTCGTTCTGCAGGCTGGGACAGACGAACCTGTAGACGTTGCCTCTAGTGTAATCCAAGGCACTCTCGACTCAAGGAACCGCGCCATCCTATCCAGAAACAGGGCGCTTTCCGAGCAGTCGGGCTGTGTGTTTGCGACATCCGGCCTCCATCCCTATGCGATGGATGCAGTTCTGCGCATTGAAGCCGTGACGGTTCCGATTTCCGCGTTACTCTCAGTCGTGCCGGCACATCATGCATCAATAGTAATCTTGGTTGCACACGGGACTGAAGACGGAATCCAAGACGCCAGTGAGTCTATGTCTTGGCCTGCGGTCGTCGATTCGTTGTCACTCGGGAAGCCATATGCGATGATTTTCGCTACATGCTATGGATCCAAAGGTGCAGAGCTCGCTGACAAGGCTTTCGGATTCTCCGGAGTTGTCGACTCCATAGCAGCCGCGTATATTGCGGCAGCAATCGCCCTTTCCGCTTTCGATGGCAGAGAGCATCCGAGCGTAAAGGCCGCAGCGACCGCCGCTGTGGAACGCGGTATTGAGGTGGCTACTGGAGCTGCCAGACCACTTCCTCTGATTCCAGTTCCTGATTGGTGGCTACCGCTCAAACTCGGACTTTGTGCCGTGCTCACGGTGGCATACTACTTCATCGCCCCAGCCACTGCTCCAACGACTGCTACGCAGTTAGGCTGGATTCTCCTAGGAGTCGCGTTCATAGCCGGCGTGATAGTTGCTATAGCCGCAGGAATCAGCTGGCTCATGGACCTGATCATTCCGTGGCTTCCGCCCGAGATTTCAGCACCTGTCGTCTTCCTGAAGAACTTCACAGGTCTGATTGCTTCCTATATTGGAGGCGTAATCGCAGCATATATCAACGGTGGGACTCCACATCCAAACCTTTTCACCTGGTACGACCAGCTGAAGGTGGTGAAGACAGGACAAGCAGCTGCTGAGACTGCGACTGCGGTCGATCCTGAGCCAATCACCAGGGGGATGTTTGCGGCGAGCTCGGCGATTCTCGCCGTTAGCTTCATCGACCTTATGGTCATCTTTACGTGTATCCTGATACCCGACTCGCCACCGCCGTCATCACCACCACCATCATCACCACCGCCACCATCGCCACCACCCTCCGGCGGAGGGAAGCCCGGAATCATAGATTCGCCGTTTTAGGTCCCAAGGGGTTCCTTTGAGCATGACCGAACCGTTTCCTCGCTTCAGAAAATCGGTCAGGAGCATACGAACCCCTCCTTCAAAGGTTCCTGTATATATGAATGCCAACGCCTTTGGATTCCTCATACTCCTGGTTCTTTCTGCCCAGCTTGAGAAGAGTGGTATGGCGAGCCCAGATGGTTACGCCCCGGCGCCTCTGGGTCTCGCCACACTCACAATCATGCTGCTCGTGATGGGGTTGGAACTCGTAGTTGCCTTGCAGGTCCTGTCCGCATCTTGGTGGCGTCTCTCAGCACCAGACTTCCATGCGATAGCGGTCCTCAAGGGAGCTCCGGGCTCAGAATCTCGCTACCGCGACACACTTGTTGCGTTCTACCGAGGTCAGGAAGCGAATAGGACTATGGCCGTCGGAGACCTAGCAGTGGCGTCGGTTTCTCTTCTGTGGGTCTTCAGCGACTCGCTCACAGAGGGACTTGTGAGATACCAGCTGACAGCCGCTGTCGCTGCAATCACTGTGTTGGTAATGTCAGCGCATCTCACAGTAAGTCTGATGGCCAAGGAGAAGCGCGAAGCATGGCTGAAGAAGCCGGACGACCTGATTCGTAGCACTGTCGAGGCGAGGTTCAAGAACCACCCGGAGCTGGAGGACGCCCTTTCTCTTGAAGAACTGGACGAACTACTCGAACGGGCTAGACTGAGCGAGAAGCCGGCCTTGAGAGCGCTATCAGGTCTTGAATCCATCCTAGAGTCAGGGGCAAGGCGCATCCTGTTTCTGTCAATTGTCATAGGAGTCTGCACGTTCCTCCTCCTAGTCTGAAAGCAGTCATGCCTTGATTCTAGCAAGTTCCAGTGTGCCAGCCGGATGAACACGCGTGGGTTTCAATGTGACCCTGCAGATGCGCTCATTCGGGCATTACCCATCTGACATGCTTGTAGTCTGTGGGCCTCCTCAAGTCGTCACTGCTCTCATAGGTTTCCCTCAGCTCCCGGAACCTTGAGTTGTCAACCGCGGCAGAGAGGTCAGAAAGACCGTCAAGCCGCTTGAGGTCATCTCTCGTAAGAGCCAAGGGGTCCTTGGCAGCAAGCCCCCACCCATCCCACGGCAACACCTCGTCCTTGTTCAGGCAGATGATGTCATTGACGAGCTTGAATTGAATGTACCCCGGACCGGTAAAGCCGAAGATGCCAAACCTGTTGGGATTTGCCTTCTTTTCCCGATAGAGTTTCCACATGGCACCGCCCACTAGGAATCGGTCTCGTGGGATGTCGTTAGTGTCAAAGTCGATTCTAAGGTCCTTACGCTGTATCACGTCAATCTGAGGATCGACCAGAATCCACCTCTCTTCGGCACGGTCCCAGCACTCTGTGATGTAGTGGTCCATGAAGAATCCGGGCTGCTCAGGTGTCAGATACGCGGCACAGCCGCTCCTGACCCTAGCTGGGGTCCCTCTGTGGCGGAGGAAAGATGTGAGGAGCACAGCGAAGTGGCGACAGTTGCCTACTATTCTGTCGATGGGACGACGTTCTGGCAGGATGGGCCCGGGCCTGAGCCTCTGATGAAGTGCTAGCATATCTTCTGTCTTGACCAGATTGTATTCATCTGCGGGTATACGCCCTGCACGCTCGACATCCTTGAGCGTGATTCCGTACGATCTCAGTCCGTTGTACTTCAGTCGGTATTTGTGTATCAACACATTCTGACAGACCTTGCAGAGGTCTGCAGTCGATTCCGGCAGGCCCTCATACAGACGTTTGAACTTCCCTGGGTTGGTTGTAGCACTGTGCAAAGAGTAGTAGGAAAGCGCGTCATCGTTCATCATAGCATCAGTATTCCGCAAGCTTGCTTGGATATGAACCTGTAACTCGAACCTATCGAGTGAGGGTCTATCCTTTTATTTGAAAGCCCGTCAAACATATACCCCGCCTCGCTTGAGGCCGATTTGGGCTCTTGGTGACGGAATTGGAGTCTACTTCCCCTGAACGACTTGATCTTTTAGCTAATCAAAGAAGCATTCTGCGCGTTATGCGCAGAAGCCATCGCTTCTTGATGGCTCACATATTCTCCTCAGTGTTCGGGATGTACATCATCATGCTATGGGTCGTACTCGTCGTCGCCATGATGGGACTAGCCCCTGCGCCTCTTTCAATCGCCCTGATTATCATTATCATCCCCATTCTCATTGCGCCGCTCCAATACAGGTCTGCAAAAGAGAGATTCGGAACTCTTCAGGAAGCTGGGGCAGCTCTCAAGGAGATTGAAGAGTCACTGGGTAAACAGGACATAGCACGGGGTTTGACATCATACATCTTCCTCATCTTTGACGTCCTCATACCTGCTGACCGTCGAAACGCCACTACATCAGAAACTGAAGTTGAGAAACTCCGTAAGCACCTTGCAGATCTGACAAGGAAGGTCATAGTTGAAGTGGTCTCTCAGGGTACAATGTATGCCTTTCTCATCATCGGCTTCTTGATTCCCGAATTCACATCTGCTATAGAACAGGGAGGCCCTCTCCTTCTTCCACTAGTCCTCCTTGCTGTCATAATAGCAGTCCTCGTAGCTCGTTGGTTCATCTTCTTCTATTGGCGGCTCTTGGCCAGACGATGGCTTCGCCTCTATCAAGGCTTCATTGCATGGGGGGAGGAACTGGAGCGAACACTCTCTAGTCCGACCAATGACCATGATGGGGGGGCGCCTCCCTGATGTCACGAACAGCCCGTCCTCATGAGTGGACTCCAAGCCTGCGGAGAACGAAGTATGAACGGTGGGTGGAACTCCTTGAAGCCTGTCTATGGCAGCCACGGACTCAAAGCTGGCTAATGAGGAACTCGGGACTAAAGACCCAGATGATCAAGGAAGACCTGCAATTCCTCCTCGATGCTGGCCTGTTCATACAAGTCGATGAGCCAGAAGCTGGCATCTATGTGTTCAAGACAACTGAGAAGGGTCGAGAGGCTCTTGCCCAGTTCTACAGACTTGTGACTCAGTTCTTCATGGAGAAGCACGATTCAAAACACGCAGTTCTGTTCCTTCTCATGGGTTAGGAACTAGACAGTAGCTATGGACCTTTTCCCCACAGTCCATTATATGGTGACTCCTCGCTGGTTTTCACGCGAATGATCATGAAGACTGAGAATCTCTCAATCACTACCCAGGCACTGACAAAGCACTTCGGCTCGGTAAAGGCTGTGAGTGACCTGAACCTTCGTGTTCCCGTTGGCGCGCGCTTTGCGCTGCTTGGTCCGAACGGAGCAGGCAAGACTACAACAGTACGCATGCTCACCGGTCTGATGAAGCCAACACGAGGGAGCGGATCCGTCTGCGGATATGACATCATCTCTCAGAAGGATGAAATCAAAGCAGTGACCGGTCTTCTGCCAGAAACCCCCGGACTCTACTCAAAACTCTCTGCTGCTGAATTCCTTGAGTTCATTGGAGCGCTCAATCATCTCCATGGTGATGTTCTCCATGGGCGAATCGATGCCCTACTCTCGATTCTGGGACTTGAAAGTAGACGAAACGACCTGCTCGAATCATACTCTTCAGGGATGAAGCAGAAGGTGCTCATCGCCTCAACACTACTGCACGAACCCAGAGTTGTATTCTTGGATGAACCGACATCAAGACTTGATCCCTCTGCCAGTGTGCTGGTGAAAGACCTGATCCTTGCACTCGCAGAAGAAACCGATACCACCTTTTTCATCTGCACCCACATTACGAGCTTTGCGGAGGATGTATGTGATGCCGTAGGAATCCTGAACGAGGGCGAGCTTGTGGCTGTTGGAACACCAGATGCGGTCATTGAAGCAGCTCATGCACAGAGTCTGGAGGAGGCCTACTTGAAGATAGTCGGCGGGAAGATAGACCGCGAAGCACTATTAGCATGGCGGTGACCGAGTTGGCTGGTAACTGGTTTCATATTGCAAAGGCCGAATTCCAAGTCCAGACTAGTCGAATCAGGACGCATAGGATGGTAGTTGTATCGTGTTCCATTGTTCTGGGAATCATATGGGCCCTCTTGATTGCTCCAAATCTGATAGGATACTTTCTCACAGAAGTCCTTGAGATACCTCAGTCAGTTGTCGCCATGGTCATGCCTGGTTTGATGCGGGCTGGAATCATGTTCATCTGGATAGTCCTCTTGATACTACCCCTGTCGAACGCCTTGCAGGAAGTGAAGGTGGGACAATGGGAGATTCTACTTAGCCACCGAGTCACGACTCGTGAGATATTGGTTGGCACATTTGTAGGCAGGCTGTCTATCTATGGGCTCTATGTACTCTATCTAGCTCCTATCTTGGTTGCACCGTTC
>PRDI01000121.1 GCA_003345595.1 Candidatus Thorarchaeota archaeon | reverse complement strand
ACTACGGGAAGAACACGCTCAAGTTGCGCGGCAGCCTGTCGAAGTCGTCAAGTATTGAGAGATGCTGTAGTTTCTTCACTGTTTCAGGCGGCAGTTTCTCGCGTGATGTGCCTTCAAGAAGCATAGCGGTTTCCTGCTCCGAGAACTCCTCTCGGTCCTCAATCCATTTCAGGAACGCCTTATCGATTGGACAGACTCTCTGGCAGCGAAGGCAGCCTTCAATGCAATTGTGCCACGAGGATTTCATCCAGGCCGGAAACGGAATGTCACCCGGCCGCTCATTATGAAAGACGATACAACGCTCTGCTCGTAAGAGGAACCGATCAGACGGTATGGCACCTGTGGGACACGCCTTGCGGCAGAGTTCACACGATTCGCAGGCCTTCATCATCGCGGGCTCTTGCCACTTATCCTCGGAACAGGGCATGTCAGAGTAGACGGCAACAAGTTGGAGAAAGCTTCCCATTCCGGGCACATAGCAGACATTGTTTCGACCGTACTGAGTCAGACCGCTTCGCGCCGCCAAGAGCTTGAGCGGCAGACCCGTCTTCACAACTCTGTATCCTTTCTTCTCGAGAATGGCGCCCAAGAGATCCGCGGTCTGCTGCATGATTTCGTCATAGGCCGTGTATGTTGGCGGAAGGATAAGTGATCGCTTCCGTCCCTTCCAAGTGAAAGTGGCTTGGGTCTGTGGCCGAGGAACTGCGACTACAATCAGCGATCGAGCATCTGATAGGTGCTCAGGCAACTTGAAGTCGAACCAAGCAAGACGTTGGTTGTAGAACTCCCCGTCAAGCTCACCCTGCCGATAACGTTCCTCAATCTCCTCTTTTAGCGACGAGATGTGCTCAGCCGACACCATGCGTACGCGATAACCACGCTGCCGCAGGTGTCGAAACACTTGGTCGTCAGTCCGATTCATTCCAAATGGCACCAGACTCTAACACAACAACTCGGCAGATTAACATGACTGCTGGCGCAGCTCAACTCAGTGAGGAATCTGAATTCGCGGCGATTGGCACTCCAACGAGCTTCGAGAGTCCACATGAGTCGATTCAGACAGATACTTGTTCATTCGGATGCAATCATGCTTGCACAGCACATGTCTACGATGTCCAGACATCCATAAAGCTTTTTTCTGAAATGAGGTTAGTGAGTCGTCATGAAGGGCATGGGTTTCAGCATTGTGGCGTCCTTGGTTCTTGCGGCCTCCTTCTGCGGCCACCCACTGGCCTACCTTGCTGGGACTACTGCAACTGCCAGCACTGCAGACTATTTCTCTCAAGATCCACCCTCATGGCATCATGACTGTTCTAACACAACTGGCTGGGTCGTTGATCCAGATCCCCCGCCCGGTTTTTTGTGGGAGGTTCAGAGCGGAATCAGTCTGCTATCAGACGGAGATGGACTCTACACCTCGAGCATACCAGATGATCCTTCGCCTTCACACGGAACCGAGTACTTCTACGAACTGCCCTTTTCGCTCAGTCTAAGGGACTTCCTCAACGTAACTATTGCTTTCAAACATCCTGGAACCACGAACAGGACGGGCTGCGTGTGGGCAGGCCTCTTCGACGAAACCAAGGCTCCAGTATTCGTCCTTGGAGTTAACGATGTTTTGTACTCTGATCTTTGGTGGATGGAGGCCACTGCTGTTGACCGTCTTACGTCGATGTATAACTATGGGTCTTGGACAGGCACCCTGAGTGAATGGTACGATTCGAGCACGGGTGAAATAAAGGGCCAACTCGGCGACAACGTATTTACCCTCTGGAACGGCTCACTCAATCCGGACGTCAGACTTTCGTATGTCGGACTGGTGTTTTCCAACACGGAAGACTATGCCTACGAGAGCCCTACGGTCTTAGACATTCAATTCAGTCCAGTACCGGATACTACGCCCCCGACCACGGATCATCCACCAGACATCGCCTATGTTCAAGGTACGACGGGCCACACGGTGGTTTGGGCCCCATCAGACCTCAACCCTTCCCACTACGAAATCCTACGGAACGAGTCACAGGTCAAGCACGGAGCCTGGGATGGATTGTCAATCGATATCTCAGTCGATGGTTTCGCACCAGCTGTGTATGTCTTCATGCTTCGTGTTTGGGACACAGCAGGGAACAACTGTAGCGACATCGTTCTGGTTTCAGTATCGCGGGCATGGACATGGACCGATTTGTTGACAGATCCCGCGGCGTACATAACGATTGGATCAGTCATCGTGATAATATGGGGGACGGCCCTCATATACAGGAGTCGGTCCAGATACCACGAGTCTGGCATACGCTGAATGTTCTAGACAGTTCATCTATCACACAAGACCGGACACGAGGACTTCCGTCCCCCAAACGACTCCGGGTTCACCCTCTTCGACGACGGATTGTGCATGTGCCTTTTTCCGGTATCTCATCTCATACCACACCCGTCAATCACCAGTTTCCGAAGTCCTTCTCCTTGCTGTAGTCCCTCTTCAAAGGCTTGCCTGTCAACATCGTGAGGTATCTTATCTGCGCCGAGAATTCAACTCCGGTTGCGTTCTGGAGAGCGTCTTCCAGTGTTATTCCCTTGGCAAATACCCCGTGACTCCTGATCACACATGCAGGGTAGTTCTTCAGGATAGGAGGCACCTTTTCAGCTGCCTCAGAAGAACCTGAAGGCACATTGAGTTCCACGACTGGTATCTTCTTGTACATGAACATGCCTTCTGCATCAATGCACGTGATCTCGTCTTCAATGAGCGATAGGACCACGCTGTAGGGAGAATGTGTGTGGACAACAGCCATTGCGTCCGTCTGTTGGTAGATGGCACGATGCACGCCGAGCTCTGTGCTGGCGAGCAATGACGATGAGTCCTCTTTGTCCAAGGTGCATTCGATTAGGTCTTCGGGTTCAAGCCAGCCCAGCATGGCTGCACGCTTCTTGATGATGATTTTCCCTCCAGAGCGGATTGAGATATTGCCAGAATGGCTGGACCCCAGATTTCGCATTAGCACCTCCTTTCCGACCCTCTGAAAGATGCGAAAGGTTTCTTCGTCGATTGTCATTTCATCTCACTCCTACGGCTTTATGTGAAGCTCCTCCAACTTTGCTCTAGATGGCGCACCTGTTTTGTCCCAGTCCCTGAGCCTGTAGTAGTCTTCAAGCATTGAATCCAGTGGCACGGTTCTCCCCTTTGACAGCCCCTCGCTCAGAGGTTCTGTCAGGAACCGCTTTGGCAGGGTGTCGTCCTTCCTTGATAGTCCGGCCTTGACGTTGAAGAGCCTCTCAAGGTTGTAGATTCGCTCGCCAATCTTCATCAGGCGAGTGATATTGAGGTCCTCACCAGTCACAGCAGTGGCAAACCTTGAGTAGAAATCGAACCCTAGAGCATAGCCTGCGAACTTGCAGACAATGAGACTGTCCTCGATTGCGCTCTGATGTTGCTTCAGCACTAGCAGGTCAGCCTTGCTACCTGTGCTGGCACGCGGAATCTTCTTGGGTGCGGCAAAGACCTCCATCGAGACCAAGTAGCCTGTCAGGTGGCACCCGCCCCTATTCGAGGTGGCATAGCCAAGTGCATGGCCAATCGCGCCGCGAGGATCATATGCAGGGAGCTCCATTCCCTTGACATGCACCGCCGCATCAGGCATACCGTGTTTTGCGGCCAGTTGGGCAGACCCGGACGCCAGCTCTTCTCCGATGCCCCGTCTGTAAGCAATGTCTTCTATCAAAGGAATCAGGATGTCTTTGTTTCCAAACTGAATCCTATCGTCGTTCAGGGCTCCCTTCTCACGGAGCTCCATTGCGCAGCTGATAGTTCCTGCGGTTGAAACAGTGTCCAAGCCTAGAAGGTTGCAGTGATAGTTTGCTTCAGTGACAGTCACCAGATCGAATATGCTGGTCAGTGTCCCAAGCAGTAGGGATTCGAACTCAGGACCCTTCCCATTCATTGATTGGGTCTTTGTCATTCGGCCGCAACGAATGGGACAGGCATAACATCCCTCGTCTTTCTCGAATATCTGCTCGCGGATTGCTTCTCCGCTGAGATTCTCAGCTTCGTGCGAATAGCCAACTTGGAAGTTCTTGATTCCGAGCATTCCTAGTTCGTTGATGACGTTTAGGAGACCGGCGGTTCCAAACATGGGAAGGGATGAGTTTGTGATCGGGGCGACCTTCATCTTGTCTCTGGCGGATTTCACATACGTGGTGAGCAGTTCCGGGTTGTCAATATCCGGCTTCGCCTTTCCGACCTTTATGACAATTGCTTTGAGATTCTTCGCGCCCATCACTGCTCCTGACCCACCTCGGCCAAAAGCGCGATGGTTGCCATCATTCATGATAGACGCATAGAGGACTCCATTCTCCCCGGCTGGCCCAATCATGAGAGAGTGGAACCTGCCAAGGCCTAGAGATTCAAGTCTGTTCTGAGTTTCCAGAGTATCCAAGCCCCATAGGTCACGGCAAGGGATGATCTGGGGTTCTTCACCCTCTGAAACCAGCATGTAGCAAGGTTCATCAAGACGCCCCCTCACTACCAGACAATCGTAACCTGTGCTCTTCAGAGCAGGTCCGACGGAGCCGCCCGTGTTGGAGTAGAGGATTAGGCCAGTCAGTGGGGACTTTGTAACAAGTGAGAAGCGGCCACTCGTTGGAACGATTGATCCGGTCAGAGGACCTGTTGCGAAAACAAGGCAGTTGTCTGGAGAAAGTGGGTCTGTCCGGGGATTGACGAGTGACGTGAAGAGCTTGACACCCAACCCACGACCACCTAAGTAGCCCGTGAGCTTTTCGGCATCTATTGTTGACTCCGCTGATGATTGGACAGACAGGTCAGCTGACAGCAGCTTGTTGTGCATCCCTTTCATGGGTTCCAAGTTCCCCGCGATTTGCGCACTCATCTGGGACCATTGCTAGTCCTAAAGCATATGCAACCGGTATCACTTGACCGCTCTATTTTAGTGCTTTCTTTCCTGTGCTAGGGTCAATTGGGAAACGCACCGCCAAGTCAACATCACTCCGAACATTCATAACAGGGCAAGCTCAAAATCCACAGGTGGGAATAGCATCGCCAATGAATCCGAGGAAGTGAAATGGCAGATTGACACCCAAACTTACGCAGCGGAGTAGTGACGTATACACAACCGAATTGAAGTGCCTCTGCCGTGGGTGTCCGAGCTTCAAAGGAACACGTGAAACTGCAGATAACTTCTGTGCCATGGGAAAGAGCTCAATAATCACAATGGAGAAGGGCTGCATCTGTAAAACCTGCCCAATCACAATCCGAACCGGAACGGAAAACCTGTACTGCTGCACAAGAGGAACAAAGACACTGGATATGTTCGAAGGATTAAGGAGGGCGCTTTAGAAACGCATGGTTGAAACCCGCATTATACGCCCCCCCAGGCTTGTAGCCTTTTGTTTTAGAATAGCAACACGTTCTCCCTAGATGCGTCGGAGGTCCAACCGTCTAGACGGAGGAGATTCAAGTCAATGCACATTGGGACGCCAAGCTTCTTTTGGATATCTGGATTGAACGGATTGCGAGAGCAAGTAGGACGCCAGATGTGAGCCCGGCAACAATCATAGTCCCTGCTAGGACGTAGGAATCAATCTCGCTGACCGAAGTGGTCTGCTTCGTGGTGGCAGAGGTTATCGATGGTGTTGCAGTTGCTGACGTAGTTTCGGTCCTTGTAGTGGGCACTGTCGGGATAGCATCGACGACAAACGGAACTGCATACTTGGGTCGCGTACTACTCTCATTCACGTACATGTCGGTGGCGACTGACACCGTGAGTCTGATGAAGTCGTTGAGAGTTTCGTTGAGCTGAGCATCTGATAGCCCTTCAGGAATGAAATCGATTAGGCGGTCATATTGCTCGAAGGTGTAGTCCTCAGCGGCAAACGAGTAGTTCTGTATCTTCCTGACGCGCAATGAATCATAGAAGCCCGTGTCAATGTCACAGGCGTAGTTCCTCTTCACTTGTGTGTAGCTGACCATGTCGTTCAGAATAGAGGGTAGAGAACCGCCATAGGCCATCGAGGGCAAGAAGACCCCGGTCATTGGCACAGGGCCATACTCGCACCACATTATGTTGAGCCTGCCATCATATCTTGAATCCCCACTGACAGCAACCATCGCTGAAACAGTATAGTCATTGCACACCTCGCCACCAATCCGGAATTCGTCTGAACCGGTCTGCTTCTCTCTCACGTATCTAGAGACTCTCTGAGCCACATCCTGCCACGAGATTGCTCCTTTCTCTGCAAGTATTGCATCCAATGCATCAAGTGCATGCTGATCTCTACCGCTTGGCCCACTCGCTAGACCAGGATAAGTCCTCGGGTGATTTGCGCGCGACTGGTATCCATCGGCGACGTATTCAACCGACACATACAAGTCGCCAATCTCAAAGAAGGCCCCTAGTCCGTGGCTATCTATTACGCCGACACATGTGGCCACTGACTCCTCGGGAGAACCGGGGTCTGGCAGAAGGGGAGAGTCATCGGCTTTGAGCTTGACCTCAACATCAGTCACATCCTGACACGTCTGAAGTATCCGTTGGTTGAGAATGCCGTTGTAAGACCCGGCATACGGGCTGTCGGACAACGCAGGCATTGCAGTGTTCATTACAGCGAGACCTTTCTCGTTTATCCCCATCCACAGCGAATTGACAGCTACAAACGCGAAAGTGGTGTTTGTTGCGGGATGGTACACAGGGATGTTCTCTTCCTCGGAGGAGTCCCTGTTCTTCATCAGTATCGCTCTGCCGTCTTTCGCGGCACTCCCTGTGACTATCACTGACGTGCATTCCTCTAAGCTACTTGTGTAGTTTGCTGCTTCAGCGATGCTATCCTGCGGTGTCTTCTGAGAAGCGTCCAACCCGCAGATGGACGACAAGTCAGATCCGGTGAACCCAAGCGAAAGCAACATTGCGGCTATGGCCATGCAGCACACAAGGACCGTCTTCTGAAACGTCAGACCAAATGCCACCTTGAGAACGGCTGGTTTGCGCCGGTATAAGATACTAATGACAACAGCAGAACAGAAGGGGTCGGAATTCTTCCATCAGTCACAATTCAGCCGTCTTTTCTCTGCCATTTCCAGAATCGTGTAGAAATGCACCTCTCAATCTGCACGTGGTCTGATCAGCATAGGCCGAGGAGGCTTGATATCATCGACTGGTCACTCGCGCGGCCTAGATCTGGATGCCTGACGTTCTCTTTCAGAAACTTTCTCACCAGTCACATCTGTTCTGCCCACTGCCCTCAGTCTCACAAGTGCGTGAGGGTATGGATCGAGGTATTCCTCTTCGACGTTTCTCCGAATCGACTGATCTATTTCACCGAGTCGTCGATAGATCGTGTCCTTCTCTTCCTTCGAGGTGAATCGAGGGTCAACAACCACGGCCACATGAAACGAAACCCCCGCAGCCCATAGTCGCTGTACGGCGATGAATGGCAGGTCGACGAACTCACGGCTGCAACCAGTCTTCTCTTCGAATGGTTCGGGGAGGCCCCCTCTGATTGACAATCGAACATGCCCCACCGTGCCATCTGACGCATTTCTTGATGCATACTCTGCCAGACGGGAAGCCAAGTCTGGTTCCATCCCAAGAACTACTCCATTCGTTTCAATCACGAACAGGTCGAAAGCACTCGGCTCTTGATGAACAAGGTCCAGTATGGCACAGAGATGGTCTGGACACAGTGTTGGCTCAGCTCCACTCACTCTAGCTCTTCTGAAACCTCTGTTGAGCATCACGTTTCGCAGGCGCGCATACACTTCTTTGGGTGAGTAGAAAACGCCGTGGCTCTCGGGCCAGTCGCGGGACCAGTCCACCCAGCAGAAGACACACCTGAAGTTGCACCCGACCGAGTATGCGGTGGCTATGCCTCCGTACACGCCCACAGCATAGAAGCTTGTGTACTTCCTGAGAGGTACTCCATCAACTACTTTGCAGACAATCCTTCTGGTATCGACCGTCAGCTGCTTTGGGTCCACCGGGAAGGGAAACTCCAACTCTCCATGTGGGCCACGCCTTGCAAACCGCACAGGGCCCTGTTCAGACTGCGACATGGGAACTCCTCTGTGACTCCCTCCGCTTGAAACTTGTGGAGCGATTGAGGAAGTGTTCCGCTTCCCTACGACACCTGCTGTTAACCGAGTCCACCGCTTCACATCATCGTGAACCCATTGACAAAGAAAGAGATGAGAAGGGATGCCGCTAGGCACGCCTTCTCACGATTCATATAATGACTTGCTTCTAAGAGGACTGCTTCGGGGCAGAATCATCAGACTGCCTGCCGAACAGTCTTCTTGACCACTTCTTCCAGCCTGAGTGGAGTCCGGACCCCCAAGTCCCTTGCCACCACCAGCCCTTTCCAGCCTTCATGTACATAGGGATCTTCATCCCGGAGATCACAAGCTGCCACGAGTTGGTAACAGCGACGATGAAGATTATGAACGTCCAGACACCATTAAACAAGAGAGGTAGGAAGGAAATGTCACCGTACAGGTCGGGCAGATAGAAGAGCGACCATACACCGTTCGTATTGTTCCAAACATAGACAATGGGCCAGCCGGTGGTAACCAGCACCATGCACGCAACAATCCATGCGGCTGAGAGGACGGCTTCGAACAGCAGATTCGCATTGTTCTCTCCTGCCTTGAAGAAAAGATAGCCCTTGGCCGCGCCCACCGCCATGAGAAACGCCATGACTCCCACGACTGGTAGAAATGCGGGGATGAAGCAGAGCTGTATCTGAGGCAGCAAGAGAATTACTGCGAAGACCAGTCCAAACACTATGTCGCCGGCTGCGTCAGTCCTGGACTTGGGCGTGAAGACACCGCTTCCAGCGCCTAGGACTCCCTCAAGGACAGTCTTCTCAGTTGGTGCCTTGTACTTATCAAGGAAAGACAGGACTCCGATGACGAGAACGCCGAGCCCCACCCAGAACACTATCATGACAGGGATGTTGAATGGCCAGTTCTCGATAGTCGGGAAGCCCCACAAGGACAAGGAAACCCACACGAAGTAAGCGCCGATACCGAATGCGATCACGAGAGCAACAAGGGCCATCGCCATCCTGCCGGCAGGCAGTACGTACTCAGCCGGTATGATGCCCACCTTCTTGCCAGTCCCAGCATAGGCGTTCGCAGCTTCCTTCGGGTCGCCGAAGCGTTCGATGGCTAGCATCACTGAGCCGCGGGTTATCTTCCCTTGGCCCAAAGACTGGGCCTCCTCAATCAAGTGCGTTCTGATCTCGGTCAGTGTATCTTGACTGTCAACGGGCAAGTATATCCTAACCCGTTCGAGATACTTCTCGATCATTTCCAGTGGTTCTTCACTCATTGTGCGTTAACTCTCCTAAGTAGTTCTTTCATTTCATTCGTTAGTACAGACCATGTTTCGGTCATCATTTTGAGGGCTCTCTTGCCCTCGTCCTCAAGGCGGTAGTACTTCTTCGGTTTCGTCGGGTCCGCATAGTCCCATTCACTGATCAACAGTTTCCGCTCCTTCTCGAGACGACGAAGCAACGGATATACTGTTCCCTGTTCAAGCTGAAGGAATGTCACCTTGTCGCTCAGGCGCTTGACAATCTCGTACCCGTAGGCAGGACCTTCCTCCAACACTGCCAGGATTGCGAGGGCCGCAGCACCTTTCTTCACCTCAGTGGACCATCTCTCAAATTCCTCTGTTGCAGGACCAGATCCACCGCTCACGGCTCAGTACTCGCCTCCTTGTGGGCTGTTTTGCACATTATTGTATCTCACCTTGTACTGTGCGTTGTACAGTCATGTACTACATTCATATATAAAGCTTGCTTAGTACGCAGCCATCATCGACCGGTGTTTCTGAGCGGCTGAATCACTGCCAACGACTGCAGTTCCCGCCACACCCAACTGCATCAGCATCGATCTCATGTCAACGAACGCAGGTGATCTCTGACAAACCATCACCGCACCCATGTTCCAGGTACTTCGTTTCTGCTGTGGTTCGGGTTGAAATCTCTCTTGGGGTGAGCTAGTAGATGCACAGAAGTGTACATTGATGTACAGCTATGAGCAATCTTTATAAGATGGCCGCCACGAACGCCTGCCTCCAGTCCTGAGGTGAAAATCGCGATGAGCGTGCGTCCCTACCAATGGGGCAGGGGTCTGAAGCGACCCTTACAGCTAGTTTTGTAGATACCATCCTCGCGCGATATTCTTCCACGGCGTCGTTCTCTCACAAGTCAGTCGTACGAAGACTCGACCAAGGCGATGTCATAGTACATGCTGCAGATGGGAAACCGCACGCAGTCCTCGGGAAACATGAATGTGAGGAATCATAGATGATAAGACAACAGATCAGAATCGCACTAGATCCTGATGATACACCAAAGAGCTACGTGAACATAGTTCCCTACCTGCGGAGCCCACTTCCTCCCCCAATCGACCCGACGACGGGCGAGCCCGTGAATCCCGAAGCACTGACAAGAATATTCGCGGAAGAGTGCGTGCGACAAGAGGTCTCTCAACAAAGGACCGTACCAATCCCCGATGAAGTGAGAGAGGCAATGATCCGTTTTGGAAGACCAACCCCAATTCAGAGAGCGTACGGACTCGAGGAGATGCTAAAGACCCCAGCCAGAATCTACTACAAGAGAGAGGATGTTTCGCCAACCGGCAGCCACAAGACGAACACAGCGCTGGCGCAGTGCTACTATGCCATGAAAGAGGGAGTGGAACGATACACCACAGAAACAGGTGCTGGTCAATGGGGCAGCGCCGTCGCCCTCGCCTGTTCACACTTTGGTCTCGAAGCTATGATATACATGGTAAGGGTCAGCTATGAACAGAAGGCATATCGTGGAACTCTAATGAGACTCTACGGAGCGAAAGTCGTTCCCAGCCCTTCGCAAAACACCGAGTTTGGGAGAAGACTCAATCGAGAACAGCCAGGACACCCCGGGTCTCTGGGAATCGCGATTAGCGAAGCTCTCGAAGACGCACTTGGCAGCCAGAACACGAAATACACTCTTGGATCTGTCCTGAACCATGTTTTACTCCATCAGACAGTCATAGGTCAAGAAGCAAAGCAGCAACTGAATCTAATCGACACCAAACCAGACTACATTGTTGGCTGTGTTGGTGGCGGCAGCAACTTCGCGGGTCTGTCATATCCCTTCATCGCCGACCCCAGATTCAAGGACACCGAGTTCATCGCTGCCGAGTCAGATGCCTGCCCCAAGCTCAGTCGCGGCGAGTATCGCTACGACTTTGGGGACACAGCAGGACTCACACCAAAACTGAAAATGTACACTCTCGGCGCGAACTTCATTCCGCCGAAAATACATGCAGGCGGGCTACGATATCACGGCTCGGCTCCAACACTAAGCGCACTGATACAGGAGGGCAGGGTCAGACCATTGGCCTATAACCAAGTCGACGCCTTGAATGCAGGGGTCCTTTTCGCCAGAGCAGAAGGCATCGTCCCAGCTCCTGAGTCGTCTCACGCAATAAAGGCAGTCATCGACCTCGCCCTTGAGGCAAAGAAAAGAGGCGAAGAAAGATCAATTCTCTTCAATCTGTCAGGCCACGGGCATTTCGATATGACAGCCTATGGCTCCTTGATGGATGGCACGTTAAATGGAGAGTCTATGGCTGCACAGGACTAATTCACGGCACATGGTGCTGTCAAATGGCAGACGCTGCGCGGAACACTGCAACTACCTGCAGTTGAGCTTCTGTCACAGACTGGTAGGAAACAAGTCATCTAGAACTCGTGCCTACTGAATCTCCAGATTGCAGCTGCACCCAGCGCGACCAAGACGACGATAGTTATGATTAGTGGATAGACTGAGAAGCCTGTGCCAGTGGATATTCCCGTAGCCACCGTGAGGAGACCCCATGGACCAAAGGGTCCGATAGTCGTATTCATTCCAAGGTTGGCTCCAAAGAAGATGAAGATTATCGGCAGCCAGACGACTGACCCGGCTTTCTCAAAGAAGGTTCCCAGACATACGGTCAGAAAGAGGAGGAACATCTGCCACATAATGACGGGAATGAGACTTACATAGAAAGCCAATATGTTCGGAGCCGCACCAAACAGAACAGCCAGAAGAAACACTACTAGGCCAGGTATCAGGACCATCGAAACGGCAATGTTGAGAGAATTCGGCAAGAGCTTGGCCAAGACAAACGCTGTTCTGGACACGGGTTTTGACAGGACCCACGCAGCAGACCCCGAATCCTTCTCTTCAAGTATCGTTCCCGTGGCGACGACCAACACTGCAATGGACGGAAATATGAATGCCATTATGTAGAAGATCATCAAGCCTGTTTCCGGTTCTTGGAAACCTATGGAAGAGAACAGGCCGAGCGCCCCAGTCCACATGAGTGCCTGCTGCCACCATGCGGATGTCCCGAACCAAGCCTTGAGCTCCTTGCGCGCTAGGTTCGAGAAACCCATTCTCCAGCCAGTTTCGATGACAGGCTCGAATGCTTTACTGCGTGACATTGTTGCTGTCCTCCACCATCTTCATGAAGATCTCTTCGAGTTCGTACTGCTTCAGGCCGAAATCCAAGACATCGACGGTGTCATCGGCCATTACCGTCCTGAGAATCTTCTTCTTGGCCATCGAATCATCACTGACAGTGACGACCCATTGCGTTTTGTCCTTGACCTTCTTCTCAGTTATGCCTGTCACCCAAGGTTCCTCAGAGAGCCGGGCGTATGCCTTCTGGGTGTTTCCCTCCAGCGTGAGTGCATAGGCCACACCTTCGCTACCGGCAAGAAGCTGGCTGATGGGTGCTTGCGCTATCATGTGGCCCTTGTTCAGGATCGCTACAGTGTCGCTGACTCGCTGCACATCATCAAGGATGTGGGTGCTGTAGAATATGGTCGATTCTGAACGTAGACTTTCCATGATCTTCAGGACGTCCTCTCTTCCTTCGGGATCGAGCCCCGCGGCAGGCTCGTCGAGGATTAGAAGCTCTGGGTAGTTAATCTGCGCCTGAGCAATCCCCAGCCGCTGCATCTCTCCACCAGAAAAACCCTCAATCGGCCTGTCTGACTTCTCATCGAGTTCGACAATCGAGAGAAGATGCTCGATTCTCTCCTCAATCTTGTCACGTGGTCCTTTGAAGTAGAAACGCGCAGCAAACCGCATGGTTTCTCTTGCCGTCATCTCTTTGTAGAACTTCGGATGCTGAGCAAGGTACCCCACTCCTCTTCTAACCTCGTTACTGTTCCGAACGATGTCGTAGCCGAGTACCGTTCCACTGCCGCTTGTCGGCCTCGTTAGACCCACTAGGAGCTTGATTGTGGTGGTCTTGCCAGCCCCATTGGGCCCAAGGAAAGCAAAAATCGAGTTTTCTGGCACCCTTAGATTGAGTGAACTCAGTGCGGCAACATCCCCGTATGTCTTGCCGAGATCCTGAGTGCTTATCACGAATGACTGTTGGCTCGTCTGAGAGTCGCCTCTTGGTGATTGAACGCGAGGCCTTACCATGGTGGGGGGATATAAACCCGGAGGCCTTTCGGTCAAGAAGATAATCGGACACCGTCCGGAGAGGTGACGCCAACCGGTTATCTGGCACGGGTGTCTATGGGATGATGCTAACACGACCGTCAATGCAATGATTTATGTGCGCTAACGTAGTATGGTTACCGGTTTCCTGTCTGAAACCAACCCTACGTCGGCACATCTGGAGAATCGTTCAGGAATAGCCCGCTTTGATCGGCTCGAGATTCATTCCCCGTCTTCCGAGGAAAGATGGAGAGAGCAGTCGCTGGGCGGGTATTCTCACATTATTCGCCCTAGTTGTCCTTGCCCTGTTCGCTCCTTTCGTTGTAGTGTTTCGGCATCCGTCAGAAGTCTTTGCCGACACAATCACTGGAGTGTTCAGCTCCGTCACATGGGCTTTTGTCGTGCTGAACAATCCACCCGTCTTCAATAACCAGATGTCGTTTGTGCTGTTCCCAATGCTCGAAGTCCCGATTCTCCTTCTCGTCGCGGTCGTGCGGGTCGCGTACGTGTTGGCAGTATTTGGGCACCGTCACGGACTTGTGGGCAGTCGTATCCCGTTGCTAGTGGGTGCATTGATGTTCTCGTGCATCATGCTGCTGTGTTTGTCGGTCACATTCAGCCCATATCTTTCTGGACTGCCTTGGGGACACCTCATACCGGTCCCGCCCAGCGAAATTACCGCATCAGTCTGCTACCCGCTCCCTGCATTGTTCCTGATAGGGCTGTTGTGTTACCCGACAGCTGGGAACACTCGGCGAAAGGGTGTCATACGAACAGCGTAGGCAAAACTGTCGAACACCAAGACTCTGAGTCATTGCTCGTGTACTCTGTCAACGCCGCCTGACGACAACTATGGAAGCCACAGCTATGACCGCGACTGAACCTGCGATTGCCAGATACAAATAGGGAATACCTGTTGTCGTGTCAGTATCAGAAGCAGGGGGCGAAACCTCCACGAGCCAACGCGCAATCTTCATCATGATGCCCCACTCCGACTCCGGGTCGTCCAAGTAGTCAAATGCAGTAGTGCCATCCCGATCATCATCCTCTTCATACTCCGGATGGGGACTAGAGAGGAAAACACTTCCAGAGCCATACTGGAATGCAATCATCGGAGCCAGAGTGCTATTCGTGTAGGTCGCCACCGGAATGATACCTGTGAAGTTGTCAGTGTCGAAATAGCCAGACGACCAATACAAGGTTCGGAAAGAGGGAGATTCCTCAGACAAGCCAGGAATGCCACAACTCATGTTGAGAGCCAGCTGAATCACGTAGGTACCGTCTGCAACCCCAGGCACTGGGCGCCGAAGAGAGCCGTTGAAGAGTCCCAGTGCGTATTTGCAGGCGAAGGTCGACCCACCACAGATGCCAAAATATGAGCCACCACCGGCCACGAAGTCACGAATGGCCTGACAGCCCTGTTGGCCGAGCTCGGTTCCATATCGAGTTTCGGAGCCGCCGGGCATAACGAAGATGTCAACGCCTGCCAGGCCGCCTCCGATTATGTCGGATGCATTTGTGATTGTGACGGTTGCATTCATCCAAGTGAACATGTTGAGCAGAGCTATACTGCTACCTTGAGCTTGGTTATAATTGACATATACAGCCACCTTGGTGTTCCCGAGATCTTCGCTCTGCGCCTGCAGAATGCCCTGTGCGCTAGGCATGTTCGGAGTAGTCAAGAATAGCAATGAAACTATGAACAACGGAAGAAGAGTGCCCACATCCAGGAACCGGGAACACTGATGCACAGCTTTCACCCCTTTGATCCGGAGCACCTTCGCGAGTAGCATATAGGCCTGTGGTACGGCGCAAGTCACAGGTCGAGGGTTAGCAGACTTTACGGCGCTGAGAATCAGACTCTCAATCGAAAGAAGAATCAGAGGGAGAAGTCTCTCCTCCCTCTATCATTGTGTGCTAACTGAGATTGGCCGTTACAGTGCCTGTTGACGTCTGGGCTATAATCGTGAGCGTCGTCACAGCGCTATCGTAGTCGTCGGTTTCATAGTGGTGAGATGTTATCTGGTTCCACCCGACTTGGTTCACGGTCACTGTGCCAACCGAAGCCGAACCCTCAAAGCTGCCGCCGACTCCTGTTGGGATGTCGATACTCGAGCTGATAGCTCCTGCAGAAGTGTCTAGATCGAATGTGGCATCGCCCAAGATGACCACGTTGTCACTCATGAGAACTGAGATGGCGCCCGCTGACGTCGTCAGGGCCATGTCGCCAATGCGAGCTCCATTGTCTAGTGCAACGGAAACCGCACCGGCTGACGCATCAATGTCAATTGTGTAGTTGGCACCTGTGCCCAGAGTCACGTTGACCGCTGCGCCAGTATAGTTCAGCCGGATCACATTCGAAACAAAGCTCACGGCAGGAGCTCCGTCCCTAGCAAGCGTGTAGTTCTGAACCTCGACAGTCATTCTGTACAGGAGGGTCGTGTTCTCCTCGAACTTGATGGCAACTGCACCAGCGGCCAAGTCTACGTGGAGGTTCACTGTACCTGTTGTGTTGCCGACCTCCTGCTCAAATGGAAAGACTGTCTTAGCAGTGTTCCAGCCCGGGAACCACCACCAACCAGTGGACCCAAAGTAGGTCAAAGCACCGACTGCGAGAGCTCCTCCGGCTATGACGGCAATTATGCATGCAACCATTCCCTTGTTTCTTCGATATTCACTCATTCTTCATTCCACCTGTTCGATGAGACCGGAGGAAGTCATGCCACTTCTCTCGCAGGTCTCGATATTGCGGATCTTCTTCCAGAGCAAAACGACGCATGATCCGCGACACGTCTCCTCTGACCGATGGCGGAAGTCTGTTGTAGCTCTCCGCATCTAGTACCTGAATCTTTGAGCTGACAGCATTCTCGCGCTCGATCAGATTTCTTAACAACAATGTTGCCTGTTCCGCCTCAGACTCTGGTATGTCCATGCCATATACCGACAGGCTTGATATCATGGACCTGAAGCGGTCTCTTGCGAAACGAGCGATGCCCCCGTTAGCCTGTATCATCTCACTGATGCCCAGGCGAAACTCTCTGGCGGTCGCTCGGTAGTATCGCTGTACTATTCCAGTTGAAGTGAGCTGAGTGCGCTCCTGAACCACAAGACCTGCTTTCTTCAGTGCTTCAATGTGATGCAGTATGGTTCCAGGGTTCTTGCCAAGAGCGTCAGCCAGCTGCTTCACTGTCATTGAGCCATTCACGAGGTACTTGAATACAATATCAGATCGGACTGGCTCAAGGAGGACCCTGATAACATTGGAGTCGGTCACCACCTCAAGGTCCTTCATGGGCTCTACTCGCGCTGGCTCTGTCAAGTCTTACACACCTCCGACGATTCTTACGCCAGGACCTTCATCCTCTGTCGTTTCTGCCGCACTCGCATTGTCTGTCAGGATCAAGTAGACCCTGGTCAGTCCAATCGTCATAGCTGGCAGAGCTAGAAACACAAGCGCCAGACCGGCGATCACGCCTAAAGGAATCATGACGACCGTCAACGCAGAGAAGATGATGAACACGGCGATGTAGGACAACCAAGTGCCGAACACTCTGTCGAAGTATTGCCGGGTGAGTCGTACGGACTGCTTGACGGCACCCAGAACTGAGAGTCCGTCTATTATCCCTGGAAAGAGCATTGATAGCATTCCAGTCGTCATTACGAGCCAGACAACTGCGAACGCTGCCACTGCCGCCATTGGCAATCCTAACATCCAGCTGCCCGTGACAGTAAAGGCCCAGATACTCATCAGGGCGATTGGCATCAAGCTCACCAGAAAGAGGACTACACCTCCTCCGGCAAGAGACAGGAACTTCTTTCTGTACCAGACGAACACGCCCTCGGCAGTAGTGCCATCACTCTCGACTATCTCGCGAGCCATACCGAACAGGGCACCAAGGGCCACGAGGAACGGACCGAATAGAGGAATCGCCAGAAACACGATCAAACTGAACATTTCGGCGCCTTGGAGCACTGACCAGTTCTGGCCAAGAGAAACGAAGAACTGGATCATTGGTTCTAGTCCCCAAACGAGGATTACTGGAACAATGATGACGGCTGCCATAATGACCATGAGAATGCCTGCAACTATCAAGACACCAATCATTGCCAAGACATAGGAGATTACGTTCTTCCAAGCGAACCTGAAACTGATTCTCAAATCCTCCAAGAGGGTTTCAAAGTTTGAGTTTTTCATTTTTCATCCATCCACTAGAGGTGGTTTGAGAGCACTCCCCTCTTGTTCCGAGGGGAGCAATCTCTCATATTGCGTGCGCTCATACGATAGGTACATCGGGGCCTTGCTTCGGTGCGACCTTTCCATCTGTGATCTCATGGTAGACCTTGACAAATGCGATGACCACCATTGGGAAGAGCAGAAGTATCCAGAGAAGACCTGCGATAACAGTCCAAGCGCCCAGTGCACCGATCACAGGCAAGAACATTAACTCAGGTGCCATCATTGTCCAGTTGACAGCGAGCCCCCAAATCATGACAGGCGCGAACATTGCCACTGCCAGGAGGACTATGCCGGTCCACAGGCCGAAGACACGATCGAAGTGCTTGACCGCAAGTCTGAAGGACTCACTCACAGCTGCCTGCACTCCCTTTCCATTGACAACAGCCGGGAGGACCATTGAAGTCAGACCAATGGTGACAAAGGTCCAGATGAAGGAGAAGGCAGTCAGAGCCTGTGCAGCCAGACCTACTACCGTGTACCCGAGCAAGTACGAAGCGGTGCCCCAGACGACTACCTGGGGGACAATTACTATGATTGTCAGTATAGCACCCGCACCTCCGAAGGCGAGGAACTTGTGCCGGAGATAAGAGAAGGCTGCCTCAGCTTTGGTTTCGCCTGTCATGACCAAGTCGTTGCTCATCCCATAGATTGAGCCGACAACCACCAGAAAGAGGGACACAATTGGAATCATGACCAAAATGCCGATTCCTCCAACTAGCAGAGGACTGTGCGTAGCCCATGTCGACATCATCAGACCCATGTTTTCCCAGAACAGACCAGTTGTGACCAGCGCCAGGAGTACGATGGGAACTGCAATGATGCCAAACAGTATTGCAATAACAAAGACCATGCCAAGGTTAGCAAGCAAATAGCTGAGTACGCTCTTCTTTGCGAGTCCGAGGCTTGTCTTGAGATCATTAAAGACTGTGTGAAAGTCTGTAGACATAGGTTCATTCACCACGATGATAGTTACGGAACGTTTGACACGTGCCAAACATAGGCGATACTTGCTTATAAAGTGTTTGGTTTCCGCCAAACGTTTGGGTTCGACTGTTCAGATGGAAAGTTTCCAGCCTGCAACTTTCTGTGGAAGCTCCCGACCCGCTACCTCTACGTGCGTGATTCTGAAGTCAGTGATTGCCCCACTCGGTCACACTGATTTGGCATGAGGAATCCGCGATGCCAGCGACTGCCAGACCCAACTGAACAATGGCGTCAACAAGAACACTGTAGGAACACCGACAGTCAACAACGGGAGTAGTACGAATCCCAACGCCACTAGGTCGGAGTACGCTTCCACCGTGAGGCCGACCACGATTGTGACGAGTATTGTAAAGACGAAGCCAATTACAGACATGACCGACAGTCTGGCGAGTGAGCGGCCGTTCCCGAAGTCATATCGAAGAAGACCTACGACGAAGCCCATCACTCCGAAGGCTAGAGGATTCAGCGAAGCTGTTACCACAGTGCCGAAGAACAGCAGACTATAGAGCAGCGCACCCAGATATCCAGTCAGCAGTCCGGCCAAGGGGCCTCTAATGGCACCAACCGTTGAGATAACTGCGAGAGCCGGCCATAGCCCAAATCTGAAGAGATCGACCATGACATAGGGCTCGGGTGGAATTGACAGCACGACGAAGAACACCGCACCTAGGACAACGGATATGAGTGTCCAGAGCAGGGCTTTGC
>PRDI01000120.1 GCA_003345595.1 Candidatus Thorarchaeota archaeon | reverse complement strand
AGGCATTGACCGGCATGAAGGTTTCTGACGCAGGAGATATGCATCTCAGGGTCGAAGACCCCCAGTTCGCATGGAACAACCAGACCTTTCAGCTAAGCACGAGTAAACGAAGACTTGCAGTTGAGAAACTTGGCAACGCACCGACCGCAACAACGATCAGCATTCAGGGACTCACTTCCCTTCTCTACGGTACATTGTCGCTCGAACAGATTGAAGCCCTTGATTGGCTCAGGGGTGAAAAACACAATCTACTGAGCAGATGGTTCACGCCCGGTATCCCATGGCTCATCGAGGACTTCTGATCTTTCGCTTCCGACGGAACAGGGAGACAAGGGCAGTGAAACCCAGCGAGAAGTGCGGAAGCTCGCCCTAGGATGCGAACATATATCGCAATACTCCATAAAAAGGACTAAGGCGCATGTAAATGTACGTATTCGGATTATCTGACTTCGGGTTGAGTGATACTATGGTCTTTGGGATTATCAACTATGCCTACGCAATCGCGGCCGCTCTCACTACTGTGTCCGTCATAGCCGTACTAAGCAGATACATCCGACGACGGCAAGGCTTGGCTCTCTTCTTCGTGTTCTTCTTGGTCGCCTGTGTGGCGATATCCTTGACATATGCGCTGAGGGGCTTCTATGAGATTAACACGGAGCCAGAGCTACTACTGTGGACTCTGTCGAACTACCTGTATATCGTGATCACTGTACCTCTAGCTCTCTTCCTGATCTATCCTCTGTTTCGACAGACGAAAGGACAGAGGTCTAACTACATCCTATGGGCAACTGTCGTGGTTATCGGATTGATTGTGGTGTTCAATGCGTCAATGATTGCCATTTCCCAGATTGAATGGACCTTTACGGACAACTTCGGGTTGAACCACTATAGGTTGGTGTACCCGCTAATTCCCAACATCTACATCATCACACTGGGACTTGACGTGATGGTATCGAACGTATCACTCGTTCTGCTGGCGATCAGCTATAGAAAGGAATCGGATCTCTTCTACAAGCGGAGGGCCCTGCTTCTCTTTGTAGGTTGGACTATCGTTACATATGGGCAGCTCCTACTGCTAGGGCCATCACTTGCCATCCTCAATCCCTTCGCCATAGTAATTGGCGCGATTCTCGTGTCAACAGCCGTGTATGTTGGCGCGTGACATTTTGGGACCCCATGGTTTCAATCGCACCATGACGGCCGCTGGTGAATCTATTCTACTTACGGACTTCAAGAACGGCTAACAAATCTGCCCTACTGGATGTTTGTTGTGTTTGGCTGCATTCCTACCTGAGGGACACTCGTTCTATGTTTGTGTCGCCCGCCTATAGATAGGAGGACCTTACTGAGAAACCTATCACACGAACCCTCTCGGAGGAGCCCCGGTGAGTCTTAGCTGCGGCTCTCTCGCATCGCCGACCTGATCTCTCGAGACGATCTCTCTTTTCATCTTCTCGTATTCTTTCTCACACGTGGCCCTAAGCTGGAACTTGGTCCACTTCAGGCGAATCTCCTTGGGTGTGAGGGACGCAATATAGTCCTCGGGAACAAGAAAGTCGATGTTTGGCCGGGTGCCTATCTTCTCAAGCGTTTCCTCCACAAAGCCTCCTCCAAGGACGAGCCAGATCTTATTGACTGAGTCAAACCATACATCAATGACGTTGCCAATCTTGATGCCGTCTGAGTCTATCACACGCAGCTTGGCAAGCTTTGAGAGCTTCATGTCCTCTGCGGCGATGGTTCCGGTGTCAAGCGTCGTCTGAAGGGAGTTACAGGCTGTTTTCAGGTAGACTTTGTCGGTTATCTTGTCTATGCAACCAAGTCCGAACAGCGGGTCTTTGTCTGGTTTTACGTGCGCTGATTCGAGTATCTCCTCTATGCGGCTCCCTCCCAGAATCACAGACTTCAGCGCTATCTTGTTGTTAGTAAAACTAAAGACGAAGTCGATCACTTTGCCGACCTTCTTACCATCAGAACCGTATACGGCCTTGTGTTTCAGGTCAGAGAACTTCATGTTGCAGCATTGAAACGCTGGTTCCGGCACTTCTATCACCACTTTGACTAGATTATGGCCATCATGTAAACCTTGCTCATTAGCAAGCTGTAAACGACATGTTTCGCTTTGGCCGTGAAAAACTTTGTGAAGTGGGAGCTTTTGGACGCCCTTCATTATACTGACTGTCAACCCTTGACACGCCTGAGCGTCTCATAGGACCCGTAACCGCCGACCGTTCCATCAAGCTCGAAATCACCAAATGACTGAACGAGCACTGACTTATTCCCGGCGCTGTCTTCAAACGGAATCGGTATGATTCTACCTGGCTTGGCCGTAAGCCTGTGTTTGTCGCCAAGCTCATCAATCAGCTCCAGTTCTGTGCTTACGGGATAAAGCCCATCATCCCTGAATGAATGACCAAGCAGACGTATCTCTTTCAGAGGTATGTTCTTGCCACCCTTGAACAGGAAGCCACCAGAACCAAGTCTGCCGTCGTCCATGACAATCGCTGCGGGATTGACCGCGAGATTCTCGTTGAACCAAATGACAAAGTAGAACCAGTTACCGATCCCAGTCCAGTCACGTATCCCATGCGTGTGGTCCCGCTGTCCGAGAGCACTCTTGATCCTGAACTCGTTCTCTCCGAGCTTGATTGTGCCATTGATCCTGGCGATTTGCTCCCAGTGTTGGTCGCCTGATTTCTTTCCTAGCTCGAGAGACTCAGGTGTCATGTGCTCACTATACTCGTAGACCTCATGTATCGGGGAGAACCTTGCGTCCATCTCCACATCGATCAGGTCCGAGATGAGCTCAGGATTCTGACGTACGTCAGGAAGAGTTTCGGGATTCTTCACCACGACCATGGATCCGTTGAACACATACTTCCATGATTCATCGTTCTTCCTGATGTGTGACATACCCTCAACACTGATTGACCTTGGATAGTGAGAGCCATTGTCAGTAGCATGATACCCAGCTGCCGACCCATCAGGAAGAAACAGAAAGAAGAAGGTCATGCCCTCAGGCTTGTTCGGCTTGAACCCCACTCGACTCATTCCACCGATTCTGTTCCTCTTGTCAAAGAAGACGAAGTAGTATGATTCGTTCCACTCAGCGTCTTTTGACCCGATTGGGTGTGTGAGCGGCTCCAACATCGTTCACTCCGTCAGTGCAGTATGACCAAACCCTCACTGCCATCGATAGTCACAATCTGCCCAGTCTTCAGGTTCTGGCAAGCATCCCTTATGTTGGTCACGGCCGGTATGCCATATTCCCTCGAAACCACGGCACCATGCGAAAGGATTCCCCCTGTTTCTGTGATCAGACCGCCTATTGTCGAGAAGACGGGCGTCCACCCGGGGTCCGTGCGAGGAACGACCAGAATCTCATCTGACTTCACTTGAGGAATCTCGTCGATTGAGTAAAGCACCCGCACCCGACCTGTCACGCGCCCTTGGCTCGCGGCCATCCCGTGCAAGGTAGATGTCGAATCGCACGTTGGCAGGGGGTCGTTGTATTCCCTGTCCCCAGTCATGAACTTGGGCGGAACAGTGTCTTCGTTGTCACGGAATTCCTTGAATCTGCTCTCCGACAAACGCGACACAGCACGCTCCTCGTCCTCACCCATCGTGCCAGACAGGATCTTCTTGACCTCCTTCCTATGAAGGAAGAAGACTTGTTTTGGTTCCTTGATGAAGCCCATCGCAGTCAGTCGATCGCCAATGGCTAGGTAGGCTCTTCGGTTCCTCGTTATCCATCGATCAAGATTGAATCTCTGGTCTTCCCTGAAGACGATGTAAGTTCTGCAGAAGGAAAGTATTGTTGAGAAGAGCGTCCATTTCAGACCTCCGTTCCTCTGATGTTTCATCGCTTTCTCAACTCTCTTCTCGACCGTGTTTCTAAGACGAAGCGTGTCGGCCTTTAACAAGGATAGGTCCTTCATGTCCTTCCCTGAAACAAGCGATTTCAAGACATCGATCACACGTCCAGGCGCTTCCCCCCATCGCTCGTAGTAGGGTTCTCTGGTGAAGCCGCGGACCCCGAAGTCTTTTAAGAACCGGTCGAACTCGGCCAAGAAGGCCTGTGATTCAGAAGTGCGTTGAAGCCTGACAGCGGCAAGTGCATCGGCAGACCGTGTTTCGATGACTGTCTTCTTTAGCCTAGGGTCGGACGCCACCAAAGTGGCAAGCTGACTGATTCGCTCATTTGTTTCACTTGTCTTGTGTTCGAGTCCCGAGATGAGAATCGGAAAGCAGACTCGAGCGGCTTTCTCCCCGAGGAATTTGGCCAACAGGTAATTCGCCATGAGATTCATGCCTATGTTGTGAACGGGAATGCCATATCTCACTAGCCTGAAATGACTCATCATGGTCTTGTCAAGCTCATCAGCCAGTTCCATCAGCTCCTTGGGACTCCCCTTTTTCTCGAGCCCGTCTAGACGTGAGTCGAAGTCACTGCAGTACGGTTCAAAGACCTCTTTGGTCCATCTCTTATACTCAGATGATGTCTTAGTCATACTACCATTGGGATCAAAAAGAGTGACTCGTATCTCAGCGAGCAACCTGTTCTTGAGTTTGAATGGAAACTTACGCATGGTCTCCTTGCCAAAGGGTCCGGAACCTTCTGGGAAGTAGTTCAGAACATCATCCGAGCGAAGGAACGGTGGGATCTCGTTCTGCACCTTGTTGCGCAGTACATCAAGGTTGAAGTAGACATGAGCGCGAAAGAGCTTCAACAGTCGTGGGTCCATTCTAGCATATCCCATTATGGAGTTCAGCTCTACGTTGACGATGTATGTCAGCTGGTCGCCCAGCAGGTCATAGAACAATGGGCTCACGTTATCATTCCAGTAGTCGTCGCTATACCCGCGCGACCAGACGATGCCATCATCGTTGCCTTGCGGTCTGCGCGTACGGGCCGTCACTGGTCGCGACTGAAGTATCGTGACCTCACCATTCTTGTCGATGGCCCACTCTATGTCTTGTGGTAGTCCGAACAAACGCTCAATTGAACTGCCTACCTCTGCCAGTTGGGTCACTTCACTGTCTGTCAAAGACGATTGCTTGCTTGTTTCTGCAGAGGGTTTCACGTAACGCAGCCTATCTGCCCCGCTAGGCGGACCGGCTTCGACAACCACGCTTTTGGCACCTATCTCTCTGCTTGAGACGTCAAAGGTTTCTGTGCCTTTGACGTTCCGTCTGGCCACGATGTACCTGTCAGGTGCCACCTCTCCTGAAACCACTGATTCACCCAATCCAAAGTTCGATTCAATTACCATCTCTGACCTAGATTGCGACGTTGGGTTCAACGTGAAGAGCACGCCGGCAGTACGAGGCTGGACCATTGACTGCACAATGACTGCTAACCGGACCTTCTCGTGCGGTATCCCATTCTTATGGCGATACGCAATTGCGCGGCTCGACCACAGGGAACTGTAGCATTCCCGGATGTACTTCAGAACCTCATCAGCACCTTGTACATGAAGAAAAGTGTCATACTGGCCTGCAAATGAAGCATCTGGCAGGTCTTCTGCTGTCGCGGACGACCGTATGGCGACAGGCGTCGGGCCCAAGGACTCGTAGGCCGTCCTGATATCACCGGCAAGGGTATGTGAGAGATCCGTTCCCTCGATGAGTGTTCGGATCTTCTTTGAGCATGCTTCTATGTCCTCGGGGTTTTCGTAGTCTATCTCTGAGAGTGAGTCTCTTATCCCCGACCTCAGCCGCTGATTGGCCATCAATTCCTCGTGAGCTCTAGTAGTGACAACAAAACCACGAGGGACCTTGAATCCTCTGTTAATCAGCTCGCCTAGATTCGCTGCCTTGCTCCCGACTTCGGATCTGCCATTTGCCCTAAGCTCGCTCAGCGGCTCAATCAGCTTCTCCATGAAGACGCCATCTCCGAACCTTTGAGAGATGGTCTGCCCGGTGCGCGCAACAAAGGCGTTTCGGCAACTGCCAATACTCGAATCGGCAATCAGCTGTCTTTGTTGCTTCCTTCTGATGACGCCGAGCTTTATACACTGCAATCGTCAGAAATGCTCCATGGCAACAGGGAGGCGAGTTTCACGGAGCCTTCTCAGCGGGGATTGTTGACCGCCTACCAGTTGCTGTTTCCTTGTGTACCAATCCTCATTGTTATATTACGGGCACAGTAGACGCCGACCACTTTTCTCTGAGAACATGGTGATGCTATGGTCGCTAAGAGCCGAGCTGCAGTAGTTCCCAAGCCAAATGCGAAGCTTGAGATTCGTGAATTCAAGATTCCAGAGCTGGTCCCGGGATCTGCTCTGTTCAAGG
>PRDI01000119.1 GCA_003345595.1 Candidatus Thorarchaeota archaeon | reverse complement strand
TGGAAGTAGCTGCGCTTCATTCTGAACCCATCTGGTGAGTCCCAATCGAACACCCACATCAGGGGATGAAACTCAGCTATGTAGAAGACCCCTTTGCTCTTCAGGAAGCGGGAAATGATCTCTGCCCACTTTCGCAGGTCAGGCAACCAGCAGAGGACACCGTAAGAGGTGAAGACAATGTCGAACTCCTCATGAAGAGCATTCGGCAAGTCATAGATGTTGGACTGGATGAATTTCGCCTTCAGACGCGTCTGTCGAGATAACCTTCTGGCCAGCTGGATAGACGCCCCTGAGAAGTCGACACCGGTCACAGTTGCCCCTTTGCGTGCCCATGACAGCGTGTCTAGACCAAACTGACACTGCAGATGCAAGAGTGTCTTTCCTTTGACTTCACCCAGTTCTTGAAGCTCTATAGGATGCAGAACAATTGATCCTTCAAGGAACTCCTTGGTCTTGTAGGTCTTTGAATCGAAATGGAGTCTGGCAAGCTCATCCCACAGCTTTTGATTGGCCTCAAAGGCTCTGTCCGGTTTATTCATAGTGCGTCGACTCCGTCACAGGACTGGAAGTATCGTCGATTATGCCTTTTCCTCAATGCGCAAGCGGTTGTCTTGCTCGATTGGCGAGGGTCGATTCAGCGCATGGGAGTGCGTTACCATTCTCTTTAAATTGTGGATTCTGAGCGTCAAACGCGTCGGACTGTTCAAAGTCCGTTGACAAAGTCATTCAAGAGAGGACAACCATGATTTGGAAGGTAACTGAGAAGTGCACGGGATGCGGAACATGCGTTGATGTATGTCCAGTTGACCCTTCACTCTACGTTTTGAAAGAAGACAAGAAGACGAAGAAGAAGACCTCAGAGTACCAAGTCCAGCGTAAGGACGAATGCACGGAATGCTATGCGTGCACTGACAGTTGCCCTGAGGGCGCGATTGTCGAAGGACAGTAAGGACTAGGCAAAGGGCGCCTCTGCCAGCAGGTCATCCGCCCTCCAAGTGGATTGTAGACGGACTCGGGAAAGAAGCATCCTCCAACCAGCGCATCGAGTTGTAAACAAGTATCCGAGGCTTAGGCATTTGGGCCCTGCACTGGACCTCCCCAATGCAGAAACACTCTGACGTCAACCAGGTCGGCGGCCGCCTTCAGAGTCTGTTTCAATCTAGACTTGAGCGCACCTCAAAGACTCTCACCTCTCCGACGAGTCTTCAAGTAGATCTGAGGAACTATCACGCAGTGGGAGAAGAACCTGCGCTAATCGGCCAAATGGTCAGAGATTTCCTTATCTTGGGTCTGGCACTTTGAAGCACGGCTATATTGCAGCGCTGACGTGGGTACTTTGACCGAGCAGAGAGGAGCTGCAGCAGAGAAGCCACTGGTGAGAACGTGGTGGCTCTACGGGATTGCTGCACTAGCAGTGTTTGAAACGTGGTGGTATGTATTCAAACCAATTGACGCAGGTCCAGCATCGGTCTTCGAAGGGTTCGTCTTCGTTGCGCTCTCTGGGCTTTGCATTCCTGTCTTTGGCTTGCTCGCACGCCAGTTCGGCTTCACAAGCACAAAGCCTGGACAGATCATGTCGACGCTCGCTTTGGGCTTTGTCCTCTGGTGCGCCGCCGAAGCCAGCTGGCTCGTGCTCACAGTGATGGACCAGATAACCAATCCTTCAATCGCAGACGTGTTCTGGCTCGCAGGTTATATGATGCAGATTCTTGCCCTCCTCATGAATGTGCGTGCAATCCACGTCGGATTCAAGCCGAGCGTGTTCATCCTGTGGATTGCTCTCTCGATTCTGATTGCGGTAGTGGTGATCTCAATAGACGTGGCCCCACTACTCACGGAAACCGTTGGCCTTGGCACGATAGTTTCGATGGGCTATCCCTTTTTTGACACGGTCATCATCATTCTTGCTCTTGTGATTGTGCTGAAGTTCAAGTCCGGACAGGTTGCCAAACCATGGGCCGTCCTCGTTCTTGGGTTCCTGCTGACAGCTGCGGGCGACGTCTGGTACATGTATGCTGACATGATGGGAGAGTACACAAACGTGTACAGCCCGATGGACTACCCCTTGGCGATTGGCTATATCGCCTTTATCCTGAGTGGCGGCCTGTTCATCAGGCTATACAGGAAACAGAGGGCGAGCAGTCGAGATGATTAAGGGTCTTCTAGTGATTCAGCAGGGGGGCATCCCTGTATACTCCTTCATGCAAGAGAAGACCACAGATGAACAGGAGCTCTTCATCTCAAGCTTTGTGACCGCTATACAGTCATTCGCCAAGATGGTGATGTCGCGAGAAGAAGACGGGGTTCTCCGAGTGGTCATGCCGCACGCGGTTTTCGTGTTTCGAATCCTGACCTTGCACAACGAGAAACAAAAGGACGTGCAGTATTGCTTTGCACTTCTGGCCGATTCCGAGAAGAAAGGCGAGGATCTCCCGGAAATGCTGGAATACCTCATGGTGTGTTTCCTGGCGCATGAATCAGGAAGATTCAACAAAGAACTCAGAAAGACATCACAAGACCTAGTTGTCTACAAGGCGTTTGACGAATTCATGAAGGGGTTCCTGAGGTCAGACTGGAAAACGGTGAGGAAGAAGGTCAGACCAGCTCCTGCTTCAATACTCCAAGGTATCCTCAATGAGCTAAGAAACTACATGCCAATTGAACAGATAGTCACACTTCACCCCAAAATACAACGACTTGGTCCCTCATATGCGTGGCTCTCTGACGACATTCCCGCAGGCGAAGAGGAGAACCTAATGAAGAAGATTGGTCAAGAACTAGGGCAAACGTATGGCAAAGGGGTGTACGAGTCTCTTGTTGATGGCATCCGGAAACGACTCTCCACATCATCTTCGCCACGTGACTAGGCCAAGAAGAGGCGCCGGAGTCGTGCATAGCTCGCGGGCATGTCGTCTGGGTGCAGGCTACTTCGTCCTTTGGCTTCTGTGTCGTATTCGTATCTGCCTTCCTGAGAGAGCAAGATAGAGTGCTAGATTTCCGAGGATTTGTGTGAGTAGCGCAAAGACACCCACGAACACTACGTCCGGAATCACGGTGAGGATGCTCGCGCCCTTTATCATGACTGCTCTCAGCCCGTCTACAGCATATGTCATCGGATTAAGGTACACTACTGTCCTCAGCCATGTTGGCAAGGATTCTACCGGGTAGAATGCACCTGAAAGAAAGAACACCGGGAAGTTGATCAACCCATTGACGAACTGGACTGCCGTCAGTTCAATCTTGACACTCATTGCTATCGAGATTCCCACGAAGCCAAGACCGAGAAGTGTTGCCAACACATAGATGTACAAGAGCGAGAGGGGGGTCAGGGCCATGTGGATGCCCAGAACAATGGCAATCACGAGAACAAACGTCGCCTGCGCAATGACCTTCGTTACTCCTGCCAACGTGAACCCCAGAACGATATCGCTGCGGCGCGTTGGCGTCGACAGCAGCATGTCAAAGTAGCCCACCTCTCGGTCTAGAATGATTGGCATGCCTGCGGCGAATAGCGAAGTGAAGAGTACTGTCATGAGCAGTATGCCAGGGGCGAGGAAGTCAATGAATGTGAAGCCCGTTGCATACCTGTCAACCTTGCCTATGGACAATTCCGACAGGCGGAATGGCAAATGTGTCACGTCAGTGAACCACGATGCAACCCTATTGTCGTGCAGTGTTTCGTTCAGCACTTGCGCAGTCAGTCCTTCCAATGCCTGTGAAACCATCAAGTTGGTATTGTCATCGGTGACATTGATTCTGGTGCTCGGGCTAACAGTCACGCCCCAGGGCAAGGGCAAGAGGGTCTTACTGAAGTTGACAGGTATCAGTATGAATCCCAAGATTTTCCCATCGTCTATCATCGCCATTGCATCGGAAATGGAGATGTTAGTTGCAACAACGGATAGTGAAGTTGAGTTCTGAAGTGCCTCCTGAAAGACCTGTGCCGGGGTTTCAGAATCAAGATTCGTGATGGCCACGGGTATGTCCGAGAAGGTTCCCGAATAGGCATTACCTATGACCAGAAGAAACAGGATCGGCAGAAGCAATGAGCTGATCAGTTGTGTTCTGTTTCTCCTCCACTTGCGCATTTCGCGCTTCCATATTGCACTGGTTGCTCTGAGAACCATGTTCTAAACTCGCCTCCTCATTCTGGCCATCATCATCGCCCTCTGCTTCTTCGTGTCCTCACTATCCTGTGCGCCCTCGTCCTCTCTGATTCCACGCCCTGTGTACTTTATGAACACGTCATCGAGTGAGGGGCTCCTAACCGAGATAGACTCGACCCCAAGTCCTACGGACTCTATTTTGTGCATTATCAAGGGCAGGGCGGTCTTACCATTGGGAACACCAAGCCTGACCTTCCGGTCGCTCACAGACAGGTCAGTACCAAGTTCCAGACTCAAAAGCTTGGACTTCAGTTGTTCCCCAGAATCGCCTCCGTCAGTGGACTTGATAACGAGCTCTACTACGTCCTTGCCGAATTCAGTCTTCAAGTCTTCAGGCCGTCCCATGGCCATGATCGTACCCTTGTCGATGATTGCGACCCTGTCCATCTCGCGCTCTGCTTCGTCAAGGTAGTGGGTCGTCGTCAGTATTGTGAGGTCCCAGTCCTTCTGGAGCTTGTGAATGAATTCCCAGACGACACGACGACTCTGAGGGTCCAAACCCAGGGTCGGCTCATCCAAGAAGAGTACTTGAGGAGTCGGAAGCAGACCTCGGGAGATTTCAAGGCGCCGCTTCATTCCGCCGCTGTAATGTGCGACAAGGTCGTTCTTTCTCTTGTCCAGATCGACTAGCTCGAGGACTTCGTTTATCCTCGGCTTGATCTCACTCTTGGGCAGTCCGTAGAGCTCGGCGAATAGCTCGAGATTCTCGGCCGCGGTCAGCCTCACGTCAAGTGCCGATTCCTGCGGAACATATCCGATTCTTCTTCTGACTTCATCGGCCTCCGTCAAGACGTCGAAACCTGCAACAAGTGCCTTGCCGCTGGTTGGCTTCAACAACGTAATCAGCATCTTTATCGTGGTCGTCTTTCCCGCGCCATTCGGTCCCAACAACCCGAATAGCTCGCCTTTCTCGACAGACATATTGACCTTATCCACCGCAGTAAGCCCGTCAAACTGCTTGACAAGGTCGATCGCTTCTACAGTCTTCACCAAGTTCTGTCCGACCTCCATGCAAGACTAGATAGCATCGTATCCAGTTGCGTTCTTACTGTAGGAAAAAAAGATTGCGCCAAGACCACAGCTGCCCGATGAGCCGCGCGTCGTGTTCGTAGCTCTTCAGGTCCCTGTGCCGCAAGGCTGGACAAGCTCAAAGGAGTCGGTAGTGGCCCCGGCTCCCTGTGATAGTTGGGTGCGGTACGGGAGAAGTGAGCCTTTTGACTGTGGCTCTCGATGACCCTAGGTCAATCAGGAACTCGTCTTTTCTCAGATGTGTGGACAATAAGGTTGCCACGTCCGCAAGCATTTCATGACAGATACCTAGATTTCTCGCCAAACGCGAACAGTGAATTCCCTTCAGGCCTGTTTTATCATGTAAGGAGTGCCGAACACCGAGTCAAAGAAATCCTTAAGCTTCTTGTCGACCAAGACAACTCTGACAAGTGCTTTCTCATCGCATCTTGGGTCATAGCTGCCAGTGACGAGCTCAATCTTGGACTTGTCCTCGAGCAGCAAGATCGTCTTGTCCTCGTCGACCTCCTCATGCATGCTGAACTGCTGGCGAACCTTGTCCATGCGTTCTCTGTACACTGAGGGGTCAACATGATAGAAGAGCTTCACGATGCTGACCATTGCACAACCAGATAATAAGTTCTTTCAGAAGGTATAAGTGGTTCAGAAGACCTCGCCGGCAACACACCATCTTGGAGGATTAGACCTTGGTTGGTTTTCGCTCTAGGACTATCGGCATTCTGCTTGTTTTCCTGATGACATTAGGACTAGGTCCCGTATTCTCACAGACCACGTTCGCCATAGGTGGGCAGGAACCATCCGTACCTGCCGCCTTTCCATGGCAGACGTTCAACAAGAACATGAATGTTACCACATTTGTTGCACCCGACGGCAGTCGCGATCAGTTGTGGCATTTCCTGCAGAGTGCTCAGCAGAGCATTTACGTTGAGATTTTCGGTATTAATAACCCATACATAGTCGATCTCATCCATCAGCTGCACAGCCAGAAGCCATCGTTGCAGATGAAGTTCCTGATTGGTTGGAACAGTCTTGGATATCCTGATCCCAACAAGTGGGTCGCAAACAATCTCACAGAGTTGGGACTCCCAGTCAAATGGACCAAGTCAGCTGACTTCGCCCAAGCCCATCAGAAGTTCATAATAATTGACAATAAGACAACAATCGTCCAATCAGGAAATTGGGCAAAGACGAGCTTCCCCGAGAGTGGGAAGATATCTAACCGTGAATGGAACATAGCCATGACTGATGTTGATGTGACTACGGTCTATCGATCGGTCTTCGATTACGATTGGGGCAGGGGTAAGGACTACAGTACCGGAGACGGCACCGGAGTTGCCTTGTCTTACACTGAGAGTGGCAGTAGCTACCCGCGTCCGTTTTCCGCGGCAGGTACTTTCAGCGGTCAGATGAATGTAACACCAATCTTCAGTCCGGACACTAGCTTGCAGGGGATTCTTTACTGCATAAACAACGCTCAAGTGACGCTGGACATCCAGATACCGTACTTTACGAGCGTATACGACGGAGGCCAAGTTGATCAGGTCATAAACGCTATCGTGGCGGCCAAGAACCGCGGGGTGACCGTTCGCATAATAACCTCAGATGTGAAGGACTTCGAGAATATATCGTCTATCTGTCTGACTTACGGCATACCGATTGCTTGGCAAGACACAACTTGGTTCTCTGAGATTCATAACAAGGGCATCATCGTTGACGGGCGACTTGTTCTGATTTGCAGTATAAACTTCAGTGACGAAAGCATCGCCGAGAACAGAGAAGCCGGCGTCATTATCCAGAACCAGAACGTTGCTCAGTGGTACCAAGCAGTCTACGACTATGACTGGAGCATCGCTTCTGCCGATGTTGAGAGTTATGTGAACCTGTATTGGCACCCGAACATTCCTAAGAGTACGACAGCAATCGATGTGACCGTCTTTGCGGAAGAGCTCTATGCAAGCTCGATCACAGAAGTGATTCTGGGGGTCAAGATAGGTGCCGGTGCCTGGACAAATCACACGATAACCGCGAATGTGATAACATCGCCCAAGGGGCACCCAGAGTTCTTCACATATCAGATTCCGGCGCAAGCTGACGGCACGAATATTACAGTCGTTGCCTACGTCCAAGTCAACCCAGGAGTTGCCTCTTGGTACAGGGGGTTTGAGATGGTGATACATGTCCGGGACTCACTGGGGTCCATAGTGACAACCACGACTGAAGACTTCATTGGCCAGTATGGCCTATACATTGCCATAGCGGTCATATTGCTTCTAGTCGTCTTCGGCGGAAAGCTAACAACTGGAAAGAAGCATCATTGACAGTCGCATGCAATGTTGATTCCTAAGACACTGAACTGGCCCATCAAGGGAGGCCAATAAGCATAGGCCTATGGTTCCTCGACAGGATGGGGCATGGCCCCTCCTGCGACACATAACATCGTGCCCCCGCGGTGATCGGGATATGTGAGCACAGTCTATGCCATGGACTCTGATGAGTCTTCCGCCATCTGAGCGAACTTGAAGCAGCTCTCGGCGTCCTGCAGCTCTCCACGCTTCTTATGCAGATTGGCAGCAATCCTGTAAGCCCTGGCAACCTCAGTCCACTTCTCCTGTGCATCTAGGCAGAGTGCAAGTGCTTTCCATATCCCAGGGTCGGCGGAGTTGTACTTGAGGGCCTCATTGTAACAATCGACCGCGTCTTGGATCCTAAGAAGGCTCTCCAGAGCTCTTGCCTTTCGTGCCCATAGGGTTGCATTGGTCGGCGCATGTTTGAGTCCTTCCTCAGCTGTCTTAAGCGCGTCATCGAAAGAGCCGACTGTCAGGTAAGCTTCCGCCTTGTTCGCATAACCTTCTGCGTCGTTGGGCGCAAGTGATATTGCTTTCTCAAAGGCTCTGATTGCCTCGTTTTGCTCACCAACATGCACATGAACCAAGCCCATCTCGTTCATGGCAACGACGGAACTGGGGTCAGCCTTGAGTGCTTTCTGATACGCCTCGATGGACTTCTTGTTCTGTCCTTTCTGCCTGAGGGAACGTGCACTTGCCAGCCACTGTTCAGAAGTCTGACCCTCGAAAGACATGAGGCCAACTCGGCCGTCGAGTGTTTTAACAATATTGCATGCGGACTTCATAGGTCAGGCGAGAAACGCGACTTGAAAGCCTTCGTCGTGTGGCTCGACTAGGTTTGGACACAAGGGTTTTAACGAGAACATTTCACACTCGCGCAGTCAGAAGCCCGAGGCCAGCATATGAGTCACAAGGACAAGACCCCCACTGACGACGAAGGAATCTATGAAGAGGGAGAAGAAACCTTCCCAGATGCAGAAGAGGCAGAAGGGTCGGAGGAAGAGGAATTTGTTTCCACCCAACCAATCGAAGAAGAGAAAGTGCCTTTCGTAGACGACCCCTGGCCTAGGATAGTCTTCTTTCTCATGGTCATCGGGTTTGTGTTTGTGATCTTCACCCCTCCAGCCGCGTGGGCAGCCTGGAGCTGGACCTTCGTGGGTGCCTACTTTCTAGTCATGCTTGTTACAGCAGGTATGACCTTCGGCTTCCTGATCTGGGTCAAAAACCCAGAAACAAACCTGAGGTTTGGCGGTTTCACGAATATGATAGTCATCCTCATCTGTGGGATGCTGGGAGTTGTAGACACTACCTCGCTAATTGTGGTCGGCGTTCCTCTTTTCCCAGCTCTCGGCACGTCCCTCATGTCCATCTGTACGCTGATTGTTATCATGTGCATGTACAGTCTATGGCTGATCCAACGCACGCTCTCCAAAGGGTAGAAACGCAGGTGCCATAGGTGACTCCCTCAGAAACCTCACTGGAGGAGCTCTTGCTCCAAGTGCGCCGATTCGTGGAGGAGAGGAACTGGCAGAAGTATCACAAGCCTTCAGCACTCGCAATCTCAGCCGCCATAGAAACGAGTGAACTGCTCGAACTCTTCCAATGGCGCACCGATGAAGAGATCGAGTCACAGCTGAAGTCAGACGAGTATCGAACAGCAATTGCAGATGAGGTCGCAGATGTCATGATATACCTGCTCAGAATGTGTGACAGAGTTGGCATCAGTCCCTCCAAGGCCATAACTGACAAGCTTGTGAAGAACGCCAAGAAGTACCCTGCTGAGGACGTGCGGGGCAGACTTCCTGTCAAGGTCAGGAAACCCGCGTGAGCCTCTTATAGATCATCGGCCGCCTGTCGTTGAGCACGTGATTGTACTCTGTGATCATCTTGTCGTCGGCGTCGCTTGGATTGACGTCGACCCAAAACAAGCCCTCATCCATAGCACCCACTCTGACCAGCACCTCCCCTCTTGGACTCGTTACTTGAGAAACACCTGAAAAGGTCATACTCCTCTCTCTCCCAATGCGGTTCGCCGTGGCAGTGAATACCCGGTTTTCAACCGACCTGGTTATCATTGCATTCTGGCAATAGGGCAGCACAAGGTTCGCGGGGTGCAGAATCACCTGAGCTCCTTTCAAGGTCAACACGCGGGCCATCTCGGGGAACGCCCAGTCAAAACAAATCATCAGACCGAACTTGAAACCTCCGTACTCGAAGACAGGGGGCTCTTTGTCGCCCGGCAAGAACCACTCGCCCTCCCTGTTGAATAGGTGTACTTTGTGGTAGGTTGCCAAGAGCTTTCCATTTCCGAGCGCGGCCGCCGAATTGTACAGATTGGTGCCTTCTCTCTCACATATCCCGCTGACAACGAGTCGGTCCTGCTTTGAGAAAGTCTGTAGAAGCTTTGAGAATGGCCCCGCAGGTACCTCCTCCGACAGGCCAATGGCTTCATCTCGCGAATTGAATACATATCCGGAGTTCGCCAGTTCTGGCAGCACCAACACGTCCACACCGTTGACTTTAGCGGATCCGAGGAGCGACTCAACCTTCCGCATATTCCCTGCCAAGTCACCCACTCTAGGCTCGAATTGCCCCACAGCCAACCGAATCACTGTTCTTGCACCAAGATGATTCGTTGTGTTTGAACCCTAAGACTGCTTTGGTGAGAACAGATCTCGACATCCGTCAGGACTTGTCGGTCTCAGTCGCGTTGGTGGGGCTGAGCTCCAAACGTACTTCAGAGGAGTTACCTGTGTCGTGAAACGGCACTGAACCTTCTACCACTGCCGCGATCTCGTGGCGTGTCTTCAATACTAGGCTATACGTCCGCCTCAGGTCCTTCTGGGTGTCATGGTGCCATATGTTTTGGACAACCGTGAAATTGGCCCTGAGAACCCTGAATCTCCTGGCGAGGACAGTGAACCGCTCCTTGAGCTTTCTCGGCGGAACACCTGGCTTCGCGGCGACTTCTCGCAGCCGGGCGAGTTGAAACTCAATGGATGAGAGCTCAGTTGAAACCATTCTCTGTATGGCTTTGCCCACAAGCTCCTCGCTAGAGGGACCAATCAGCCTCAGCCGAGACCAACGTCGTACGGTTGCACCGTTCTCGACCATTTTCGTCACGAAGGCCCTTGCATTGTAGAGCTGATGCTTAGCGTCCCTGAGGTAGTACCTCTCAAACTCCTTCTTTCTAAGATGAGGAAACAAGAGGACGCCCGGTCTCAGCCTGACACATGGCGACCTGCGGATCAGCCTCTGGGCCTGTGTCTTCTGCTGTGCAGAGGGGCCATCAAAGCTATAGGACACAACCGTGTAGGTCCTGTTCTCAGAAGCACCAAGGCTTGCCTCCTTCACTCGCGGGATTGCTCTGGTCTTCTTGAAAGAGATGTGACGAATGCCAGTGACTAGGTCCCTTGCCTCTGAGGACTTGGCGTGGACCATGTAGACTCCTCTGCCCAAGGCCTTGATTCCATCGATTCTCTCCGTCGCAGCCGCAAACTCCTTCATGGGTGCAAAGAGAACGACTAGGTGCACCTGACCATTGAGGGAGCTTTGCTTCGAAGAAAGCGATGGCGTACTGGACTCGGTCGAATGAATCACATCCTGCCGCAGCACGGGTTTTTCAGAAGAAGCCTCTGCTGCTTTCATGGGTCCCCATACTGATAACGTTGATGACGTGGTCACAATCCCGAATCGGTGACACTTCCCAATTGGCGCATTAAGTCAGATATTACCTTTTCGTTCATATGAATGGGCAGAGTCACGCCAAAAGCAGGGATAATACTCGAATGGCGCCGGGGAGTGATAGATCGTCTTTGGATCCGCCAGAAAGGAATATCATCTGCCCAGTTGGTCTGGGATGTGCTTAATACTTATTCAGAGGCGAAGACCCGCGAGGTGAACCGGTTGTTCTGGTTCCGCGATGAAGACGATGGTGACGATGGCGACGATTGGGGCGACGAAGACGATTGGAGCGACGATGACGACTGGGACGAAGACTGGTGAACTCCAGAGCATCGCTTCCACAGTTATCGAGTTTGTTCGCACTCAAGTCTGACGCCCACTTCCAACGAATCGACGGCCGTTCGGCATCTTGCCGACTGCTTTTTGCCCATTAGAAAGGAGCTGCAGCCGTCTGTTGTCAAGTCGACAGATTCTAGCTGCGCTCCGAATGGGCAATCCGTAGTGCCGGTCTGGAGCCTTTCTCGGTTGTTTTGTGACGACGAACCTATTCTAGTGAATCAGTGATAGTACTTGTCCGAGTAGGCTGGGGCCTGAGGACGAGATCTGAAGTACCTCGCGGCAGCTGCGAGGATGAATATGACCAATGCGGCAATCCCTATCGAAGGAAGATATGGCAGCACCATTGTCCAAATAGTGGGCGTGACCGTCAAGATCACCCAGTCTGCAGCTGAGTTTCCTGAACTGTCACTCACGATTATCTGAAAGGCGTAGACACCCGGCAGATAGCCATCTACATCGATTCCGATTGTTGACCCATTCCAAATACCAGAATGTTTCAGAGTCCCGTTGACATAGACAGCATACGAAATCGGTTTCAAGTCTGATGGATGCCAGATGAGATGATTGCCGGTTGATCCTTCCAAGTATGTTAGGTCGTTGATTTCATCTATCAGAGGATGTGTAGTGTCCACAACCAAAACAAACACTGTGTCTCTAACAGTGTTACCGTACAAATCCCTGAACACTATCGTGAAGTTGTGGTCGCCGAGGTCAAGAGCATCAATGCTGAATTCAACGGTAGACTCAGTCCAAACGTCAGAGCGATTGAGAACAGCGTTCTGGTAGATGAAGTACACCCCAGGGTACAAATCGATTGCTGTCCAATGGATTCTGTGCCCAGTTGTTCCAAATTCGTATTCAACGTCAACTGGGTGAGAACTGACCGGAGGCGTTGTGTCAGTCACGATTACGGTCACAGAGTCAGTAGTAACATGCCCGGAAGTGTCATTGAGCTGCAGCGTGAACAGGTACATGGCAGGATCAAATCCCGTCACATTGAGCGTGATTGAGACACCGTTCCAGTTGCCGCGACCATAGTCAGTTTCGTTCAAGGTGATCCAGTAGGAGTCCGGCAACACATCGCTTGCGTTCCACACTATGAAATGGCCTGGTGTCCCGGCTTCGTACACAAAATCACTCGGACCTACCAAATACGGGGCTGTCGTATCTACAATCCACACCGTGATCAGGTCAGCAGTGACATGTCCGGAGGTGTCATTGAGATGCAGGGTGAACAGATACATGCCAAGGTCAAGCCCGGTCAGATTGTAGGCCACTGACAAACCATTCCAGTCACCATGGCCATAGTCAGTTTCGTTCATAGTGATCCAGTAGGAGTCCGGCAACACATCGCTTGCGTTCCACACTATGAAATGGCCTGGTGTCCCGACTTCGTACACAAAATCACTTGGACCTACCACATAGGGGGCTGTCGTATCTACAACCCTTACCATGACGACGTCCGAGGCCTCTGTACCATTAAAGTGAATGACGTTGGTATAGTTGTAGGTCCCAAGTGAAAGATTCTCTATGTCAGCCACAATCGGACCGCCATCCCAGACGCCTGAGTCAACCAGCGACTCGTTGCGCCAGACCTCAAACGTTTCCGGCAGAAACGACGTGTGTGACCATCTGAGCTCGTGGGCCTCTGCGCCCTTCTCATACAGAACATCGCTCGGGTGATCTATCTCAACGCTGACGGACTCATACACCCAGCTGCCATGAGTTGGCTCAGGTGCGAGGTAGTTCCTGATGTAGACATCGTCGGTCCAGTAGCTGTTGGGTCTGGTTTCATGGCTACTTGGAACGTTGAAGTACTTCAAGTACCCACTCGCCGTGGGGTACGATTTGTAATATCCCCCTGTGAATGTATCACCGTGATCCCAGCAGTGTCCAGTGAACGCTTCCTGACTGAATCTCCACTCGCACGAATACCAAGTGTCGGCTTCACAGTCGGTCCAAGCAGGTATGAAATCTGTGTATGCGTCCGCAATCCTCCACTCAAGGTGGACAT
>PRDI01000118.1 GCA_003345595.1 Candidatus Thorarchaeota archaeon | reverse complement strand
GCCCTATTGCCTGATGACACTCTTGACGCCGCACTAGTAGTCCATGAACATCGATTTATTGATGTTGGCGATGAGGAAACTCATCGAATCTGTGAGGAAATGAGATGTATGACCTGATAGTAGTTGGAGGAGGACCCGCAGGAGCAACCTGCGCGAGAAGAGCCGCTCTCGGGGGTTTGGATGTCTTGCTCCTTGACAGGTCGGTATACCCCAGACAGAAGCCCTGTGGTGGGGCTCTCAGCCCTCGTGTGTCGCAGACTCTAGACTTTGACATCGCACCTGTCGTTGACCGTGACATCCGTGCTATCGGTATCCATACGCCTTCAGGTCGGGGCTTTGCAGTAGCGCGAAGAGGGCTTACTGTTAACATGGTCACTAGATCAAGGTTTGACCACTACTTGCTTCACATGGCCGAGGACGCAGGTGTAGAAGTGGTTCAAGATGCGCAGGTTGTTGGCATAGAGCGAACAAGAGATGCAATGCGTGTCCTCTGTCTAGGTGACTCCCACAGGTCACACATCCTCATCGGGGCAGATGGTGTGAATAGCATTGTTGCCCGCGCGACCGGTATCCGCCATAGTTGGCCATCTGACAGAGTTGGTCTTTGCATCTCAGCAGATGTGCCCATGGACCCATCTGAGATCCAGAGGATTACAATGATTCCAGAAGAGGGCAATGAGCCTGCAATGCACATCTACTTCGGCGCAACAAGCTGGGGCTATGCATGGTGCTTTCCCAAGAGAAACAATATCAGCATCGGGGTCGGATGCAGGATGGACAGACTTACAGATCTGAGGAGAGAGTGGACTAGGTTCATTGGAAGACTTGAGGCAGACGCCGGAGTCGAAATCAGCCTGCCAAGAACGAATGTGCACAGAGTGCCGCTGGGTCCGCCCCGCTGGAAACTGGTCACCCCTAGGACAATGCTCGTGGGAGACGCTGCTGGTCTGGCGTCGCCTATCACGGGAGAAGGGATATTCTACGGAGTCAGTTCAGGGCTGTTGGCAGCTGACACGGCAGTAGAAACTGTCAAGACTCGCAGTCTGAAACTCATACTCACGTACGAACAGAAGATATGGAATTTGCTGAAACCCGAATTCGATGTGTTGAGGTTCGTTGCCGAGAAACTCTATGGGTCAAAGAGGACACTAGAGACTGTGTGCAACGTCGCCGCTGCTGACCAGATAGTACGTGACCTGATCGTCGACTTGGTTATCGGTGCCAAGCCTCCACAGTCTGTGAAGAACCGCTTGCTGAAACAGATGCTCATACATCACCCACTGCAGGCCATCAAGATAGGGTTGGGGTGAAAGGGAGGAGTATCATTCACCGCTGGTTACCTTTGGGCCTTCTGAGTTGCCAAGTTCAATCCTCATCAGGTCTCGGGCCAAGACAGTTTCAGGAAAGATACCACGTGCCTCAGCAAGAATCGGCGACCCGTCACCATATCTCGGGCTGTAGTGAGTTAGTGCCAACATATGGGCTCTTGATTCCAGTGCAATTCGTGCTGCCCCTGCGGCAGTCATGTGACCTCTCTCGGTTGCCATTTGTGAGTCCTCTGATGTGTACATAGCCTCACAGATTAGTAGGTCTGCGCCCGTTGCCGCCTCACTGAGAGCTCGACAGGGGCGAGTGTCTCCCGAGTACACAATCTTCAAGCCAGGTGGTTTGGCAGTAGTCACATCAGAGGGCGACACCGTTCGTCCGTCCTGAAGCTTCACATCTTCTCCTGATGCCAGTGCCCTCCAGAGAGGCCCTCTTGGGACATCAAGCTCTAGTGCTCTGTCTGGAAGAAATGTCCCAGTGGGCCGCTGGTACACGATCTCATACCCAAAGGCAACCACCCTGTGGTCCACCTCAAAGGCGCTGACAGTTATATGTTCAGAGTGGAAGACTGGACCTTTCTCAATCTTGTAGACCACGGACTCGAATGAAGTACCAAGATGAATTGTCTGCTGATTGACTCTGACATACTCAATGAGACCCTCGGGACCGTATATCGCGAGAGGCCTTGTGCGCCCCAACAGTGAAAACCTGAGAAGTAGCCCGGGAAGTCCAAGCACATGATCAGCATGCATGTGTGTGATGAAGACCGAAAGCCTGTTGTTCACACCTATGCCGGCTCTACCAAGTTGTCTCTGGATGTCTTCCCCAGCGTCGAAGAGAAGAACCGAGCCACCGCACTGTACCGCAATGGCTGGCAGGTTCCTACCCTCGGTAGGCATCGAACCGCCAGTTCCTAGGAAGATCACATCCAGCATGGGAGCGCCTTGTATACAACTGCCCATCGGGTCGCAGATATTGCTTGTGCCTCGACGTGATTCAAGCCAAGTCTATGGGCAATGACACATCATCGACTTCACGACGCACGATACTGTATGGCCGCACGTCGAAGAAGTCACCGCGACTCCATTTCCAAGTCCCGGACCTGCGATCAAACATCGATGCCATCGAAACAAAGCCCTCGGAGCCACTCGAAACGACATGTGCTGAATGATCTTCTACGTGACTGAGCTCAGAGCTCAGCACCCCGACCACTACTCTGCCGACCCCTCTGGGGACAGCAGCAAGCAGTAGGACACGCTCCTGCGAAGCATCCTCGATGCTGCACACCCTCGAAACGTATGTGACTGGAAGCATAGACCATGCTGGGAGCACATCACCTGCAAGATCCGGAGGCAGTATCACTATGACACGCTCACACAGAGTAGGCACTTGTACTCGTGGTCGAGGGAGGATGATTCCGCTGTTCAGGATCTGCTGTCGCTTCCGAAAGGCTGTGCTTTCAGAGAGTCCAGTCGAAACGACAATCTCGTTTGCGGTCTTCATGAAGTTGTCACGTAACTGGTCAATGATTGTGAGATCGGCAGGGGTGTAACTCACTCTTGGTTGCAGCGACAGTGCAGAGTCCCCTAGGACAATGGGCGACCCTCCGCCTCGAAGCATGAGCCGAAAGTGGATGAGATCAGGTTCCCACGAGCTTGTTCTTGCGTTGAGGTACAGGTCCGAGAAGCCTAGCTTACCTGCAGACAGACGCCACACGAAGATGCTCTCTGCAGCACTCCTTAGCGATTTGACAAGATGGAGAAGATTGGCGGTCTGTTCGCGGGCGACGACTGCCACAAGATACGCTGTGGGAGAAGACCCGTCAACAAAGAGCGTCTTCTCTATATAGGGTCCACTCAGGACTAGCTGGGGGGATTTCATGACCAAGAGGACCCTCTCAAGACCCATTGAATCAAGATTCAGGGACCCTAGCACCCGGAATATACCGCATTCGCGGAGTCTTTGGTGCGCCCGTCTCGCCTGAGGGTAGCTCAGCCCTACTTTCAACGCAAGCTCATTCAGAGCTAAGCCAGGTGATTCGGTTGCACCCTTTATCACTGCGACCTCAGTTTCGCTCAATCGGGAAGCATTCCGATTCCACAGATCGATAGCTAAAGACATGAGATCAGACTGCGTTATTATTGACACGCCACCCATATCGATTACTTCTGCCAGTCGCTTCGTGAGAGCTGAGTACATGCTCCCACGAAACGTCTTCGTCATTGTCCTCAGATGATCGGTGTCAGGACCGTCTTGGAAGACTTTAGCATCTTGACCGTCCTCAATCTCATGCACAACTTCGAGAACAGCCTTGGCGGAGGGCGACAGTTTCGCTTCGATAATCGTGTCGTCCTGCATGCTAGGCATGGCCATCGTGTCCTCGTGGATGATCCCTTACGTGAGGATTCAGTTCCACCAGTTCTGACAGAAACTTATGATATAAACAGCGATGAGAATCCTACACTCTTCGTATGGACTGCGAGTCGGAGTAAAGCGAATCGAAATACGCGCCAGCCATCGCTGCGAACACAGCATGGCTGGAGTAGACGCCCAAGAACTCTCTCTCCTCCTCGGGTCCGGCAAGCATAATCAGCGTCTGTCTGCCGTCCACAACGAGACCTGCCCCAAACACTCTGTCGCGGGTTCGAACCTCGAAGTTCTTGGGGATGAGTTTCCGGGCGGAGCCGGTAACGTGAGATGTGAGAACGTACACTCGTTCTGCCTTTGTCTGCAACACACGCCCGGCTACTGATACGGCGTCATTCTCCTCTAGGTCGAAACTGGGAATGGACAGCTTGATCTCATCCCTCGCTGAGTTCACCATCTCGATTGCCTTGGCCAACACTGCTGCTCTTCCGTGCATCACCCAGACGTCCTTCGGGCTGGCGTGACTCTCTCGTTCGAACCTGGGCTGAAGCTCGTCGACCACAGTCTTGCTGGACCTCTCAATCTTGTCTTCCCAAGCCAGTCGTACGAGGCGCACGACCTCCGTGGGTGCTTTCGCAGTGTAAAGAGTGGGGCGGCCTCGCATGACTTGGATGAAGCCCTTCTCCTCCAGCCTGCCAAGGACATCATATATCCTCGAGTAAGGTACCCTAGACTTAGTGCTCACCTCCGAAGCCGACATCTGGCCTCCCTCTACAAGCACAAGATACGAGCTCGTTTCGTAGTCGGTGAGGCCAAGATCCTTCAAAGCCCTCAGTGTGGTTTCGCTGACAGACATCTAGGACACCATCGGAAACGGGTCTGTGCACTGTCTTAAGCGTTGCTAACGGAGTCCATCATACCACTCTAAGAATGAACTGAACGCACGTGTTCTGTGGGAAACAGCCACCTTCTCCGAGAAGCTCATCTCGGCATACGTCCTTGTTTCGCCCTCGCACACAAAGATTGGGTCATATCCGAAGCCCTCCTCTCCTACGGCGATAAGCGCTATGTGCCCCGGCATCTCACCCACGAATGCCTCAAGATGTCTTCCATCAGAATAGGCGACTGCAGTGATGAAGCTGGCTCTTCTGTCGGTGACATTCTCCAACAATCGTAGTATCCCTTTGTTGCCGATAGTCTTCTGGACAAAAGCCGCGTATGCTCCCGGGAAGTCATTCAGCGCACTGATGTACAACCCAGTGTCATCAACGACGAGGGGCCGTTTGATTGCCTTGTACGCCGCCTTTGCAGCTTCTAGTGCTACGACCACCACATCATCAGACCGGACCTCGAGTTTCTCCAGTGGAGAAGTTTCTAGCTTTATGCCATGGTTCTCGAACAAGGGTCGGACTTCTGTCAACTTGTGCTGGTTCTGAGTGATGATTACCAAGCTACCCTTTGACGAATGCGAGGACGTCTTTCATCACCTTGTATGAGCTACGTGTCTTCTCCAAGTCGAACATTCCAGTACCGTTCCACATTATTATATGTTGAAGGCCCTGCCGTGCATATTCCTCAAGCATCCCCACAATCGCATCGGCATTGCCAGACATATAGAACTCACGCAGCACTTTGTCCGGCACTTGATCTATCGCGTGCAGAGCTGCCTCACGACTGATGTCCATTGGTACGTAGTCACGAAGCGGGTAGAAGTCATCTCCGAATGGATGAGTAAACCCCAATCGCTTCCACTCGCTTCCGGGATAGAGAAGAGCAAACGCTTTCGCGAGAGGTGTGTGCATCATGCGATCACACTCTGCCGGGTCATCATCCAGTATACACCAGTTCCACAGTGCTGCAGTGAACTGGCCAGTCCTGTTGAGCTTCTTCCTGTACCGCATTATCTCTCTGAGCCGTGCACCGTAGTCTACGGGACGAAGTACTGTAGGCAGCCAACCATCACCAAACTCGGCGGCAACCGAGAGCATCTTCGGGCCGTGTGCGGCAATCCACATCTGTGGAGGCTGACCCTCAACCGCAGGTCGCAATGACATGACCGCGTTTCTTAGCTTGTAGAATTTGCCATCATAGTCAAACGGCTCCTGAGTCGTCCATATCTTTCCAATTATCTTGAGTGCCTCCCGCAGACGGGTCACTTGACCAGAGTAATCCAGTCCATAGGGCTTGACGTTCTCGATCTCGCCAGCCCCGATTCCCATTACGGTGCGGCCGTGACTGACATGGTCAAGCGTCAAGAAGGTCTGTGCAAGAAGCACAGGGTTTCTGCGAATTGGCTCAGTCACACTTGAGATGAGTTTGACTCTCTCTGTTACTGCGGCACAGGCCGCCATTATTGTGCTCATCTCATAATAGGTATGAGGAGATGGTTGAACCAGTGCCAGTGGTGTTATGTCTGGCGTCCAGATGCTCTCAGGCACAAAACCGGCGAAGTGATCTGGAAACGCCATGCTGTCATAGCCCAAGGTGTCAATGAGCTTGGCATTCTTCAGGGCGTTATCCCAAGGAGGTAGGAAGGGCCCCGGGCTTCCTATCTTGAGAAGACTCAGGTCGACCATTCACTTCCACCTCTCAGCGAAGCAGATGAGAGACTTCTTCACCTTCTCATAGTCGCCAATTCGCATGAACTCGTCAATCCCATGGAAGTTGGTATCGTCAGCAATGGTGCCAAAGCATGCCGTGGGTATTCCGACCTTCACGAAGTAGTGTCCGTCATTCCCTCCAAGATCTGCAGCCAAGGGGATACTCGGGCCCACCACTTCTTTCACAGCGGCATGCCATGCCTTCATGAGCCTGTTGTTGGGGTCTGAGCCCCAGCCGCTTGCCTTCGTCTTGATTTCCAGTGTGGCTTCAACGGAGGTTTCTTCTTTGGCCTTCTCGAAGAACTCTTCTAGGTTTCTGGCAACGTCATCAGGATTCTCCTCCGGAATCAGCCTGCAATCAAATGATATCTCAGCTTTCCCGGGTATGACATTCGTCTTTGTGCCAGCATGATAGACTGTGATTGAGAACCGCCCCCATAGGTTCTTGTACGGACTGCCAGGAGGAGCAGGGAGCTTCGACTCAACCTTACGTCGGACATCTACATAATCCAACATGACATTGAGTAGTGGGAGAGACAGATGGATGGCGTTGTTGAATGCAAATGGATATCCTGCATGTCCCTGAGTACCATGCACTGTGATGGTGCCTGACACGATGCCGCTGGCTCCGATGCTCACGTACGCGGGTCCAGAGTCGACCACCAATGCGAAGTCACCCCTGATCTTTGGAGGACCATTTACGAGGTAGTCAATCCCCCACTCGCCCCCAATCTCCTCGTTGGGAGAGATGAGTATCTTCCAGTTCACCTTGGAGCTTCGTTTCTTGATGAGCTCCCGAGCAGCACTCACTGAGGCCACAATGTTCCCCTTGTTGTCAGTCACTCCGCGACCATAGGCCTTGTCACCTTGGACCGTCAGTCTGAAAGGTGGCCGAGTCCATGAAGCCGCATCGCCAGCTGGGACTATGTCATAGTGAGTGCACAGCAGTATCGTCTGCTTGGCTCCTGCATCTAGCGTTGCGACGACATTTGGTTGAGATATGCCATCGTGTTTCGAGTCGAAGACGTCGACCTTGAGACCTGCCTCTTCACAATACCTCTTGATGATCCTGGCACACTCAACATAGTTCTTCTTCGGTTCAGTTTCGGTGTCCAGCTCAACAATCTCCCTGAGGAAGCTCTCTTCCCACTTGTCCATCTGGTATCAGCTCTGCACAATTTCTGCCCAAGTGTCAGGTCGAGCCCTTAGATTAGCGTATCGCCCGACACTCATCTCTGACAGTTCTGGCAGTAGTTAGTCTTGAAACGGTTGGCTGTGACCTCTGATATTCGTCCCCCACACAGCGGGCAGATGCCGCCGCCCTTTCCGTGAATCATCAGAAAGTCGCGCTTCTCTGGTCCAAGATCAATAAGACTGCGAGTCGAGAGCATGTCACGGTATCGGCCGAGAACATTTCTCATGGCAACGTAAAGACGCGCCATCTCGCCATCATCAAGTGACCCACGTCTACGAAATGGGAGTATGCCCGCGTAGAGGAGTATTTCGTCAGCATAGGCGTTCCCGATGCCCTTCACGAAACGCTGGTTCTGAATCACGTTCTTTGTCTGTCCGTGAAAGCTGCGTATGTGCGTTCTGAAGCTCTCTAACGTCAGCTCGGGATCTAGAGCAGATGGTCCTCTACCTATGAAACCTGCAACCTGCTTGTAGTCGCCACCCGAAACCAAGTACACGCGACTCATGAACTTCCTATCATCGTACCAGAGAGTCGGACCGTCAGTTGAAACCGAGAGCACATCTGACTTCAGCGGTTTTCTCGGGCGGGTCGAGATGCGGAAGCGTCCAGTGAGCATTGGGTTGATCACTATCTGAAGTGAGTCACTCATGCCCGCAATGATGAACTTGCCGTCGGCGTCGAAGGATTGGAAAACCTTACCTGTTGGCAGCCCTTCAAACCGTTCCACAGTTGTGCCATGGATGACCAAGTGGTTGTGGACGGACAGACCCCGTATGGTCTTACCTGAGAACGCTTCAGTCAGCCTTTGTGCAATCGCCTCCAACTCGGGAATTTCGGGCATGGAATCGGTCACCAGATAGGTCTGAATCTTCCAAGCCAAAAGGAGGTTCGCACGGATATAACTTAACAGTCTCCTCATACAACCCGTATCCTCATGCCCGAACCGATAGTATTCCATGTTCAGAAAGGTAAGCTCGTCAAGGTGCCGGAACCAGGCACGTTTGGACGTGGTGACTGTTACCTGATTGATGCTGGTGCCACTTTGTACGCTTGGGTTGGCCCGAAGTCCTCAGTCGACGAACAGTTCATGGCTGCCGCCGAGTCTGTCTTCAGGGACACAGAGAGGAAGGGCCAAGCTAAGTTGGTGCGCATAGAGGGTGGCAATGAGCCACCAGCGTTCAAGGCGCTCTTCAAGAAGTTCCAAGTCACAGACCAAGACACGGAAGGCATCCTGAAGAAGGTGCAGCTTCAGAAACACGAATACAAGCTCTGGCGAGTGAGCAATGTCAAGGGCCAGACCTTCTTCACCGAGGTTCCTCTCAAGCGTGCATCACTCACCACTGATGATGTGTTCATCCTTGACACGTGGGACGACATCTACGTCTGGCGTGGTAGCAAGGCCAGTGCTCGTGAGAAGCTGGATGGAACAATAATCGCTCGCAGCTACGATGCGGAGCGAGTTGGACATCAGGACATAGAAATCATTGACGAAGGCGACGAGCCGGCAAGCTTCAAGAAAGTTCTGCCTTGAAGCCATCAGTTCAGTGGGTCATCGACTCGGCACTCAGGGTCACACTAACCTGTAGTGACCTGTTCGAGGCTCATAGATGACCCCTTCATCTTTCATGGTCATCAGACTCTCAGCGGCTATGTGTTTCTCCACTCCTGCCTCGCCTGCGATTTCTTCAAGGGTGGGCCCAAGAGAACCTGTCGTGCCAAGATCAAGTTTCTTTAGTGCACGAAGCACTTTCGTGTTGAATCTGTCAACCTTGCTTTCTCGACCCCATCTAGTCTCTGTAGCGGTCTTCAGTTCAGCTAGCTCGATAAACTCCTTCAGAGCGGGCTCCAGCACCTGATCCCATGACTGCTTCAAGTCAGCACTGGTGACACTGTCATTCCACTCTGTCCTAGCTGTCGATCGTGCAATCCTCACGACACTGAGAGGTCTACCAAGGACGTCCGCATCAAGAACATGTCCCCGGGCAAGAGCCGAGTCCTCAAGGCCGAAGCTGTCCCGGATGAACTCCAAGCGCGATAGAACATGTTTGGTGCTTGACTCGACTGACCGCTGAGAAACACTCGGCGTGAGAAGCTGATATGTTATTGCCGACTTCGTGATGGGAAGCATTAGCTGAGAGGGGTCGGAACTCTCAACCCAGAAGTCCTCGGATGCTATCGCCAAGGGAACGTCTGGGAGTGCTGCCGTCCCAGCGTCTGTCAGAGCACCCAGAGACAGTTCCCTGAAGTCGAGTGGGTCCGAGCGGTCTATGCAGATGGACTTCATCCTTGGTTCGGAGGTCTTGCCTATCTCTATTCGCCACAGTCTCGGCATAGTCACGTCAATCCCTTTGACAGTCCGATGTGCCGCGTACTTACCTCTGAGAGCTGGAGGCAAGATCCTGTGAATGAAGCCTAGAAACCTCTTGACTTGAGCTTCGGATGTGACTGCTTGAATCCCTGTGGTAAGACCTCCTACTGCTCCTTGGTACGCTGGACTTGATGCAAAGAGTCGAGCAAAGACCCTCTTACTGGCCTCGGCCATTCCAACATGCTCAAACAGCATATCTGACAGCTCTTT
>PRDI01000117.1 GCA_003345595.1 Candidatus Thorarchaeota archaeon | reverse complement strand
AATGTGGTCTACGCTTTTGCAGGCGATGTGATCATAATGACCGTGGCGCGTTTCGGCGAGGGGGCCGTGTCTGCCGGGTTCTTCCCTGCCGCAAACGCATTCGTTGCGGACGTGACGATACCCACCAACCGAGGAAAGGCGATGGGCTACTTGGGCATAGGTAACATGGTTGGTTTCATCATTGGTCCCACCGTGGGCGGCGTGCTGGCAGAGTTCTTGGGTATCAGGCTTCCTTTCATCATCACGGCGTTGTTGGCCTTGGTAACTCTCGTTTCTCTGCAGACTCTTGTGACTGAACCAGAAACACGTCTTGGGCATCTGGCGGACAGCAGCGACCATCTCTCTATCATGCAGGTCCTCTCACTGAAACCGAAAGCGTATGTCGCGCTGGGTCTGTCAGTCTTCGCCAATGTCTTCGCGATTGGAATCCTTGAAGTCGCCTTCATACTAGATGTAGTATCCCGGTTCAATGTGACACCGCTGACCATAGGGCTCTTCTTTGGAGTTATTGGCTTGGTCATAATCGTAGGTAACATCGGGTTTGGAATGATTTCGGACCGCGTGGGACGGAAGTGGTTGATAGTCCTTGGATCATTGTTGGGGGCATTGTCACTCTTTATGTTCATGATAGGATCAGACATTATCAGCTTCGTTGGAGGCGGCGCGGTCTTGGGTCTGGCAGTATCAATGAGAGGTCCCACCACGCAGGCCATGATTGCGGACCTTACGGACAAGCGTGTCTATGGCTCTGTCATGGGGGTCTTTGGTGCCGTCAGCAACAGTGGATATGTTGTGGCTCCTCTGCTTGGTGGGTTCTTGTACGAGAGCAGCGGCGTCGCCACTGAGAGTCTTGCCTTAGGATACCTTGTGTCACTAATTGGTGCACTATCTGGTGCGGCCTTGCTTCCAGATAGGGTCATCAGACAGGCGAGAGGAGCCGAGGAAGGCGGTCAGGGCGAAGGACGCTCGGACGCCGTCGTCAACTAGCTAAAGGATCTCAGCGGCGCAATAGGCTACAACATGACCCTTGTCCCCGGTGACTTCACCCGAGTTTGTGTACTTCAGCACTTTGAACTCAGTGGCCCCTCGCTGAATGGCGAATATCATGGCCGCAGCAATCGGACCTGCGCCGCAGATGCTGAGGCCATGACCCCTGACAAACCGAAGGAACCCCTCGGGGTCCATATTCTCAAGATACTCTAGCGCTTGGTTGTCCTTCTTCTTGGCACTCTCGGCGGTTTCGAAATGAGTGAAGTCAGAGCTTGCTATCACCAGAATGTCCATCTTTTCGCCGAGCTTCGCCAAGGTGTTGCCAATCGACTCGCACACTTCATAGCTCTGATCACTTATGCACACGGGTACGAAGCTAAGCCCCTTCCTGAATATGAACTGGAGAAACGGTAGCTGAACCTCTATCGAATGCTCAGCGCTGTGTGCAACGCAGTCTATCATGGCGGTCTTGTTCTGGTCTACGATTTGTTGTCCGAGCTGCCTGTCGTATTTGACAGTGCCAAGTGGTGTTTCCCAGTCCTCGTCGCAGACTGCCAGTCGACCTCCCCTCCCAGTATGATTCGGTCCGAGGATGACGATGTGCTCAGGTTTTCCGTCCTCGAAGAGCCTGAGGTAGCTGTGAGCTGCAGGCATTCCTGAGTACATGTAGCCGGCATGAGGAGAAACGAGCGCCCTGAGTTTCCTCGAATTGCCCGGCTCGCCTTCGGGAAGCTTCCCTGGTCCGAGACCCTTCAGGAAAGAGTTCGCTAAGCGCTTGAGGAGTATGTCTGACTGTCCCTCGTAGAAAGACCCTGCAACAACCGGTATGCGTGTCATAGACAGGCCCTCATATTCCAGCTGCATTGTATGAGAAAAATGCATTGGTGGCCGGACAGAGGCAAGACTGCCTTCACCAAGTAGTCCACTGTCAGAACCAAAAGCCTAGCTCTTCTCTCCAAACGTTTCCACGAGGCCATCGAGTTTGACCTGTCGGGTTGCCTTGGTTGTCATGTCACGTAGACTGACCTCTCCTTTCTTGAGGTCGCGTTCGCCCACTATTACGACATACCTCGCCCTTTTCGAGTCAGCCTGTTCGAGGAGCTTCTTGAGGTTTCTCTCCATGAGGTCAATCTCACATGAGATGCCTGCTCTCACGAGGTCACCCATGATTTTCATGCCACTCGCCAACACAGAGGTTGTGACCGGTGCGATGAGCGCATCGAGCCTCGGGGCGAGAGTCTCTCCGAGTCCTTTGGCAAGCATGATATCGATGAGTCTGCCAATCCCAAGTGATAGGCCGGTCGCAGGAGTCGGTACTCCACCTAGCTTCTCGATAAGATTGTCATAGCGGCCACCACCGGCCACCGAACCTACATGTGGTTCTCCAAGGTATTGACCCTCGAAGACAGGCCCGGTGTAGTAGTCGAGACCTCGAGCGAGTGACATGTCGAATTCGGTGACGTCGGTCGCATTGGCAGCCTCGAATATGTCGGACATGGTGCGCAGTTCATCAACTCCGCGTAGGCCAATCTCGGATCCTTTCAGGAGCTCTCTGAACTCCTCAAGGATGTCAGTGCCCTTGCCTCTAAGTGCTATGTTGTCCAGAAGGAAGCCACTTTGCTCTGCATCAATCCCCCGGTTTCTTAGTTCCTCAAGCACTCCGTCCCTTCCTATCTTGTCCAGCTTGTCAATCGCTCTGAAGCACTCGTATGCGAGCGAATCGGGAATGCTGGCTTTCTCAGTCAAGCCCTTGAGCACTTTCCTGTTGTTGATTCGAACCACATAGTCCTTCCCGAGTATTCTCCTGAAGAACTCCAACGCCACCAGGACCACCTCGGCATCAGCTGCGGAACTGCTCGCACCAATGATATCCACGTCCGCTTGAGTGAACTCCCTGTAACGACCTGCCTGAGGCCTGTCGTATCGCCACGCCTTGCCAATAGCGTATCTCTTGAATGGTTTCAGGAGATGGGGACTTGTCGCAACAATCCGCGCTAGCGGGACTGTGAGGTCAAACCTTAGGCCTACTTCGCGTCCGCCCTTGTCTGTGAACTTGAACGTGTCAGACTCAACTTCCTCGCCTCCCTTGGCCGCGAGCGTTTCCCAAAGCTCAAGCACGGGGGAGTCCAGAGGCTCATAGTTGAACAGGCGGAACACCTTGATCGCCGTTTCAATCAGATAGTCGCTGATGTACATCTCGGGACCCATCAGGTCCCTCATACCGCGAACTACTCTCATCTCACTCAAACCATTGTCCTCCAGAAGTGTTGACGAAATCAAGTGAGGTCTGGTCTGTCCTAAGGTATTCAGAATCCAGTATGAACAGATCCACGACCGATCACTGTTGTCACCAGGCTGACCGTCACTCATTGCTTCTTTAAGCCTTCCGCTTGGCTTGAGGAAGGTCACGTGATTGGGATGAAACCCGTCTGGAGCAATAGGATGTAGATGACCACACCTACAACCATCACGAACGAGTCCTTTGCGACGTACCAAGTGAGCGTTCGGTCACCATTGTAGTCTCCGACAAAGACATAGATGACCTTGTTCAGCACTGACGTAGTAGTGGCAATGATGACTGCGAGCACCGCAGTGTCCAGAGCCAGAGCGCCCACAGCGTATGAGGCACACGCGACGGTGACAATTGCTCCAGCAGTGGCGAAGCCCCCGACAACTGCTGCAAAGATGATGCCCCAGTCAGCAATGGACTTCTCCAAGAACAGGGCCAGGAATGTGACTACTGAAAAGACGAGGGCAAACCGCAGCGCCACATGCAGAGAGAATGGGGACGCGAACCCAACACCGATGTCCTCTGACTCGGGCTTCACTCTCTTCGTCCTCTCATGGATTATCCTGATTGTCCCGATCACTGTAAAAATGGCCAATGGGCCAATGTACAACCTGAATATCATCAGACTCGGGTCAAGGATGACGACCAGAATACCATTTCTCACCACCATCGCGATGTTGTCGAGCATGATGGCTAGAGACATCCTGCCCGGGAACTTCTCTTGGGTCGCATTGTGGAAGTCCGTGATGCTTGAAGCTGTTGCCTCACTGTTCGCGAAGCCACCGAAGAAGCCAAAGAAGTACGGGCCCCGGCTCTTGTATTTCTTCACGACTATATAGTTGGTGAACCGAATGGACAACAGGATCACTATGATTATGTATGTCTGAAACAGGGGGAAGGCAACTGGCCCGATCTGAACTGTCTGGATTGGCAACATGATTGGCCAGAGAAAGAGTACGAGTACTCCAAACTCTGCTGCACTTATCATCTCTTCATGACTGATTGATGCTATGGCAGCAGTCAGCTCTTCTTTGAAGCTGAGGACTAGGAACACAAGGAAGGCGACGGTCATCGCTAACAGTTCCAGAACCCCGATCAGCTGGGCAGATGATGGAGTTGTGTCAAGGCCTACGAGAGTTCCAAGCACAAACGACATGGCAAACGCCAAGGACGTGGTCAAGCCCTTGCGCATTGTCCTGAACAGCTTGAATACGACTTGCACCGTTGTCAGAACAACGGAAATGCAGACTGCATATATGAGCACATAGGGGTTTCCAGAGACTGTGAAGACGTAGGCTGACAGTGTACCCAGAAGACTGTGCAGTCCGAAAGATCTCACACCTAGGGACAGCTCCTCGGTCATGCGTTTCTGTCTCTCTAGCCCAATGAGTGCCCCAACAGCAAAACCGATCAAGCATCTGATGACGAGGTCTTCGGGAAGGAAGAGTCCCTGCATGTAGTACCACTATCCGGACCTATGAGCCTGACTCAATGGCTCTTAAGGCGTTTTGTTATCTCCTCTTTTGGTCTATTGTGGGAATAACACGAAAAAGAATAGGGCAGAGGCTGAGAATCAGCTCAGCCTCGTGCTCTTGAGAAGAATCGACAGCGGGATGTCGAAATACTCTCCTGTCGGTAGAGTGCGCCTGACCGTCATCGGCAGGACTCCTGCACTCAGCTCGGCTTCAGCCAGAGCAAACAGCCCTTTGGGTGCAGTGCTCATGTCGATTAGGACGGGGGCACCCATGGATATCTGCAGTGCACGGGCACCAATGACCCGGGCCTTCTCATACTTCGAAAGCCACTTCAGCCCGGTGCCAATGCCCATCTCGACCTTCTCCTTGTCGTATCCTGTGTCCAGTGATTTTGGCTGCTCATCCGGAGCAATCTCCGTCGCTGGGGGGAGTTCAACTTTCTGAGGCTCGATCTCGGTGACCTTCTTCCGTTTGGTCTTCTTGCCCTTCTCGCCAACCTCCGCAGCCTCAGAAGCTGCTTCGACAAGTCCTTGCGCTTCGCTGACGATGGCCTCGGCTTTTGCCTTGCTGAGACCTGGCACTGCATTCACGAGAGTTTCAGCATCTACTGCTGCAATCTTCTCGATTTCGCCGTAGCCTGAGGCAACAAGCTTTTCAGCTGTCTTTGGCCCGACGCCGGGAATACGTGTCAGGACAAAGGCAGGTTCTTGTTCCTCTTCATATTCGTCAGGACCTGGCTCGTCCTTGTCGAAGTCGTCTGACATGAGTTGCACCTTGCTGCTGGTATTCTAGTCCTCGTCCATTTCGCGGTCCGGCTTCTTGCCCTTTTCGCCTGCACCGCCAAGTCCACCCTTACCCTTTGAGCTGATGACATCATCGATCTTCAGGATCATCTGAGAGGCCTCAGCTGCTGAGGAAATCACCTGCTTCTTCACGAGAGTGGGTTCGACAACGCGGGTCCTCTTCATGTCGGCTACCTTGCCCTTCTCGATGTCGATGCCGAACGTGGTCTTACCCTCGGTGTGGGCCGTCCGGAGGTCAACCAAGACGTCGACTGGGTCAAGACCTGCGTTCTCTGCGAGAGTTATGGGAATGACCTCAATTGCATCAGCGAATGCCCTCACAGCGTACTGTTCACGTCCCTCCAGAGTCGATGCGAAGTCTCTCAGCTTGACTGCTACTTCAGCCTCTATTGCACCGCCTCCGTAGTTGATCTTGGGGTGCATGATGACATCACGCACGACGTACAGCGCATCATTCACAGCGCGGTCGACCTCGTCCACCACGTGTTCAGTACTACCTCTGATCAACATAGTGACGGCAGCTGACTTGGGCGTGCCTTCGACAAACAGCATCTTGTCGTTACCGACTTTCCTTTGCTCGACTAGCTTCGCCTTGCCGAGGTCCGCCTTTGTGAGGTTGTGGATCTTGGATACAATCGTAGCTCCAGTGGCCTTGTGGAGTCGCTCAACGTCCGACTTCTTGATCCTCCTCACTGCGAGAATGCCGCTCTTAGCGAGGAAGTGTTGTGCCACATCGTCAATGCCTTTCTGACAGATCACAACATTAGCACCAGATTCAATGACTTTGTCGACCATGCTCTTCAGCATCCTCTCCTCCTCATTGAGGAAGCCCTGCATGGACTCGGGGTCATGAATCGCGATTTTTGCTGTCATCTCAGTCTTTGTGATCTCGAGAGCGCACTCCAAGAGAGCAATCCGAGCATTCTCTACTTTCAGAGGCATGCCTGAGTGAACAACCTCCTTGTCAAGAACGATGCCTCTCACAAGCTCTGTTGCGGCGACAGACATTCCATGCTGCTTCTGCCGCTGGATGTTGTCCATGTCAATCTCCGTGTCAGGCGCAAGGTCTTTGCTCACGGCCAAGATTGCTTCCACCACAACGTCGGCTAGACCTTCCTTTGCCGAAGACACGAATTTGCTGCACATGGCTGTCTTGGCAACATCGACAAGAAGCTTTTTGAATGCCGGGCTTGCCGGGTCGACAGGCTCTGCCACCGAATCTACTACCTCAAGCGCCTTTGCGGCTGCTTTCCTGTAGCCCGTTATGATTGTTGTCGGATGGATCTTCTGATCCAGAAGAGTTTCCGCTTGCTTCAGAAGCTCGCCCGTCAGGACGGCCGCGGATGTCGTGCCATCGCCGACTTCGGAGTCGACTGTCTTGCTGACCTCAATGACCATCTTCGCCGCTGGGTGTGCGACGTCCATCTCCTTGAGGATTGTTGCACCGTCATTGGTCACGGTGACATCACCAAAGGAATCCACGAGCATCTTGTCCATACCTTTCGGACCAAGAGCAGACTTGACCGCTTCGGCGATCACAATAGCTGCCATGATGTTGTTCCTCTGGGCATCGCGACCAGTGCTCCTTTCTGTGCCTTCTTTGAGTACGATTACTGGTATCTGCTGCTGGCTCATCGCTAGCGCCTCCAACCTAGTCTAGCCGCAACTGCCGGCCAGACCAGCTCATAAAACTGTACATGGACTTCGCGTTTAGCATTTAAAGATTATCTTCCGAACCCATCTCTGACGGCGCCGCTGGCTCCTGTGAGCTAAAAAGGTTGTCGGCATGTTTCGAGGTTAGGGGCCAGTCCATCCCACCTTCAGTGGTCTGCGCAGGACGACGTTGTCACCTTTCTTGGCGTTGATTGCCTGAGCGATGTGAGGACACTTCGCTTTCAGCACATAGTAGGTTTCAATGCCGCTGTCCTTTTGTATCTCTGGAAAGGTTTCGATGTTCGCCTGCCCTTTTGATATCACCATATCTGACCTTGCCACTGTGTCTAGGAATTCTTGACTGACCCATCGCTTGGGAACGCCGTGTGCCCATGCGCCGGTCGTGATGATTCTCGCGAGGCCCTCTATTTCGGTCCCCCTCACATCCTCCTCTGTCGCATCATTAACCATGGCTCTGGCCTTGACCACATAGTCTATGTTCCATCCCAGTTCTCTGGTAAGTCGGACCAAGGGTGTGTCGAAGAGAGTTTCGCCTGCGTTATCTGCTAGAAAGACCAGTGTTCCTTTTCTATGGGTCAGTGACTCCCACATGCTCCGAGAGTCGTCGATGGCGAACCCCTCGGACAGCAATGCTCTGTATGAGACCACTAGCTTATCTAGGTCTGGCCTGTGACTAGATGTGTTGTAGTCAATAAGGTTACCAGCGATCGATGCAGCCAGTGCGGCTCTCAGCTTCTCGTAATCTGTCTGTGAGGACACTTCCCTCTCAACCTCTGGCAGGGCTCTCTGTGCAGCCTTGATGCTCATTCGCTTGATTTCCCTCAAAGGGTTCTCAACACCCTTGAGAGAATACAGCTCCCTGTATAGCAAGATGGAGAGAATGACGGGCTCAACTCCCTGTTTGCAGCCCTCAGACAACCGCCTGTAAGCTAGTCTGAAAAGCTCGAACTGTTCTTCTTTGTTTTCTGCAAGTAGAGGAATGAGGGTTTCCAGACTGTCTACGATACATGCTGAACACTCAGGTATGAGGGGCACGACAATGTCATCCGCCAGCATCAATGCTCGCCTCCGGCGCGGCGTCGAGCTTCTTTGTCATCAAGTAGGCATCTTCTCCATCTCTGTAGTATCCTTTCAGAAGACGCTTTATCTCGAAGGCCAGGTTCTCGTAGATGGAAATCGCCGCCTCATTCGACTTGCGTACTTCAAGGAAGCACTCTGAAGCACCGTAGCCTATCATTGCCATCATTGCGGCCTTTACGAGGTCTGACCCTATCCCTTGATGACGTTGTCCATTTGCTACGGCGACCGACACGATGTGGCCCTTCTTCACAGGAGATCGCCCATAGGTGGACATACCTCTCTCAATCCTGCACATGATGTAGCCCACAACCACATCATCAACAAGTGCGACTAGAAACGCCTTCGGTGCGTGGTAGTAAAGCCCTAGGAAGAACTGTTCTGGGTAGTTCTCAGGGAGACATGTCCTGTTGATCTCGACGACCGACTCTATGTCGCTGCGTTCAAACTGCCGGATCGTCCATGCCATGGTTGTCGCTCCATTGCGCAAAAGGCTCTGTTGCTCAATGGTGACAGCTATGGGTCGGCTTTTTATGAGTTATGTCTTGGTACTCCATCAATGACCGCGATTCTGATTGGAGGCTCTCCAGGCACCGGGAAGTCCGAGGTCGCGGAGGTTCTGGGCATACGACTCAAAGCAGAAGTCATCTCCATGAGTGATCTAGCCAGACGCAACGGCTGCATTTCGGCTAGGGACGATGCTCGTGACACTGACATAATCGACGAAGACTGTCTCGTCGGTGCGATAATGGACGAAGTCGAGACCAAACGTCACCGCATCATAGTCGAGGGCCACTACATTGACTTAGTACCATACAGCTCAATGGAACATGCATTCATTCTGAGGACTCATCCTGATACTCTGAGAGAGCGGTTGCTCGCCCGGGGCTACTCGAAGGAAAAGATCCTCGAAAATGTGGAGGCAGAGGTCATAGGGGTGTGTCAGATGGACGCCATTGAAGCGTTCGGGGAGGACAAGGTTTTCGAGATTGACACAACTGACCTCAATCCGCTTCAAGTCGCCGATGTGATTGTCGAGTTTCTTAAGTCGCCTGCACACTCGCCTAGGTACGACTGGATGGAACTACTAGAGAACGAAGGACGGCTAGACGAGTTCCTAAGCTAGAACGACTTGTCTTCCCTGGAAAGCATCTACAGAGTGAAGTCACTCCTTCTCACGAAGCATGATTGAGATGAGCGATATAAGAGCTATCAAGAGCATCGTGAAAGGAGTCGCTGTCACCGAGTAACCTGTGGGATCGAGCTGCTGCCCTATTGAGATCAGAAAGAAGACGTACATGCCTGCCATAGCCATCATCATTGCCGGAATGACTGACAAGAAGGTGGTCTTGGGTTTCGTGTAGGCAAGGACGCCACACACAACCATGATTGCACCTGCAATTGCGGGAAACAAGAAGAAACCGCCCCCGTATTGTGAGAACGTTGCCTCGAAGAAGCTGTCGAATCCGGCGTCCGGTGGATGTACCATGACTGCTAGAAATTCTGTCCAAATCGAGAGCACGCCGCTCAAGATAAGAGTGAGCGCCGGCCACCTGTACCTGACGATGCCCAGCTCTCTCTTTCGAAGTTGTTTCTTCAGTTCCCGGGCCTTGCGAATCCTTTCCTCTTCTTTGCTCTTCACGATGACGCGCTCCCGACGCGTCAATCCATCATCTTCAATCGCCGTTTCCGGTTCCACCGAATGGGCGATCTCTTCTGCCATTTGGGAGGACTCATCCGGGACCGCGGCCGCCTTGTCTTTGTCTTCTGCCATTGCGTTCTGGGTCTGTTTCTTCGGTCTCTTATTTAAGCATCAGTGTCTAAGCCGCCGGAGAGGGCTGCCCCATGAAGGGAGATGATTCGATTCTTTTGACAATGGGGTTCTCTAGCACCTCATCCACTAAGGCGCCCAGATGCTCGGTATTCAGAACCTTGTAGAGGTCACTAGCAGTGATGCGGGAGTTAGCTGAACTGAGAGCCAGATCTACAGCCTGTAAGAGATCATCGCCTTCGCCAAAGTACAATGAATACGCAAGAGCGTCTGCGAGTGTTTCCAGATACACTTGAGCAGCCCTATTGTCATGTGAGGACTCACCTGTCTGATGGAGCTCGCTCAGAGCTCTGAACAAGAGTTTGAAGGGTTTGCTGGCCTTGGGGTATGCAACAGGTAGATCCTCCAGAATTCCTGTGTTCATGCACGTTGTGAGCTGGGAGTAATTAGTGAGATAACGACGACATAGATACCTGACCACGCGCGAGTTCAGTATGGCACCAAGAGTTTCAGGATCAAGATTGTCGCCCAAAGCCTTGATTCTCACTGCCCCACCTCCGTGGATGACTCCTCTCGGTTTCATTACGCATCTGGGGTAGGGGTAGTTCTTTGTGGCTATGAGAAAGCTGTTTGAAAAGGAGTCTAGCAACGCGGCATCATGCTCAAACCATCTGTCAGCATGTATCAAATGCCTACGGTCCAATGTGTAACGTTTCACACTGTGGCCACTCGTAGCATACGGAATCTTGAATGGTCCGCTGACTTTATTTCGTACGTGCTCAGTGGGTATGTCTCTGCCGCGCGTGCCCGTGATCAGTCCTCTGACCCCTCGGTTCAACGCCCTTTCGAGGATGTCGTCGCCGTAGAGCACGAAGACTTTGCCAGACCGCAGTGACTCCCATGAGGTGTCATGCCCGGTTTCCACCCCTGGCCTCCTCGATACTATGCGTACACAATGTCCGCCTGTATCATTCTCGGCTGTGAAGAACACGCTGACCATTTCCAGCGTGACATCGTTGAACGGGCTCCCTTCATCCACGATCTCCCATAGCCGCGTATGATGGAGGAGGAATTGTCGCGTCTTTGAGAACTGACCGACTCTTAGAATGCTGTTCGGAATGATGAAGCCAATCTCGCCTCCCTCTTTTACGATCATGCGGCTGCGTACGACGAAGAACGCGGCGCTGTTCCAGGTACCTCCGGGGCTACCGCTCACTATATGTTCGTATGAGTATGAGATGAGCCTTCTCTCACGTTCCGAAAGGATGTTTCCATACGGCGGGTTTCCGACTGCGACATCAAATCCTTTCTCTCCGCCAGACATGACGTGAGGGAATTCCTTGGTCCAATCGAACTGGGAATCTTCAGCATCTGTTGGCAGCGCAGGATATACTTTGTCGCGATATCCGGCTGTGGGCCCCACCAGACTGTTGCCACATCTTATGTTCCGGTCAGTCTGCAGGACTTCTGACTTACCCAGAGGGTCGAACGATGAGAGATACCACAGTCGTAGCCTTAGTCTGCACAATTCCACGGTTCTGGGATTCAGGTCTACGCCGTGTAGATTGTGATTGATGATCCATTCGCGCATCGCATTCCTGGGGTCCCTATCGTCAAGTGCGATTCTGCAATTCTCAAGCCACCCACCTGCCGCAAGAAGGAATGCTCCGCCACCGACAGCAGGGTCAATGATTGTGACGTTCTTGAGCTGGTCAAGTGCTCTGCGTTTCAGCTCTTCCGTGGCACCCACAAGCTGGTGAGGGTCTGTCACGTCCAGTCCCGTTCTGCGCCTGAGCCACGTTGAGAGCGCGTTGCCGACAATGTACCGAGCGATGTATTCAGGCGTGTAATAGGTGCCGGTCTTCCGGTTGTTCCGCTTGAGAGCAGTACGCCGGAGCTCAGAATCATCTGAACTATCGGGCATGCTTATCAGGGCTGATGTGAAGTTCTCGTAGATCCATTCCAAGATGCTTGGTGTCATGGACGGAGAGTTGCATTTGACCGGGCTCAGACTCCAAGCACAGTCCTCGAGCTCTTCATCGAGGACTCGTGTAGCCTCTTCTTCAGATATGATTGGGTTGCATGAATCTCCCAAGAGCTTTGCCACAATCACTTCGTCTATGATATGCTGGGCCTCAAGCAGTCTTTCCCTGAGGGGCTTGTGCTCATCCATGCACTCAGCCATCTTCATCCTCGTGACCCAAAGCCTGTCATTGAGTTTCTTGAAGGCAGTGCGGTCCTCGAACATTCGGTGTAGTGTAGTCGGCCGCAAGCCTGAGCATCCAACAACGCTGAGCGTGTCTTCCAGAGCCTTTGTGTCTGGGAAGTCTACACATGTTTTCTCGCCGAAGTACCTGTAGACTCTAGTGTGTCCATTGACAAGCCAAAGATAATCAAGCATCAAAGTCGAGCTTACTTGTGCGGCAACAGCATCGGCGTCAACGGACGCATCACTCTCGAGGTAGGCCATGCGAAGCGTCGGGCTATACTGCAAGTCAAGAGGCTTACTCCCGGTCCGGACGGTCACGTGAACTGCGTCACTCATGATTCCCTTGCTTTGCAGAAACCGAATGTCCGCATCCATGTAGCATCGCGCCCCGAAGAGTGCCTGCTAGACTCTCTAGTCCTAGGCCAGACCTCCTCTCTGCAGGAAGAAATCATGGGCTCAGCCCCAGCCGGAGGTTCACTCCGACTGGGTGCCGAGCACAACATCTGCGCCACTACATGGCAAGAGTCCTTTACTTGAACTCAAGTAATACCATGTGAGCACTACAGCTGATGCAGGGGTCATAGGATCGGGCAATCATCTCGAACTGGAGCTCGAGATTACTGGTCTGACCCTTGGCAAGCAGCTCTTCGCCACCCCTACGAATGAAAGCCTCGATATCATCGAGGAACATTGCAGTAGGTGTGATGATGTCAGCTGCAGTTGTCTTCCCATCCTTTAGCTCATAGTGGTGGATGAGTGTACCGCGTGGTGCTTCAACGCCACCGGTGCCCGTGCCAGTCAATCTTGTCGGTTTCACTACACTCGGCGACTGTTGACCAAGGAGCTTGTCCACTGTTGACTTGATTTCGTCTAGCGAGTAGACCATCTCGATGGCCTGAGCGAAGTTGTTGTACAGCGGGTTTCTCGGCCATCGCTTGCTGTATAGCTTCTTGTAGCTCGTCTTGGCCTCACCCTTCAGGCGAGAGCCAATCAGAAGCACCCTGGCGAGTGCACCGACAGAGTACGGCTTTCCAAGATAGGAGCAACGCTTGGCAAAGCTGTGTGGCACAACTCTCTCGGTTATGACACTCTTGTAACTGTCGAGCGGGTACTCCTTGCCGTCTGAGGTCATCAAGATGTCACCGTAGTAGTCGTAACCCGCATGTGGGGGCTTGCAGCAGAGGTATTGCGTGTCACGTTCCATGAAGTCTGGAACCTGAAGTGTCGACAACAGATCAATGGTTTCAAGGGCAAACGGCATGAGTGCAGAGGCCTCTTGTTTTATGGTGAGCAGGGTCTTCTCATCGGGGAGCTTTCCAAACCCTCCCAGTATCGGATTCTCGCCGTGAATCATCCTGCCGCCCATTGTCTTCATGACCATGTTCCCGAACTTCTTCAGTCTGAGTGCATTCGTCACGACCTTCCCATACTTGTCAGCCATGGCGACAGCATTGGGGTAGCCAAGAAAATCAGGGAGGGCAAGGAAGAAGACATGAAGGCTGTGACTCTCTATCATCTCTCCATGATGCATCAGATGGCGGTAGGTGTTGATGATTTCGGGCACTTGTATGCCGAGTGCTTTTTCGAGTCCTCTGAGCGCTGAGTACTTGTGGGAGAGGTTGCAGATCGCACAGATTCTTGGAGCAATGCTGATGTCCTCCTCCGGAGTCTTGCCGATTGCCATCGCCTCGAACATGCGTGGCCCCTCAAGAACTTGCACCTCGACATTCTTGATCTTGTTGTCCTTAATCTCGACCTTGATGCCTCCGTGGCCCTCAACTCTCGCCAAGGGCTCAATCATTATGGTGCTCTTTGTCGCCATCGGTCATATCACCTCATTATCTCCAGATCCTTGATGTACTGCAGGATCTTGTGCCCTCCATAATTGTGCAGCCGTCGTTTGATGTCTTCCCGCCCTATCCCGAATTCCTCAAAGCTCTTTACAATTTGAGCGAAGTTGCCGTCCTTGCTAGGTCCCCAACAACCAACACATGACAGCCCATAGGTTGGGCATACCGCTCCGCAGCCCCCGATTGTCAATGATCCGAGGCAGAACTTCTTATCAAGCAACAGGCAATGGTTCTCATTCAGTTTGCACTCATGGCACACTGGACGTGTGCACTCATCAGGAGAGGCCCCGTGGATGAGTCTTGAGAGGAGTGCGAATGTCTGCGGTTGGCCGATTGGGCAGCCTGGCAGATAGTAGTCCACTGTTATGTGAGCATCAATCGGGGTGGCCTCAACTGGGTCTGTGATGAATTTGATCTCACCATAGACCTGCTTGAGACGCTTGGCGAACTCTCCGTCATTGGCGAACATTGCCTGTGGCCCGCCACTGACCGCGCAGTTGCCTATCGCGACAACGATTTTCGCGCGTTTGCGAATCTCCTTGATACGCTCCTTCTCCTCTTCCGTACTAATGCTACCCTCGATAAGTGCAACATCTATGTCCTCTTCTATAGGATTGCTGGATGCCATGACAAACGACCTTATGTCGGCCGCATTGAAGAGGTTCAGAAGCTGATCCTCACTATGGATTATCAGAAGCTGGTCGCCAGCGCAGCCAGTGAAACCGTAGACCCCCACTTTGGGCTTTGTCACTGTTTTGTGTTTCATACGTTCTGTCATCTAGATCAACTCCCTGAAGTGAAGCGTGTCCCAGTATGTGAAGATGGGTCCATCCAGGCAGGTGTATAGGTAGTCCAGCACGCAGTGGCCACACTTCCCTACTCCGCAATGCATTCGCCGCTCAAGCGACATCTGTATCTGTGTTTTCGGAATCTTGAGGCCGAGGAACTTCTCAATCACAAACCTGTACATGACTGGAGGTCCGCAAACTACAGCGTTGACGTTCATTGGGTCGATCTTTGGCAGCTTGGAGAAGAGGGTCGTGACAACACCAACGTTCTCTTTCCACTGACCCGTAGGGTCCTTGTCAACGGTGAAGTAGCACTCGACGTCCTCCCGGTCCTTCAGCTGGAAGAACTCTGACCTGAACAGAATCTCCCCGGGGGTTCTAGCACCATATAGGAAGAAGAGCCTGCCGAACTTGTCTCGGTTGTCTAGGACATAGTAGAGTATTGAACGCAATGGAATGACACCGAGTCCACCGGCCACAATGAGAATGTCCTTCCCGTACATATCGTCAAGTGCAAAACCATCACCGTAAGGCCCTCGAACATAGATTGTATCGTTGTCTTTCTTCTGGTGCAGAACTGTCGTTACCTTCCCGACACGCCGGATGCCGAATTCAATTATGCCCGGACGACTGGGAGTTGACGAGATTGAGAACGGAGCTTCACCAACACCTGGCATGGACACCATCATGAACTGCCCAGGATTATAGGTGAAGGACATTGCCTTCTTCATGTCAAGATGTCGCACCTGCAGAAACCTGTGGTTCTCGATGAGGTCGTACTGGCGTACAATCCTGGCAGGTTCTGGCTGGAAAGGATTAGTGTATGAAAGCTCTACGCTCATTTCTTGGGCACCTCCCCGGTTGTCAGAGCTTCTGAGATGGTGAGAACGTTGATGTCGACAGGACAGGTTTCGACACACCTACCGCATCCCACGCAGCCCGGTTTCGCATATTGACTGCCGAAAGTCTTTAGCTTGTGAGTATACCATAGCTTCAGTCTGTCCGCACGAGCGCCACGGAAGTTGTGCCCCCCTGCTACTAGACTATACTCCATGAACATGCAGCTATCCCAGTACCTCTCACGCCTTCCGGTGTTAGCGTTGCTGACATCGAAGTGGTCTGTGATGTTGTAGCAGTTGCATGTTGGGCAGACCATTGAACACTGACCGCAGGATATGCACTTGTTAGCGAAGTATTCCCAGATTGGGCTCTGGTAGCTCATATCCATGATGTCCGGCATGTTTCGGAAGTTGAAGGACTTCATGAAACTGGAATCGCGCCTCGCGCGCCAGTCGACATACGCATCGAGGTCATCACGCGTAACTGTGCTCTCGAAGAACTCCTCCTTGTCGTGGATCATGTCGTATCCAATGCTTGAGCCAATCCAGACCAAGTAGAATTCTCCGACATCGACAAAGAACAGGTCGAAGCCCTCCTCGACGATGTCTGTGCCTGTACTCTTACAGAGTCCGTTCTGACACACGGCACATGACCATCCGATGATGATCGAGTTCTTGCGCTGCCCCATATAGTATGGATCAGCCGGCGGGTTATCGAATATCCTGTCAAGTTTGAGCAACCCATGAATCTCGCAGGGGTGTAGGCCGATGATGACCCTCTTCTCGATAGAAGAGTAATCAGGAGTGAAGCCATCCTCATTGAACTTGAATACGTCAAACCTCATGGGGTGAAACAGCTTCTTGGCAGGAATCATCGTCTTCTCGCCGCTCAAGACAAGGTCGCTAATCTTCTCGACCCTGTCATACGTTAGCACGCCATTCCTTCTGACGGGGCCATAGGGCGCTCCGTACTTGGCTGTGCTCTCGAGGAAGACCTCGAGAAACTTATGCTGCATCTTCATTATTCGCACGTGACGACACCTGACCGTTTGTGCACGAGATTGACTGGCCGGCGGAACTTCGTGCCTTATTAAATCAAGTGTTGATTCTGACTGCCTGACGGACCCGAACTCGGTCTTCTATCCGTTCAGCAGGCACAAATCGTTGTGAAACTGTTCTGGCCGGCGTTCGAAGGATCTTTTGTTGCAGATGTTCTTCTATACTTTATTGGACTAGTTCAATCCGACGACGTGGTGGCGGCTGCCGCTTGGCCGATTGCGGCCGCCTTGGTGCCCGCACGACGAGCTCTCGCCAAGACCCTTGGAAGTGACCGCACTTCACCTCTCTCTTGTACTCCCGCGGCCACTATCGTGTCAACTATGTTCATCGCAAGATAGTTCAGAGAATCAGTCAGCATACCTATCGTGTGGCGAGCTACCTCACTACTGGTCGCACCCAATGCGATTGTGACTACGACTGGTCGCCCTTTGAACTTGACTTTCTTCGCCCCATACCATCGATCCAGAAAGGCCTTGAACTGGGCAGTTGGACCCCACCAATATACCGGCGTGCCCAGAACCCAGACATGGCTCTTCTGCATTCGATCCAGAAGTCCCTTCATGTCGTCCTTTTGAGCACACACTCCTTTGAGGCATCTGTCACAGGCCTTGCAAGGAGAGATGTCCAGTTCGCTCAGTATCACTTTCTCTGTTGCCGCACCCTTCTCTTCCGCTCCTGCCAACACCTCATCGACGAGGGCCTCCGTGTTTCCTCCTCTCCTCGGGCTGCCAACAATCCCCAGCACTCTGACAGAAACGGTTCGTTCAGCCATAGTATCACGTCACCCAACAAGTGCCTTCCCGTCTTGGGAAGGATAAATGCCTGTCTGCACTCCGTGCTGTTCACAAACACGTGGGAAGCATTCATATGCCATTCGAAGATGAGCGTCCCGATGGACGCTTCGGGATTGCTGATTAAAGTAAGACAGGCAAGGGAGCTGTTCACGGAAGGGCAGGCAAGCCATGACTCTTCTGCTCTGGAAGAAGCTCTGAAGATCGCTCTTGAGATCCGCGAGTTCTTGGATATCAATGACACTTCAGAGATGCAGAACGAGATCGACCAGTTCGAAGATCTTGATATGGGCCTGAACGCGTTCATTTTCAACTGCATGGAATTACTGGGTCACCACGACCGTATGCTGCCCTTCTTGGAGAGAGCAATCCACTATCTAGACAATGAGCGCAAACCCGATCTATGGCGTCAACTTGGACTGCTCTACCTCGCTCAAAAGAAGGACATCGATAAGGCATGTGATGCATGGAAGAGAGCAATTGAGTTAGACCCGTCGATTCTTGAGAGGTGCCCTGGCTTGAACTTGGTACATGCCTACGAGGCGCTGAAGAAAGCCGGCAAGAAACCGAGATGGAAACTACTGCATGCTGACCTCAAAACCGGAGAGTTCTCTGTGACTATGGATAGTAGTTGAGCAAGCCTGTCTTGCTTGGGCCATTGCCACAAGCAGTCCATCTCAACGAGACCAAACGAAACCGATGGTAATCTAGGGGTCTAGGGCTATGACGTTGGCTCACTTCGCCGAATGACACCTCTGCCAGTATGCAAATGAAAAGAAGAAGAGAAGGGCAGAACCGCGGGTTCTCCCTTCCTGCTGTGTCTATCCTACTTTAGTGCCGCAATTGGGGCAGAACTTTGCACCTTGGAGGGCCGTACCGCAATTCGGGCAGAACTTGGTTCCTGCCGCAGCTCCGGCTTGCCCGCTCTGCTGTCCACCTGAAACGGCTCCGCTTACAGCACCCATAAAACCCATGCCTGCACCGAAACCGGCACCCGGACTCTTGCCGAGTGACTCAGCTGCACTCTTCATGGTTTCCATGCCAGCCAGATGAGAGCCCTCGACCTTGCCGGTCTTGAGCCAGAAGAGTCGCTCACGGTACTGCTCGGTCGTGTCCATGCCTTCAAACTTGACGTCCACGAGCTCGAGTCCAAGTCTCTCAAAGTTCATGCGGACATTTGTCTTGACCTTGAGCGAGGTCTCATCGAGTTGCGTGAAGACAGTCTGCATGTCATAGTGAGCGAACTCGTCAATGATTCGTTCGTTCATGAACGACCGCAGATAGTCGTTGACCTTTGCAGTTGTGAACGCATTCTGGTTACCCACGACCTCATTCGTGAAGATCTTCGGCTCCTTGATCTTGAACCAGAAGTTTCCGTGAAACATCAATGGAGCCAAGTCGCTTGTCTGTCCCCTGCCCCCGAACTTGCCTTGGAACTGGGAGCGTGAGACGAAGATGCAGGTTGCTTCAAAGACATCTCCCTTGATCTTCTTCTGCAACCAGCCGACCATTCCAGGCATACTGCTGGTAGTCAGCTTGTGACGCCCTGCAATGAAAGTGTCGAGCGCCTTACCGTCTCTGTAGAATATAGCAACCTGATTCTCCATGACAGTTAGCTGACTGCCCCACTTGACCCTGTTGTCGGGGAAGCGCCAGACGATATCGTCCGGGCTTGCATTTGTCCACTCTATACTATCAGCCATGCTTTTTACACCCGTAGTGTGTTCGAGTATTGCGGCCTATTCGCTGTAATCCGTTTTAAAGATTGACATGTTCTGGCCCGCACTCGTCTTAGTCAACCACGAGGTCGACACTCTATTGCGTGTAGAGCCCACTATATAAAAGGAAGGTCGCGCACGGGAAGTTGAAAGAACGTTGTCAGAAGACCAGCCGCAGTCCACTGGCGAGGGCCAACGGGCAGAGGAGAGAAGTGCGCCAGCCAAGAGGCAGTTCAACCCAATAGGGTCGTATTTCTACATTATAGGCCTGACCATCGCGGCTTATGCCATGTTCTACGCCTTCGGGTACCTGATACTGATTGTCGTCATGCTCTACTTCCAAGTGAGCATCTTCAGAGAGGTTTCCTTCATTCTTGCCTCGTTCAATTACGGCTTCCCGCGGACAGCGGCCTATTTCAATGCAGGTCATTCCGCCATTTTCTTCGGTATCTTGACACTCAATGGCTACACGATAGTCCAATACGGCGTTCCGCTCATCCTTCCAGAGATTGGCGGTCTGACACTGGTTTGCCCGCTATTCATTATGATGGCTCTTCTGGGATGTAGAAACATAAGGTCGATGTATGTTCCAGTCCCACCGTCGCAGCCATGACGGTTGCGCGGTAGATCAATCCCTGCTCATATCATGAAGGTCATGAGGTCCCGGCCCATGGCCACATCAGTGCCCGTGTTCTGGCCAATGATTGTAGCGACCCTGCTACCATTGGACACCACCTCTGGAGAGAGATGGGATGCTATGATCCTCTTCGGCCTAGCCAGCTCTACAATCCGGGCAAGCTCGCTGGGTGCCGTGTGAACGCCTTCGGGGTGTTTTCCATCAAGCCACATGCACTCATGGATGAGAACATCGGTACCCTTGGCGAGCCCTAACACATCACTGCTCGGAGCAGTATCGGATGAGTACACGAACGAGTGGTCCTTGTGTTCAACTCTGACTGCTCGACCATCCACGGTCCCATGCTTGCTCTTGCAGCATCTGATTGTGAGTGATCCGACCTGCACAGTGTCCAGTTCTTTCAACGGTGTGACTTCTACTGGCACTCTACCCTTTAGGTATGGGTAGATTCTGTCATTCAGCGTGTTAAACCACTCATTCACAGTTAGTGGTCCGAACAGGTGAAGGCTCCTGTCGTACCCGGACATCATAAGGGTCTGGTACAGAGGCATGAAGTCAGAGCAGTGATCGACATGAAAGTGGCTAATGAAGACAGAATCAATCGACTTCACGTCGGCTCCGGTCTGCACCAACCTGTGGAGCACGCCGGATCCTATATCCAGAATCATGAGCCTTCCATCCTGCTCTACCAAGATGCCTGATTGAACTCGTTCTGGGTCCGGGTATGATGTGCCTGTTCCAAGCAGCGTGATTTTCATGATTATCGTCTGGCCCTTGGGTCAGAGAGCTAATCAGTCTTCTCCCGCCCAAGCTCTGAGGAAACGTGACTCGCAAGTGGAGAGGTGCCTTTGTTTCTCAGTCACCGATGCCATCCTTTGCGCGATCTCATGCAGTCAGTCATTGACCACACGACCTGTTACTCTGGGGACAATCAGATAGTCCATTGTATTGACGAAAAGTCTGAGATCGCGCAGAATCTTGGCATGCTGGAGGTTTGGTTCTCTCAACCTCTGACGGAGGTCCCAGCAGCTGATGTACTTGAGCACCCTGAGCAGTGATATTGAATCGACAGACACCGCACCCTGTTGAACACTTCTCCAGAGGTCATCGACAGAATCAATCAGGGCTCCGAGATGATCCAGCAAGAGGGGTCGCTCTATGCCGGTACGCATGTCCTCATCGACAAGCCTCTGCATCTCAACCAGAGTCTTCCGAGCCTGCGTATAGCAGTAGGGGACACGATGAGTGTGCTCGCCCTTGGACAAGTTCAGAATGTGCGGAGTTGCCACCGTCTGTCACCACTCTAGATTGCATTGTGGTATTTAACCCCGCCCTGCAATGCAGTCAACGAACGAGGGCTAGTCACCCTCTTTGATGGAGTGAGCTTGTTTGAGGCGGTAGACAAAGATGACTTGATTGTTGTGCCAGCCTAGGTAGTGGGATGCGAAACCACTGATTTGAAAACCACATGCCAAATAGAATGTTTGAGCATAATCCATGAAGTCGCCAGTATCCACACGAATGATCTCCATGTCCGGGTGATCTTCTCCGATTTGCTTAATGTAGTCCATCATGAGTCTGCCAATCCCTAGCCTCAGATGATTGTGCTCTGTGATGATTGACTCGATAATGAGCGTTCTCCAACCGTATCTGATTGCTGCGTACCCGACAATCTCTGCCGTTGCCTTCTCAGATGCGACGAGAATCCTCCCCGTGTCAGGAGACTCATGGAGAAAGCGCACTACTCTTCTCTCGTGGTCAAGGAAGTCACGACCGAAGTTCTCTGCGGTTAAGATGATTTCTTCGACCTGCTTCAAGTCTGTTGGGGTATAATCTCTCACCTGGATGCCTGATGTCATCTTGCCACCCGCGTCAGAAAGAGGGAAAAGAAAACTAGGAAGAACGGGTAGGAACCCGTTCTCTTCAGTTGCAGTATCCAGCCTGAACAGGACTCACTCTTGGTAGCCCTTCATGAAACCTTCGCGCTGGTTCCATTTCTCTTCGAGGCGCTGCATGATCTGCCACAGTCTGTACGTGTAGTTCCATGCATCGTCGAACTTGCCTTCGTTCATCTTCTCTGTGAACTCTTCAACAACATCGTTGATTGCACCGATATCGTCGATGAGCACGGAGTCGAACTGGTACATCTTGTCAAGTTCCTTCTCGTTGATCTTCTCCTTGGAGCCCCATCCCGCGTATCCGTAGTCAGCGTATCGCATCGCAGACTCGATCTTGTCGGTTAGAGCCAGCATTCTATCGAACGTTTCCCAGGTCTTTGTAAGGTTGTAGTCAACCATCATTGCCTGGAGCTTCTCAATGTCCTGCTTGACCAACCGAAGCTGATCAGCTAGGAATTCTCGAAGGACCTTGTCAGCGGAGCGGCGTTCTTCCTTCTCCTGGTATCCATGCCATCCAGGGATGTAGTGGGTGATCTTTCCCATTACGCCACCCTTGATGTCCTTGCCTGCTTTCTTCCGAATTCGTTCAGCAATGGGGTCGGTTATCTTGCCCAACTGTGCTTTCTCCTCATGCGTTGAACAACCCCTCTACGGCACATGACCAGGGGTTGACCTTGGTAAAAGCTAACAACGACTCCTTAAAAACAATCTCTCTCTAGTCTCCTCTGAATCATGGTTTCTGACTGAAAGAAGAAGGCACGGTTCTAAGTGCACTGCAAAAGGAGATGGTGTATGCGAGGCGTAGCAAAGACGCCTCGCTAGGCCAATCAGAGTGTGACTCTACCAGAGCTGATACTCCCGTTTTACGAAACCTTTCCAGACATGAGGCAGCTTGGCGATGACTTCCTCACAGATGCTCTTGACAGAACCTTTGATGGAGCTCAGATTCACGTTTCCGAATAGCTCGACGTTCACTGCTCTGGGCTCAGTTATCGGCGCACCTATCTGGCTCACAAGGTAACAGTATACCTGTTTCAGGTCAGGATGTTCCTCTGTTATTCGTTCGACAATCTCCCTGGCCGCCACGTTGTATGTCTTTCCCACATGTGAAACCGGGTTCTTGCCAGCGGCCGCTTCAAGTGTCATCGGCCTGTAAGGTGTGATTAGGCCGTTCGCTCTGTTTCCTCGGCCCACCTGCCCGTCGTCTCCGTGCTCAGCAGAAGTGCCTGTAACTGTGAGGTAGTATAACCCCTTTGATGGGTCGTCTGCGGTGTTGACACTGACAGTCACGGGCATGTCTGTGGTCTTGGCGCCTAGATCCAAGAGCATGTCCTTGATAGCATTCATCACATTCGCGTACTCATTCGCGTCGCGCGTTTCTGTCGAGATCACTGCGACTGCGACCTGAAGGTGAATGTCCTTTCCAACTCTTGTGCCCATGACCTTGATGTCTTCTCCAATCTGGGGCCACTTCTTCTTGGTTGCTGGGGCGTTCAGCAAGTGCTCAGCCTCCAGAACCAGCTTCTCAGTCGCTGACAATGGTGCATATCCAACACCAAAGCTTGTGTCATTCGATCTTGGCACCTCTACGCCTGCATCGAAATTGCCAACAAGGTCCGTGCTACCAGCACGTATCTTGTAGTCGATAATCAGATCAGAATTCACATCAAGATGGGGCAAGTCCTTGCTCATCCATTCACGTGTGTGTTCGATGGCAAACTTACCCACGGGTACCTGTCGTGTGTAGTCCTTCCCGACCACATCGACGGCACGACCACTCATCAGAATGTATATTGGTTCAATGACATCTCCGCAGCCGAACCGGACGTTCGACAGACCACCGGCAAGCAGAACCTTGTCGACGTTGTGATGCTGCACTCTGCCAAACGTTTCAAGATAGTACTCACTGAGGCGTATCGACAGCTCCTCAGCCGCCTTATCACATAAAGTGTCAGGGTGACCCTTGCCCTTTCTTTCAACAATCTCTACGCGTCGGTCCGGTACGCAGAGGCCTTCTCCCTTAGTGACTTCAAGGTTCAGTCCCATATTTCTCAACTCAATTGCTTTTCCGCGTCTGGCCGATGAAAGGTCTTAAATAGCTTCTCATTCTGTGAGCTTTTCTATTACCAAGGGTAATCATAAACGCCCCAGTGATGACCGACAGGAATGATGGAGCCAGTGGCTTATGATGATGACATCTGGACAGCTGACTACTATGAGACGTGAGAATGGGATGACTCAGGGAGAGCTCGCCAAGGCGGTGGGGGTTTCACAGTCGTACATAGCTCGGATTGAGTCGGGTACACTCGATCCAAAGTTGTCAGTTGTGAACAGAATCGTCGAAACTCTCAGCAAGCGCAAGGGTTTCACGTGTGGCGACATCATGACGCCAGACCCGGTGTCAGTCGATGCTCGTGACTCGGTGTCGACAGCGATACCGATAATGAGAAGACGCGGATTCTCGCAACTTCCAGTTGTCAGGAGCGGCAGAGTTGTAGGAATAGTGACCGAACGAGATATCATTCGTCACCTTGGTAGGGACCTCACGCAGATCTCTGTCCAGACAATCATGGATCCGGTTTCACCACCGATGTTTGACGAAAAGACTCCTCTCAAATCAATCCTCACTCTCTTCGATTCCTTCCAAGCTGTCTTGGTTCAAAAACAGGGACGGCTCACTGGTGTCGTGACCCGGGCGGACGCACTGAAGTCTGCGATGAGGCCTGAGCCGTCAAAATCCTAGTTTACGCCCATGTCCTCGCAGAAGTAGTTATAAGCCATTAGTAGGGAAGACTCTTCGGAGACAACCTTGGCTCAAGAACTCGAAGTCCTGGAGGACCTGCGTGAGGGCATTGACTCCTTCGTCGAGCGGTGGTCCAAGATTCAGCGTAATTCGATGAAGGCCATACAGGCTGTCACGAACACGCTTGCCCAGATCGAGCATCTTGATGGTCCAATGGGGAAGCTGGATGGCTTCAAGGACATCCGGGACAACACCCGTGGGAAGCTCTTGGTGACGCTTTTCGACAAGCTAGTGCCTGCCCTTGAGGCATCGATAAAGGAGTTCACGAAGCTCATGAAGATGTTCGAGACTCTGAGGCAGAGGGCATCGAGCATCCAGACCTTCGCTGAGTCGCTGAGGAACAATGTCGATGATACACCAGAGCTTGAGGACTTCATTGGATTCCTCGACCTCATTGTGATGAGTGTGCACGACATCCTCAACATGTTTGAAGCTGAGTTTCTCGTGAAGATTACAATCTACAAAGACATCGAAGAAGACGCTGCGGACATTGGCGTTGTCAGCAACTATCTGACTATATGGACCGCTGAACCCAATATCGAGCCGCATGCGCTGGAGAAGCTACTGAAGGACTTGGACGAACACTTCGAGCTTCTAAGAGATGTCTTTCAGGGGAAGACTGGTATCAGACTGCCCGACATCTATCGCAACGTGTCGTTCTAGTATCACCTGTTTCTGCCCGAGATCTTTCCCGGGTTTCGGGAAAAGCCAAGAGAACCATCTTGGCACCACTACCGTTCATTGTAAGTTGGACGAAGTTGGACACAGGAGTCTTTGTCCTCCCAGAAACGGCACTAGGGTCGTACTCCTTGAGGCTGGATTGTGTCGAGTCAGCCTCAAAGAGAGGTCTGGTTCGAGATATTTGAGCCCCTATCGAAAACGTTCAAGATTGTCCGACTTCTACGCAGCTATTGCATACCCTTAATTGAGAAACACGCCTGCCGGCCGCTTATTCGCACCTAAGCCAGATATCGAGTGGATTAGCGCATGGCTGACAAGAATGATGAGATGATCGTGACACCCTGGGAGGTCAGGGGCAAGATAGACTACGATCGACTCATAGAGCTCTTCGGCACGCAGAGAATAGACCAGAAGCTGAAAGAGCGCATCTATCGTGTGGCCGGAGAGAAGCATATGTACCTCGAGAGAGACCTGTTCTTCTCCCACAGAGACCTCGATTGGCTTCTCGATGAATACGAGAAGGGGGATAAGTTCGTCATCTACACAGGCCGTGGGCCAAGTGGTCCGGTACACATTGGTCACATCGTGCCGTGGATATTCACCAAGTGGCTGCAGAAGAGATTCAAAACGCGTCTTTACTTCCAGCTGACGAACGATGAGAAGTTTTGGTTCAACGAGGAACTCACGATAGAGGATGTCCATCGCTTCACCCGTGAGAATGCGATTGACCTGTTGGCACTTGGCTTTGAACCTGAGAACACTTTCCTCGTAGACGACATCAAAGACATCAGCCTCCTTTACGAGATTGCTGTGAGGGTCGCGAAGAAAGTAACGTTCTCAACTGCAAAGGCCGTGTTTGGTTTCGAGAACTCCATGAACATAGGCGGCATCTGGTATCCCGCTATGCAGGCCGTACTTGCGTTTCTTCACTCTGAGATTACGGGCACCAACACACCTTGCCTCATTCCGTGTGCCATCGACCAAGACCCTCATTGGAGAGTGACACGCGATGTGGCCGATAAGCTGGGTTACTACAAGCCCGCTTCTATCCAGAACCGATTCGTGCCGGGTTTGGCAGAGGGAGGAAAGATGTCCGCATCTGATCCTATGTCTGCGATCTTCATGACCGACAAGCCGAAGCTCGCAAAGAAGAAGGTGATGAACGCTTTCACCGGTGGCCGATCCACGGCTGAAGAGCAGCGAAGGCTTGGAGCGAACCCCGATATCTGTTCGGTCTTCAAGTACTACAACTTCATCTTCGTGCCAGACAACAAGGAGTTGGCCGACATAGAAAGGAAGTGCAGAAGTGGAGAGATGCTCTGCGGCGAATGCAAGCAGATACTGGTCCCAAGGGTTTTGGACTTTCTTGAACGTCACCAGTCTGCTCGCGAAGAGGTCAAGGACCGGGTTGATGAGTTCTCAGCGTCGCGACTCATGGATGAGATCAAAAGATAGCTCCAAACTAGAACTGCGTCCTGTGTGAGGTTCTCAGCAGCATTCGATCAGCCGCAGTGAGCATGCCGGCCCTGGGGCAAGCGTCATTGAAATACTGGGCGGCTGAATGGGCCTTCATCACCACAAGTCATAATAGAGGAGGCAAGACATTATGCTTCAACTCATTGGATTTGGAGAGTCTGACAATGTCAAAGGAAGGACAGGCAGCGGACATGTTCAAGTGTCCGGTCTGCAATGGCAATGTCCGGACGGGTCCCGACGACGTGGTCATCACCTGCACGTACTGTGGCAATACGACCACGATTGAAGGGAAGGCGATCGGGGACCACCTGATGGAGATGGCCAAGGATGCCCAAGAGCGCGTCGATGGATTTCGCAAGTTCCTCGACAAGAACAAGGGCATGAACAAGTCTCTCGTGCAGGGGGCTCAGGTGGTCGAGAACAACCTGATCTTCGTCCCGGTCTGGACCGCGAAGGTGAAAGCCGATTCATGGTACAAGGGCTACAGAACCGTTCAGGTGCCTGTTCAGAAGACGAGGACAGTCAAGGACTCACAAGGGAATAGTCGCACCGAGAACTATACTGACTACGAACCAGGGTATGAACCTGTCCAGTCTGAGATTCACACAGACACTGATGAACGGCTTCTGGCAAGAAAAGGGTCTCGCTTCTATGGTCTAGATGAGTACCTTCAGACGATTGACCTGAAGGACACAGTCCCATACAGCTTCGAGAAGGTCAAAGACATGCAGCCGACGATGCTCAACGCAGAGATTGGCGCAGAGGAGTTTGAAAAAACGGTGCACGGTCGCGTTGCTGACAAACATAGAAGCCAGGCTAAGAGCGGCCTCACTGAGCTCTTCGACTGTAGGACGACGACGAACGTTCGAGGAACGACATATCTGCAGGCACCGTTCTCGCTTGTTCGCTACAAGTTCCAAGGCGAGCTGTACAAGTGCGCTCTGGACGGCAGCACAGGCAAGGTTGTCTTGGGAGAGATACCCGTAACAAAGAGTCAGAGGATGATGTGGGGAATCATGGGCTTCTTCGGCATCTTTCTGGCTGGTGTGGGTGGAGAGTTTGCCTACTTGGGGACGACGTTGACGGATGGGACTGCAGTCATGATTGGTGGAGCCATAGCGGCGATAGTAGGGGTAGCGTTGACCTTTCTGGGGCTCAGGGTGTTGCTGATGACTCAGCGGGAGAAGAAGGGGTGAGAGAGATGGCGAAGTGTGCGTTTTGTGATGCAGATTTCAACACCGGTCCAGGTGATGTCTTGTTGGTCTGTCCCTTCTGTGGGACTGCGCAGACTACCCAAGGCACGAAGTACAAAGAACACTATATGATCCGTGTTCATTTTGACACGACTGAGGCAGAAACAACGCTACTAGACTGGGTTTCGAAACAGCTTGGAGCGCCTGGTGACCTCGGTTCTGTTGCTCGTTTTGTGAAGGCTGAACAGATCTGGTACCCGTTCTGGGTGTCACGTGTGGATGCCCAATCGACATACAGTGGATCCGGGCGTGACGCCAACTTCTACGATGAGTGGCCACAGAAGCGAGGCGCCTACAAGAGAATCAGCTTCTTTCTCAAACCCGAGTCGGGCGAGTTCGTGCGTCGGCACGAAATAAAGATACCAGGTGTGCAAGGTCTTGACGAGGATGTCAAGAACCAACCCATCCCAACGAAGGCCAAGGAGTACTTCAGCCATGCCCATGCTGAGGAGTATGACGGCAAAGTCCTCCACAGTCAGATGTCCGAAGAGCAGGCTAAGGCCGCTGCCAAGCAGATGGCGTTGGAGAAGCAGACTGCACTGATCATGCAAGAGGTTTCCAAGATTGATACAAGACAGGACAAGATAGATGTCGGAGAAACCTTCCTTGTTCATGTTCCCGTGTGGGAGTTGGAGTATCGCTACGGCAACAAGAAGTACAAGGCGTCTGTGGCGGCATCTACAGGCTATGTCATAGAAAGCAAGTATCCTCGGTCAGCGGCGTTCAGGGCTGCAGGAATCGGAGTCGGTTTCATCCTATTCCTCGTGGGCGCAGGTCTATTGGCCCTAGCCACGGGTGTTCTGGGCATCCAACTGCTCACTGGCGGGGGCTTGGTGTCTGGCGGCCTGCTCGTGATTATGGGCCTCTTGTTCATGTACAAAGGCGCATCACGAAAGGAAGCCAAGGAGAAGGTATAGGACTCCTGTCCTATCCCTTTCTTCCCTTTTTCTCAGGTCTTGGAACGGGCAATCGCAAATGCGGCTGAATGCTCGTCACTGAGTCCAGTCTTGGAAAGCAGTGGTGACTCGCGGAGTGCGGCCTTCATGTTCGGGCTAAGAATGGAATCAACAACCACTCCGACATCCAGCTTGTTGTCAAGCGTGACAGGCGTGGAGTTGAGTGCATCTAGGACTCCTGCTCTCACGATCCATGGCCCGAACGCCTGATTCGCGGCGCTGAGCGACTCGTGGAGCACGATAACATGTGATGTTTCCTTCTGTCTGGCAAGGTGTGCGTAGACAGCGAACCTCGCATAATCGGCGTATACGGAAGTCTTAGGGTCCGTTGTTGGGTGCCGCGGATCCTCAAGACTGTATCCCTGGGAACGCACTCCCGCGTAGGTTTCGCTTCTCAAATAGTCGACTCTGGGTTCGCCCGGGAGCGATAGTACTGTGAAGGAGTCACCATACATCCTTCCGACCCAAATCTGGTATAGCCTGGACTCGGGTTTCTCAACGAGCTGCATGAGAGCAGAGTTGATGAAAGCGTCGATGACGGCTTTGTAGGCACCTCTCATTGGGACAAACCGACGATTGTGAAGTCTTCCCAAAAGACCGACGGCCATGATGCGCGCCACTTGGTCAATCGTGTAGTCATACTCGAGGAGCTGACAAATCCCATCAGAAGCTGGGATGTCTTTCTGCGTGATCTTCTCGGCGACCTTACTGACCTCGGGTTCTGAGAGTAGTTCGATAGACTCTACCAGGACGTCGGGACCTGAAGGGAGCTGTCCGAGCTGCGACTGGAGCTGACGGCTGGGAAGACTTTCGACCTTCACTTTCACGGCGACTGGGCTGACCGACAGAGCGATGGTCTGAAGGGTTTCAACCACGTCACTCGGATCCATGTCACGGCCATTGACTGGCATAACAAACCGGTAGAGGCCACGCCTCATTGCGGCCACTGTTTCTCTGTCTAGACCTTCCCAAGACTCAGGGTGGTCGTGTATCGATAGGTACTCTGATGGTTCGGTGGAAGCTAGGACGCCAGCTCTGAGAAAAGGATATCTTGCTGTATCTACGGAAACACCCGGAGGACTGAATACAGTAAGAGTTCTCCTCGTGGGTTCCCGAGCCAGTCGGACCTGAGTAGTCATCGCCTGACTGACGTACGTATGTTCTCCCTCTGATTGAGTGTAGACCTATTGAATCGGGATATCGGTCTGCCAAGTCTATTCCTCAGTTGTGGAGTTCAATCGAACCTACGACTCTGGCCTAGGGGGAGATGCCCGAAACTACCCATTTCGCCTGACGCTCGCATGGAAGGCCGATTTCAGGGGGAGTGTGACTGGAGGAGTATACAACAGAAGTGCAGATCTTGTAACAGGCGGATTCCTTGTGGGTTCCTCACTAGTAGGTCCCGCTTGTTCTTTCAAGCAGGCTACTGTGGCCTCAAGCTTTATGTCATGGCATGATGTGTCTGACAATCAGGCGGGAGCGCCAGCAGTGATGAACAGCAGTGAGGGAGTCCTCTCTCAAAGCGGCCGAAGAACGATTCATCGCTTTCTAGGTTCCCTGCCACCAGACCGTGATACCTCAGCTCTTCTTGCTTTCTCAATAGCTGCGACTGTTGCATCATGCGTCCACTACTTGGCCACAATGCTACAATGGACACAGCCCGGTTTCACACTGGATGACTCGTGGATACACCTACAATTCGCCCGTACTATCTACGAGGGTCATCCTTGGGAGTACTCCCCAGGGATTCCGTCAACAGGTTCCACTAGCCCCCTGTGGTCGATTGTGCTTTCGTTTCTGTTTCTCTTCACGCGGGACCCAGTTGGCTTGGTCTGGGGCACGTATATCGTGGCAACAGTCTTGTACTGTGCCTCCTCATGCTTGGTGGCGTTGATTGTACGGATCTACACTCAGGAAACGACTGTCGGATGTCTTGCAGTCCTAGGGTTTGTGTTGTTCCCACGCAACACTTGGCTGATGCTCTCCGGCATGGAAACGCCTCTGTTCATGTTCATGATTCTGCTCGCCGTATACCTGCTTGACAAACCCCAGATGAAATTCGATCCAGCGATAGGGCTGGTAGCAGGCTTGGCGTACCTGTCGAGACCGGAGGGAGTACTGATACTGGTCCTTTGTGTCCCGATGAGGTTTGTTATCCTTGGGTTCCGTAGAGACCTTAGTCTCCGGCGGTTGGCATCCTTCTTGTCGATTGGAGCCGTAGCATTCCTTGTCGCGGCCCCTTGGATTGCGTATTGTCTGAGTGTGACTGGACTCCCGTTTCCAGACACATTCTACGCGAAGGTCCACACGCCGACTCAGTACGAAATAGATGTCTGGTCCTTCTGGTGGAACGTATGGTTGCTCGAGTTTCCATTTATCACGATAGCGGCTATTACTGGAGTCTACCTTGCGGCCAAGGGTAGGCCATATCCTTGGCTACTTGCTGTTTCGCTCCTCCTGTTCTACAGGCTAAATGCCCCCTACATTGCGCTCATCAATAACGCCCGGTATCTGGTTCCTGTCTTCGACTTGCTTGTAATCACCTCCGTGCCTGGGCTTGTTCTCACCCTGCGTAGAATCTTGCCCTTGCCAGAGCGACCAAAGGCGAGAATCGACTTGAAGATACTGACACATGCTGTCGTCATTGCTCTGGTAGTGATCCCACTTGTCCCCGGGTACCTGGCTCAAGCTCCTTTCTTTGGGAATGCGGTCAAGAACATAAACGAGCAGCAGGTCCACATAGGCCTGTGGCTGAGGGAAAACACACCTGAGGATGCAGTCCTCGCCATTCATGACGCAGGGGCGCTTCGATTCTTCTCCAATCGCTCTGTCATTGACCTAGCAGGGCTGATCACGCCTGCCATCACTCACGGAAATATGACCACGATTGAAACCCTTGTCTATCTGCGAAATCAAGGCTGCGACTACTTTGTATTCTTCGACGAGCTATTCTTCTACAGATTCTTCCTAGCTGGAGCGTATGAGAAGATCTACACTGTTCATCTTGAGGACAATGTCATCAGTGGAAGGGATACCATGTCGGTATTCTTTGTGAACTGGACTGAGACCTCCTACTAGTGAGTCTTTGTGGTGTTCCAATCGGTTGAAGACGAATAAGCTTATGAGATGCGAGCACCCTCGACAAGGAGGGAGAGTCCATTGGTAGAAGTAAAAGCGCAAGTGGCAGAGTATCTCGACCTTCTGAAGATGAAGTATGCCTGGAAAGAAAAAGAGGGCTACTTCGAGCTTGTTTTCAGTGAGCGAAAGGACGACCGTCCGGCCTCTGCTGCTCGCCTAGACGAGGAGGGTTACTTCCGATATGTCATAAGGATCAAGCCGACCGCGAAGTGGGTGCAAGTGAGTTCTGACATCTACCCTGTCAAGAGTGTTCCTCCCGAGAAGAAGACCGATCTGTTGCAGGACCTGCTCGCATGCAACAGGAAGTATGCGGAGGTGTGTTTCGACTTCGATGAGGAGAGAGGAATGTTGGGGACATCGCAGGAGATGATGACACAGGGACTCAACTTCGACGAATTCAGAGAGGAGTTCTTTGCGGTACCATGGGCTGTCAAGAAGTTCTGGGCTGAGGTTGCCAAGAAGCACGACCTGAAGTGAACTCAAAGCCCTGATAGTAGCTGCCTGAGACTGCCTACGAGCTGTTCGTAGGTCTCACGAGGTTGACGCACGCCTGTCAGCCCACCCGTGTAGAGATCTCGGCTTCCTCCTCCTTTTCCATGCAATGCTCTGATCAGCTGACCCGCAATCTCCTCAGCGGTTACCCGCAGCTCATTTATGGCAAACACAATATTACATTTCTCACCAGGTGAGAAGAGCAGCATCGCTGTCGGACCCTTCAGTGATATCTTCTTGACTACGTGTTTCATCCTACCTGTGTCGAAACCCGGCAGGTACTCGTGGAAGAAGGCAATGCCTTTGACATCTTCGGCCAAGGGCCGCTCAGTCATTATCTGCTCGAATCCTTCCAGAAGCTCATTCCGCTCAGCCAAAAGAGTCTTCGCACGATCGAGGACCGCTCCAAGCTGATCGTACTCGAATGGAAAGTCATGCTTCCTCATCAGGACCATGTTGAGCAACCTCGATGCCAACTCAGTGGCTCCGTCGCCAGCCATGAACTCAAACCGAGCGCCAGACTCCTCAAGCTTGTAGTCAATGACCTTGAAGAAACCGATATCTCCTGAATTCAGCACGTGAGTGCCGGAGCACGCTGAGCTGTCAAACTCGCCTACTCTCACAACCCTGAGCATATCGTGTTTCGAGGTTACCCCTTCCCTCGTTCTGACAGACGGGTCAAGGCTGTCCGAGCTCACAACATCGCTTGTTACTGGAACATTAAGGCTCACGACACGTTGAACTTCTGCTTCAGCAGTAATCATCTGCTCGATTGTGACTGCGCGGCCAGTCACCTCCACTGTGCCGTGCCTGCCGTCAATCCAGATGTAGCCCGGCTGAAGATCCGGGACCATTCTTCTGAGGCTGCCCACGAATATGTGCTCGGCAGTGTGATTGCGCATCATGGCCTTTCGCCACTCCATATCAACCTCTAGTGTGGTTGCCCCTACCACCTGAACGGGCTGCTCTGCGACCAGAGTGGTTTCTCCATCCCTCAGAACTGTGTCGATGAATCGAACACGTTTGCCCTGCACGAGGAGCGTTCCCTGATCCCCGGCCTGACCTCCGCCCTCAGGTCGCACAACATTCTCCTTTATACCGACTTCGAACACTTCGCCAGCCGCTCGACATCGAGTCACAGTGACTGGGTGCTCCTTCAAAGTTGGATTGCTCCAGTATGATGGTTGGTTTGGCATCCTTTCATCTCCGCCGAAACACACAAAACTCAGAGCAAAGCCCTATTCGAAACTAACGGATGATACAGGGGCACGTACAGATGGTCAGATTCCTGAAAAGAGATCCACAATCAAAGGCGAAGAAGCATATTGAGAAGGCCCTTTCCGAGATGGAAGCCGGCTATCCTGACTATGCCAGCGAGGAGTACGAAAAGGCAGCGAGGCTATTCGTTGAGGCCGAAGAGGTAGACTTTGCTGTCAAGTACTTCCGTGAAGCAGCCTATTGCGCATTGGAGAAGGACGACCATTTACGTGCGGCTGCCATGAAGACAGATGCTGCAGAGGCGCTGATTGCGGACGGGCGCTTTGACGAAGGCGGCGCCATTTTCTCAGAGGCATCTGACCACTACCATCGGGAGAAAAAGATCAATGAATCCGCGCGTGCCTTGTCTATGTCGATTCTCTGCTATCTGGCCGCTCGCAATTTCGACACGGCAACGAACCTGTTCAGAAAGGCTGAGAAGCGGTTCACGGGGGCAGCATCTCCAAGGGTTTCAGCCTACGATTTGGCCACGATGGGTGTCAAGATTCTATGCGAAGGCGAGGCTGCAGACGCTCGCGAGCTGGCAAAGATTGTGGAGCAGTTTAAGACAAAGTCAGTTGAATCGACCCTAGTCACCTTTGTTGCGTCATCGCTGCGGCTTGCCCTGGAAACCGAGGTCTCTCTAGAGTGGGCTGGCCGCAAGGATGACATAATCAGAGTGAAGACACCGATAGAGTTTGAGCTTCGCTACAAGTGCCCGGTGCCTGTTCGTGTCATCGATCATCGCATCGCGCTATCCAGCAACCTGACCCTCACGAAGGCTCCGAAGATCACGGGAGCCAACGCAAAGGAAGAGTCATGGCTCATAGAAGTGAACCCCATCCTGAATGGTAGTGCAGTCGTTGGCCCCCTGAAGCTGACGCTTGAGGGGGACAAGGTGCTGGTGAACAAACACAGTGACTCGGTCGCCTTTGAGGTCGCCCCAGCGCCCGCCCTCCTACAGGTTGATCTGTCTCCCCAGAGAATCAGTTGCGGACTTGGTGATGAGGTCGTCTTGGATGTTATCCTCATGAACCGTGGTGATGGTCCGGCAAACAACATCGATGTGAACACTGAGTTCTCACCAGGTCTCGAACTCGCGATGGGAAGTGGACAGAAGACCATACAGTTCATCGGAACTGGCGAACACATGAGATTCCAGTTGTACATGCGATCTGTTAAGGCGGGTGAGTCCCTCGTGACGGTGAAGGTAAGGGAACAGAATCAGGCTGATGAGATTGTCAAGACAGCGCTCGTGAGAGTCGGCTAGCTCACTTTCTTTTCCGGCTTCTTTCTCTTCTTCTCGCGCTCTTCGAGGATGCTAAGGCAAGCGTCCATGACTTCTTGGATGGTTTCTTCTTGTTTGAAGGTCCTCAGCAGATCCTCTGCTTCCTCAAGTCTGTTCTCAGTGAGCGCTTGGCTGAAGGTGAGAAGGCTCTTGAGCCAATCCCATGGAGTCTTGTCGACGATACGTTTGGCCTTGTCAATGCGCTTCTTTGCCTCGATGGTCTTCTCGATTGTGGCAAGACCCATCGCGGCCAGTGAAAGGTCTATCACAGCTCGCTCAGCCTTGCCCTCCTGAAGAGCTTCGTCTGCGGCCTTATCATAGAGTTGACCCATATTGTCGGCACATGTGAGGAAGTACTCGCTGTTGCCAAGCTTGTGACAAGAATGAGCAGCCCAGAGGTAGGATTGGGCCGCAGTCTCAGTCATTCTTCCCTCAAGGGCCTCTCTGGCAGCGTTCTCGAACAAAGTCAGAGCTGTGGCGAAGTCACTCAGCTCCTTGTATTGAGTCGCGGCCTCGAAGTAAGCTAGTGCAGCTGCCTTGTGATCGTCCTTCTCAAGGCTATCCTCTGCATGAAGATGGAAGTACTCGGCTGCCTTTCTGGTCATTTCTACGACTCTCTCAAGATAACAGCTTGCAGCCTGCTTGTACTGCTTCGCAGCCTGAAAGTACTTCTCGGTTTCTGCGAACTCACCAGCAAGCCGCTCCCATTGACCGCATTCGTCGTCCATTCGATTCAGACTCCCAAGGGCTGTTTGTCACCTAACCGGAGGAATGGCCTAGTCAGGCTCGTGTTTAGAGTTGTGACACAAAAATACATTGCGCCTACATACCGGATGTCGATAAAACGAAGGCTGCAGGGCTTGCGCGTCTTTGATACTGCCCCTTCAGTGCTGCAAGACACTTCTAATCCCGTTTCAGTTCCGCCAGTATCTCTTTTGCCCTCTCGACTCTCACGTTCTTCTCCTTCACAAGACGGTCCGCGATGACATCGATTAGCTCTCCTTTGGCTCCTGCTGTCGCAGCGACATTTCGAGCGTGTAGCGCCATGTGCCCTTTCTGTATGCCTTCTGCGACGAGAGCCCTCAAAGCTGCTAGGTTCTGAGCCAGACCCACGCTGGCGATGACATGCCCCAATTCGAGGGCGGTCTTCACACCAAGGATTCTGACACAAGTTCTGGCAGTAGGATGAATCTTGGTCGCCCCGCCAACAAGCCCCACCGCCATAGGAATCTCAATAGTACCAATGATATGGCCGTCCTTTCTCTTCTCATACTTCGTGAGCGAGGAGTAGCCCCCGACAGCAGCATAGCTGTGAGCCCCCGCCTCGATGGCACGGAAGTCGTTTCCTGTGGCTATGACGACCGCGTCCACACCGTTCATGATGCCTTTGTTGTGGGTCGCGCACCTGTATGGGTCAGCTTCAGCAAAGGCCCAAGCAGCGATGATGCCATCGACGATCTCGTCGCCACCTAGCAGCTCCTTGTCAAAAGTCGCGGTGGCCCGGACGATTCTGAGGTCTGCCAGATTGGAGAGGATGCGCAGCAGAACCTTGCCGCCGGTGAGTCTTTCGACGAGAGGTGCCACCGCCTCAGCCATTGTGTTGACCGCATTCGCCCCCATCGCGTCTCTCACATCTACAATGAGCTCGGTGATCAGCATCGGCCCGATATGGCTGTCAATCACTCTGACTCTGAGGTCTTTTGCCCCTCCACCGAATCGCACCAGAACTGGGTCTTGTGCGTTGGCAAGGCTGAGGATTTCGTCCCTCGCCTTCAAGACTTGTTGTTTCGCAGCAAATGGTGTTGGCACACCCACGGCTTGGACTTGTGCTATCATGAGAGGACCTGTGTCAGTGGCTGTGAAGCCTCCTAGGTCTCTCGCCATTCGTGCGGCGTTACTTGCCGCTGCGACGACAGACGGCTCTTCAATGGCCATTGGAATGAGGTAGTCTTTGCCATCGACCAGGAAGTTCGTTGCGATGCCAATAGGCAGGGTCATGGCCCCAACGACATTCTCAATCATGTGGTCGAGGATCTCCATGTCGACCCGTCCCGGGTTCGCAAGGGCTCCAATCTCATCATCACTGAGACCTGCCAGCTCTGCCAGCTTCCTCGCCCGCTGTTCCCTCGTCAGTTTGTAGAAGCCTGAGATCCGCGAATCCACCACCATTAGCACCTTCCATTCCAACCCCCTTCCAGCCCTAATAAGAATGGCGGAGGTTTCGCCGCCTGTGACTGTTGTGACCATAGGTTTAAGTCATGGACTCTAGTGCGTGCGCTCTGGTCTTGGTCATGACTTCTGAGAGAGACTTTGCCGAAACAGTCGTCGGACTCTGTAAGAAACGCGGATTCTTTTGGGGGCCATCACCTGAAATCTATGGCGGCAGCTCGGGACTTTATGACCTCGGCCCTCTTGGCAAGCTACTGAAGAATAGGCTTGAATCAGAGATTCGTTCCTCTTTCGTAAGGGCCAACTTCTGGGAAGTTGAATGCCCCACTGTTTCTCCGGAAATAGTCTGGAAGGCATCTGGACACCTCGAGGGTTTTGTCGATCCCATCACCCGATGCACGAAGTGCGGTCAAGCTTATCGTGCTGACAATTTGATCGAGGAGGAGGTTCCTGATGCCGACATCAAGGGTCTCTCTCTGGACAGACTGGCAGAGAAAATACGGGAATTGGGTGTAAAATGTCCTGCGTGCAAGGGGCAACTGGGTCCAGTGGAGCGATTCAATCTCATGCTTAAGACCCGTCTTGGTCTCGACCAAGATGCCTACATGCGTCCGGAAACCGCCACGACGACTTACCTGATATTCAAGAGATTATTGACATTCTTCAGGGACAAGCTTCCGGCAGCAGTGTTCCAGATTGGTAAGGCGTACAGGAATGAGATCTCCCCACGACAGGGCATACTGAGACTTCGGGAATTCACTCAGGTCGAGGCACAGCTCTTCATTCTGCATAAGGACGAAACCGACTGGCGCGCATTTGACGACATCAAGTCCTATGAACTTCCTCTCCTGCCGTACAAGATACAGGAGAGCGGATCACATGAGGTCACCACATTCAGAGTGTCTGACGCCCTGCGGCAAGGTCACTTCAAGACAAAGGCCTACGCTTGGTGCGTGAATCTTGCCTATCAAGTATTCAGGAGCATGGGCTTCCGACCGGAATCGCTTCGACTACGGCAACACCTGCCCACGGAACGGGCACACTATGCAGCTGACGCATGGGACGTAGAAGTACAAACAAAGAGCTTTGGATGGGTCGAGTGCTGCGGGGTACATGACAGAGGAAACTACGATTTGGGCCGGCACCAGCAATACTCGAAGGAGAACTTGAGTGTCAAGGACGGCAATGAATCAGTCGTGCCCAACGTTCTTGAGATTGCGTTTGGCGTTGAGCGGCCTCTGTTCTGCCATATCGACAATGCTTACGCTGAAGACTCCGAACGAGTGTGGCTGAGATTTCCACCTCACATCGCGCCAGTTCAAGTGGGTGTGTTTCCACTCATGGGCAAGCCCGAACTAGTGGGTCCATCGCAGGAAATCTACGACGAGGTCCTAGACAGCGGACTCACGACCTACCTTGATTCAACGGGTTCGATAGGCAGACGGTACAGGCGCCAAGACGAGATTGGGACGCCGTTCTGCGTGACAGTTGACTATGACTCACTCAGAGACAACACCGTGACTGTGCGTGACAGAGATACAATGGAACAGGTCCGCATTTCCCGCCCCGAACTTGTTGGTATCCTGCTGAAACTGGTTAAAGGAAAGGCAACTATTGCAGCACTGAAAGAGGGTCAGCCTGCGACAATCTAGGATCGCAGGCGTTCTCATGCATTACAGGCAGTTCACAGCATGGTTATTGCCCGACTGCTTGTGGTTCTGCTTGAGTCTATTTCAGTGGTCCTGTGGGACGCGCGCCTGGAAACAGACCTGCCAAGTCATCCTTGAGGGCTGCTTTTTGTACTACTACACCCTTGCGCTTCAAAGCATCCCAGACTGTGTCTGTCATCTCAACGAGGTTCTTGCCCTGGAACTGGAAGGTTTCAACGAGCCTGCCTTGGTCCTTCAGCTCGATAGCAGATTCCCTTTTCTCGATTGTGAACTTTGTGCCTGTGATTCTCATGTTGACCACCGGAACGAACGGAGTTGCCCATTCAATAGTGTGGTCGCGATATAACTACATTGTGGCTGGTTGCGCAATTCAGAAAGAGTCATAAGCTGCTCAACTCAACGGGTCCGAGAGGTCGCCCATGAGCAGTAAGGATGCGGGAGGCGTCAGGCTGAAGGCCATCTTGGTCGCTGTTGACGGTTCTGAGTATTCCTACAAGGCTGTCCACTATGCATGTTTGATTGGGCCGGCCGTCGGAGCAGAGATTCTCCTTCTTCACGTTGTTCCGATGCTGCCCTCCGCTACGCCCTATCATGACACAGTATCGGATCAGCCCTTCCTCGCGCTTCAGCAGGTAGGTGAAGACATCCTTGCGCGTGCCAAGGCAGTCGCCTCCTCGGATGGCTGCAAAGTCATTGACCTGCTATCCCACGGCGACCCTGCCAGTAGAATCATCGAAGTAGCTGAAGAGAAGAAGGTCGATCTGATAATGGTTGGTTCCCGGGGAGTCAGTGGAATCAGGCGTCTCTTCGTAGGGACCACCAGCGATAAGGTCGCCAAGAGCGCCCCCTGTCCTGTACTGATTGTACGATAGTGTCCTTCTGGACTCCAGTCTATGAATCATGAAGCAGGATAAGATCCCAAGAGCGAGAAACCCTTGAACAATCAAGCGAGATTCGGACTCACTGTAGATATCGGAACAACCTGGGTGACTTTACACCTCGTTGACTTGGCGAATCGGAAGTGTCTTCTCCAGAGTATTCTCCATAACCCGCAACAATCGGCTGGTCTGGATGTTGTTTCCCGCATTAGATTCTCTCAGCGTGATGATTCCAGATTCAGGTGGCTGACTTCGTCAATCAGAACATGCATCGATGAGGGAGTCAGACAAATCCTACGAGAGCGCAGTCTGAGGCCGGGGTCGATTGCAGATGTTGTCGTGGTTGGTAACACTGTCATGCACCACCTGTTCTTCGGTTTCCCTGTCGGTCACCTGTTGACCCCTCCCTACGTGGCAGACCACAAGGAGGCAATCACAGTCCCATGTGCAAGTGTGGGTCTAGAGCTCGGCGAAACCACACAATGCTATTCACCACCTGTCATCGAGTCATATGTGGGACCGGATGCTATAGCTCTGATGATGGCTTCCGGTCTTGCCCAACAGGATGAGCCAGCGATTGCTATTGACCTCGGCACCAACACAGAGATAGCACTAGGCTCAGCGGGAGCGACATGGGTGGCGTCGGCCGCTTCGGGCCCAGCCTTCGAGGGCATGTCACTGGACTGCGGTATGGCGGCCGCTGAGGGGGCGATTCGCGAGGTTTCGATAGACCCAACGAATCTGAAACCAACTTTCGAAGTATTCGGTCATGGCTCACCATCCGGAATATGTGGCACAGGCGTCATATCTGCACTGGCGGGGATGCTGGACGCTGGCATTGTCGATTCAAAGGGTTCCATGAACCGGGAGATTGAGTCAGTGTGGCTGTCGAAGTACAGGGATGTGATCAGCTATACAGTCTGTCCCGCAACTCAGTCGCAGACCGGGAAACCAATCTACATCTCACAGTTCGACTTGCGTTTAGTTCAACAATCGAAGGCTGCAGTCCTTGCCGCTGTCAGCGTGCTTATGGACTATGCGCGCATTAGTGCAGAGGATCTGCGCAAGGTGTACCTAACGGGCTCGTTTGGCCACGGTCTCAATCTTGAAGATGCCTATCGCGTCGGAGTTCTGCCGCGGTTCAGTGGCGCCCACGTCAATCAAGTGTTGGGTGCCGCTAGCATCGGAGCCGATATGATTGCAGCAGACCTGCTACGAAAACGTGAGGCCGATTATCTGGCGGCCTCAACACGATATGTGGAGCTGGTCGATAACCCTCTGTTTCAGACTAGATATGCCGAGGCCCAATTCTTCCCACCCGGTGGTCAATAGGTTAATCTCCTGTGGTCTAGGGTTTCGCCGCGTCTTATTCTTGAAGATGATAAGGGGACACCATCTTCTGTCCTAACCCGGGGTACAACAATGATGTCGAAACGGCGTAGGCCATTCCTTGCTCGCATCTCGTTTATCTGGAACGCGTTGGCAACCACACCGATCTCATCTGACACTATCAATGCCTCAAGGTCCTCCATCGATTCAGCACCGCCCTCTCGGGTTTTGATGGCGAATACAGTGCATCTCGATGACTGGCCCTCCGATTTTATGAAACTCATCAAGGCCCGCTTGCGTTCTTCGAAGCTCTGTATCTTGTCTGCTTCAGTCTTGTCACTCAGCATCTCGTTGGTTGTCAGTCCAATGCCGACCCAAGAACCAAGCTGGAAAGCCCTCCGGAGCAAGTGTTTGTGTCCATCATGAAGATGGTCAAAAGTACCCGCGAACACGACCTTCTTGTAGGGACAGATCTGCTTCTTCGACTCTCAGGCCTCCCTCGTTTCTACGAGACCGAGCCTCTTTAGGTCTTCAACGATTCCGAGGAGCATCTTCTGATCCATGGGTCCGAACTGCATACAGATGCGGTTCCATATGTCAGTCAGTGGCCTCCACTCAACTGAGAAATTGAGGATCTCATCAATCCGTTCGGAGATCTGTGTGTCAGACTCTCGGATTTCCATGTACTTGATGAGCATCTCGTCACTTGATCTCGCTAGATAACTCGGATCGAGGGCATACCTCAGGTGGCGTTTCACTTCGACATCAAGGTTCTCCTTGCCTATCTGGAAATGCTCTTCCTCCTTTGCCTCTAGACCGGCTTCAGCACACGCTCCCTCGTATGCCCTTCTAGCAACTACCATCTCAGCGGCATATGTCATCTCAAGACCTGCTCTCACGGACTGTCTGAGGGCCTCCTGTTCCTCAATGAGCGGCCACTCGCTAGAGGCGGCATTGAGGGTGGCCTGCCCGAGCTCGTGTGCCAATCCCAGCCACTTGAGATACCTTGGGTAGAGAGTTTCTGGGTTGTCAACGCAGGCGGACAAATCGGTGACAGCCCTTTCACCAACCCTGTGGAGGAGCTCGACTGCCTCGTTTCTTGCGGCTATCAGAATCAACTCTCTCATCACACGCTTGGGGAGTCCCAAGGACAGGGCACTCAGAATGACGGTTCTGGTTATGAATTCCATCTGGACCGGGTCAATCTTATCGGGTGTATCAGTCGATGTGTGGTAGAATCTGTCAGGGAACTGGTTGATCATTACTGCGGGGATACCTAGCGTGGCGTCAACAAAGAACAGGTGATCGCTGCCTGCAGAATATACGTCGTAGGTCCACTTGATTGGGCAGGCGGTGCCGCCAAGTGGGTGCTTCGGTTTTCTAGCAACTTCTCTGTTCAACCAGTAACGAATCAGATTATTGAGGGTCGTTGGCAGTGAATGAGGCGTTCTGTACAAGTGCAGGAGAGACCCAGACTTCGCCGGATCGGCTCCCACCATGTCGACGTTCACCATAGCCTTGCATCTAGATGTGAGTTCTTTCTCATTGTGTACAAGCTTGACCGTTCCACTCCACTCAGGCAACCAAAGGAACCTGATAGACCGGCTGGGCTCAGGCACGACCCCTTCGGCAATCAGTTTCGATATCACTCTGAGAGACTCAAGAAGCACAGCAGCGCCCGACGCGTTGTCATTTGCGCTTGGGTGGGGGTGGCAGATGTGAGCCACAAACCAAACCTCGTCCGTTGTTTCCTTTCCCTTAATGAGCGCAGACACGATCTCGATCTTGCCCGTCCCAAGCTTGGCATCTACCTTCGCCTTGACTTTCACCCTTTTGCCTTCATCAAGCCACCTCTTGATTTTCACCGCGTCCGATTGCGCTAACGAAAAGCCGAAACGAGTCTTGCTCGCTTCGCCCGGTCTCGGCCATATTGCGCTATACGGCCTTAGGTTGCCAATCTCATCTGAGCCTGAAGGTGCCGCGTATATGAGCACGCCAGCTGCATTCCTCTGAATACAGGCACTCCTATGCACATACGAAGCTCGACCCTCTGCAAGTACAATCTTGCCCGCTACTTCTCTGTTCTCGAAATCGTTTGGCTTCACTCCCTTGCCGACGTACACAACCTCGGCCTCGACGTCAGCTGAGCACGACTGCGCTACCAGAGAAATCGGTTCAACGTCGAAATCTGCAAGTGTCCGTTGCTCTGGCTCCGTTAGCTCCAGTCTTCCAGATTTCGGGAACCAACCATAGATATCTTCCCACGTTTCGATGGAGCCTTGTCCGGTTGCAGGGTACTCGAAGACCTTCAGCTCCGCTTTTGACACTCTGGCTATCTCGTTCTTGAGATACTCCACGGCATCATGAATGCCTGGGCTTGCCTGGATCCTATGAAAGCGGGTGAGGTCTCTTACGTAGTCCACTGCATGCAGGCCTGATGCAGTATCAGCGACCGCCTCAACGACCTCTTCAGGTAGCATTTGTACTATTCACCACAACAGGTCAGTGAGACAGCCCCCATAAGTAATCTACTACTATCGCCCTCCAGTCTTAGTCTGGGTTGACTTCACAAACAGTGGCAATCACGAGGTCTGTCCGACGAACCTTTTTTACTCGGCGAAACTGCACGGCTCTGTTAGCGCTAGGTGAGGACCAAGGCTATGTCTGACCTTACTCTCATGACACTACTCGTGCAGTTCGTCCCCACGATCATTGTGGCACTCGCATACCTGTTGTTCTTTCGCCATCGCAGGAACCGGTTCATAGAAGCATTTCTCCTCCTGATGGTGATCAAGGTCATATCGTTCTTCCTGTACTACATCTGGAAGTATCCCGAAGCGGTGCCTCCCGGATTCAATAGTCAAGTCGAGGGAGGCGACCTGTACTGGATTCTTCTTACTGACTTCCTGTTCCAGTTCTCTTACAGCCTTCAGGAGTTCTTCACCTGGGTTATGGTGTCTTTTGTGGCCGTGCTGTTTGGGCAACTGGTCTTGTTGCTGAAGCTCGCTCTTCAAGAGCCCGTGAGAATGCGATTTAACAATGTCATACTCCGAATGACTGGAAAGAAGCCTGAAAGCGATGGATACTCCGGCCTCAAAGACCGATTGAATCATGTGTCATTCTCTGGTGTCGAATCCCAACCGCTTGATCCGAAAGTCGTTTCCAAGGCATGGGCAAGCGCATGGAAAGACTATCTGATAATCGGACTGGCCACACTGTTGCCGTCTATAGATGTGTACATGGCTCAAGGGGACAACTACATTATTGGTGTCCTCATATTCCTCACCTGGATCTATCGATTTGGTTACCCCGCGTCAAACCGTATTGCCAAGGGTGCAGGAATCAAGCTGGGTGAGAAGGACCTCGGCGCCGAGATGATGAGAGGTGTGCTCGGGTGGTTCTTTAGGTTCAACATCCTTCTGACGCTGGTCACGATTGCACTCAACGCATGGGAGCGCATTCAGAGCGGCACTCTTGACCAGCTCGGTCTCTACTACATCAGCGGCCTCATCCTCGCGGCCCCTCCCATCCTGTTTGCGGTGCTACTGCTACCCATGACTGAGAGCTTCTCAGAAGTGCTGTACAAGCGAGTGTTCGAGGGTATCGCTCGACCGCGTGCAAAGCTGACTGGCATCAACTGGCGCAACGCTCTTGTGAACTTCATATCCTCCTTGACCACCGGCGCAGTGGCCACGGCAGCATTCGTGGGTGCCATCATGGGTGTTACTCTTAGCTACGCATTTCGCACGATGGGTGCGCCTTTCTTCTATCCCGACCAAGTCGCGCAAAATGTGATAGGCTGGTTGACCGTGTGGGCCCAGAACAATGGTGGGCTGATTGGTCCCACAACATGGACTCTGCTGATGCTTGCCATACCTCTGGGTATGATGTTTTTTGTCGGAGTGCTTGGTCATTATTCTACCAGCAG